>DASSOQ010000146.1:0-12573 GCA_035700365.1 Rhodanobacteraceae bacterium | reverse complement strand
ACCGCATCTTGCGCGGCGCCAGGTTCGCGATGAACACCACGTTGCGGCCGACCAGTTTTCCAGGTTCGGGATAGGCGGCCTTGATGCCCGAGAAGATCTGGCGCCTGCCGAGTTCGCCGGCGTCCAGTTCGAAGCGGAGCAACTTGTCGGACCCTTCCACGAATTCGCAGACGTCGACCCGCGCGACGCGCAGGTCGAGCTTGGCGAAGTCGTCGATGGAGACAAGGTCGGGACCGGCGACCCCGGACCCGGAGCCGGGAGCGGCCGAGGTCGCTTTTGAGCCCTCCCCTCCACGGGGAGGATTGGCTGGGGATGGGGCTTGATTCACGTGCAGCGATTCCTTCGAAGCTTCGATCATGGTGGCAATCCGGTCGGGGTCGATTCGGGTGGCGAGCGCCTTGAAGGGCTGGATCCGGTGGTCGAGCAACGGCTCGAGTGCCGCGTCGAATCGCACCGGCGTGTCGCCGAGGAACGCGAAGGCACGCGCCGCGGTCGCAGGCACGGCCGGAGCCAGCCAGATCGACAGCAGGCGGAAGTAATTGAGCGCGAGCGTCAGCACCGCGTGCAGTTCGGAGCGCCGGGTCTCGTCCTTGGCCAGCACCCACGGCGCGTGCTCGGCGACATAGGCGTTGGCTTCGTCGGCGACTTCGATGATCACGCGCACCACGGCGGCGTAGTCCCGCGCTTCGTAGAGCGCCGTGCAGGATGCAAGCTTCTGCGCCGCGGCGTCGTAGCGTGCGCGCTCCGCTTCGGGCAGCGAAACCGCAAGCCGGCCATCGAACAACTTGTGCACGAAGCCCGCGCAGCGGCTGGCGATGTTCACCCATTTCCCGACGAGGTGCGAATTGACGCGCTCCTCGAAGGCTTTCAAGTCGAGATCGATGTCGGCGAGCGTCGGACCCAGCATCGAGGCCAGGTAATAGCGCAGGTAGTCGGCGTCGAGATGATCGAGATAGGTGCGCGCGTTGACGAAGGTGCCGCGCGACTTCGACATCTTGGCCCCGTCCACGGTCAGGAAGCCGTGCACGTTCACCGCGGTCGGCATCCGCAGCCCCGCGCCGTGCAGCATCGCCGGCCAGAACAATGTGTGGAAATAGATGATGTCCTTGCCGATGAAATGCACCAGTTCGGTATCGTCGGCGTCCTGCCGGGTGAAGCGCTCGAAATCGAGCGGCGTCAATCCGCCACGCTTGGCTTCGCACAGTTCCTTGAAGGCGGCGAGGTAGCCGACCGGCGCGTCCACCCACACGTAGAAGTATTTGCCGGGCTGGTCGGGGATCTCGAAACCGAAGTACGGCGCGTCGCGCGACACGTCCCAGCTCCGCAGTCCCTCGGCGAACCATTCCTGCAACTTGTTGACGACCTCCGCCTGCAGGCCACCGGCGGCGCGGCGTTCCTCCAGCCATGCCTTGAGCAGCACCTCGAAGTCCGCCAGTTTCACGAAGAAGTGCAGCGATTCCTTCTCGACCGGCTTGGCGCCGGACACGACCGAGTAGGGATCGATCAGGTCCATCGGCGTGTAGGTGCTGCCGCACACCTCGCAGGCATCGCCGTACTGGTCCTTGGAATGGCAGACCGGGCACTCACCCTTGATGAAGCGGTCGGGCAGGAACATCTGCCGCTCGGGATCGAACAACTGCTTGACCGGCCGCGACTCGAGGTGCCCGTTCTTTTCGAGCGCGCGCCAGATCTGGTAGGTCAGTTCGCGGTTGGCGGCGCTGTGGGTCGTGGAGTAGTGGTCGTAGCGGATGCCGAAATCGCGCAGGTCGGCGGTGTGCTGCTTCCACACGCCTTCGATCAGCGCCTGCGGCGTGATGCCTTCGCGCTCGGCGCGCAGCATGATCGAGGTGCCGTGCGCGTCGTCCGCGCACACGTAATGCACCGTGTGCCCCGCCATCCGCATCGCGCGCACCCAGATGTCGCTCTGGACGTGCTCGACGATGTGCCCCAGGTGGATCGCGCCATTGGCGTAGGGCAGGGCGCTGGTGACCAGGATTTCGCGGGGCATTGCGGGCGGGTCTTGCGATCGGAGGGCAATCGCGGATTATCGCATGACAACGTCGGTCCCTCCGCGTGCGCGCGAAGCAAGGCGCGCTCCCGAAAAGCCGCTGCGGGAACGCGCCTCGCATGCAATCGGCTGCGGCAACGTCAGTGCGCCGCCAGGCGAACGCCAATCCGCCTGGAATGCAGCCAGTGCAGCAACGCGCGGCGCACCCGCGCCGACAGCACCGGCTTGGTGCGGTGGTGGATCCTGCCGGCGGATTGGCCATGGCGTTCGGGATTGGCGAGAAAACCGTGCACTTCGCCGGTGTCGGTGTTCACCGCAAAGCCTACGATCTGGCCCCGGTCGTTGATGCCGAACCCGTGCAGGACGTAATACGGCGATCCTGCTGGAATCAGGTCGTTGAGGTCGTACATCCTGCCGCGCTGCCACAGGAAGCCCCTGATGTTCCCTTCGCCGTCGACGGAGACGCCCGTGACCTGCCCCCGCCGGTTGATCGCCACCGCTGCACTCTGCTGGTCGCCGGGCAGCGTACCGAGATCCTCCATCCTGCCGTGCCGCCACAGGAAGGCGTGCTGGAATCCCGCATCCGGCGTGTCGCCCGCGATATCGGAAGCTCCGACGATTTCTGAAAGGTCGTTGATCGCAAAGGCGGAATTGTTGTAATGCCCGCCGAGATTGCCGAGGTCGATGGTGTGGCCGGAGCGCCACAACAGTGCGTGATCGGGCCGGATCGGCACCGCATAACGGGGATCGAAGGACGCGCAGACACCGGAGGCGCCAACGACCTCTCCCCAGTTGTTGATCCAGAAGGCCGCGCCTTCCGTGTCGCCCGGATAAATCGGAAGCGACTTGATTTGGCGTCCCTTCCAGACGGCCGGTTGGTAATGCAGGAATTGCGGCGGCGGACAATCCGTGTCCGGTACGGCGGTCTCCGCGTAACCGGCGACGACCCCGAGGTCATTCACCATCGCGGCCCCGCTGTTGTTGCCGCCAAAAGTCCCGAGAGGTGTCATCACGCCCCCGCGCCAGAGGAAGCCGAGGCACGTCAGGTGCGTGCCGATGCCGCAAAAGTCCTCTCCGTTCGGATCCGGAGACGCGAGTTCCGCGACGCCCGGGACTGCCCCGGATTCATTGAGGCCCGTGAAGGACTGGCTGTCGGGGCCGCCGAGGGTGCCCAGATCGGTCGTGCGGCCGAACTCCCACACCGAGGAGTGTTCGACCGCATCGCCCACGAGGGTCGAGAAGCCGGCGACTTGCCCCCGGTTGTTGATGCCGTAGGCGAGGCTGAAGGTGCCTCCCAGGGTGCCGAGGTCGGTGAAGGTGTAGCGCGGCATCGAATGAGCCGAATGGCCGCCCGCCATCGCGCCGAGCGGCGCGAGCGCGAGCGCGAGTGCCAGTGCCAACGCTCGTGAGCGTGTCCTTGCCAGGTGGCTTCGCGGGGATATGGAATGCTTCGGTTGCATGACTTGTTCTCCTTGATGGGTGCGCGCGGGCCCTGGCAGTCCACGCGACGAGCGCTTGCCGGGCCCGGGAGCAACTTGCGCTGGCCCTGCTTCAAAAGTCCTCATGGGCCCCCTCAAAAATGCTAAAACTTCCTGAAATCGGCTCTTCGCGCTCGCAACGCCGCACGGCCGCCGCGGTGCTAGATTGGAGCCGGCTCGCAGCGACCGGTTCGGTGGCGAGCGGCGGGCAGGTGGGGGCCCATGAACACCGCACCCAAAATCGTCTACGCCTTCGGACCGTACCGGGCGGACCCGGACCAGGAACTGCTGCTGCGTGACGGGCAGCGGATACCGGTCACCCCGAAGGCGTTCGAGGTGTTGCTGGCCCTCCTGCGGCGCAGCCGCGAGGTCGTCTCCAAGGACGAACTGATGCGGATCGTCTGGCCGGACACCGTCGTCGAGGAAGCGAACCTCAGCCAGAGCATCTTCATGCTGCGGAAGGCGCTGGGGGACACCTCCGGAACGCGCCACTACATCGTTACGCTGCCGGGCCGCGGCTACCGTTTTGCGGAGACGGTGCGCGTCATCACGCCGGAGGATGCGGATGGCGAAGGTTCGCGCCAGCCATCCCAGGCGGATTCTCCTGCATCGAAGGGCGCGATCGCTTCGCCGCACCGGAACCGATGGAAATATCCGCTGCTGCTCGGCGCCGGATCGATGGCGATTGCGGTGGCGGCCGCGATGCTGTTGCGCATCCATGGACCCGCGGCGCTGCCCACGGCCGAGCCGGTGCTGGTCGCCGATTTCGCCAACCGCACCGGCGACCCCCTGTTCGACGACACGCTGCGGCAGGGGCTTGCGGTGCAACTCCAGCAATCGCCGCTGCTCAACCTGATGTCGCAGGACCGGATCCAGCAGACCCTGCGCTTGATGGATCGTCCCGCGGATGCTGCGCTCACTCCGGCGTTGGCGCGCGAAATCTGCGAGCGCACGTCCAGCGACATCGTGCTCGACGGGTCGATCGCGAAGCTGGGAAGCGCCTACGTGCTCGGGCTGCAAGCCCGCGATTGCGACAGCGGCGAAGTTCTCGATACTGAGCAGGCGCAGGCTGCGAAGCGGGAGGACGTCCTGCGGGCACTGGACGAAATCGCCGGCCGGTTCAGGAGCAGGATCGGCGAATCGGGCGCGATGATCGCCCGGCACAACATGCCTCTCGCGCAGGCGACGACCGCGTCGCTCGCCGCTTTGAAGGCGTACAGCCAGGCGGTGCGCGTGCAGGCGTCGGCGGGCTCAGCGGCGGCCCTGCCGCTGTTCCAGCGCGCGGTGTCCATCGACCCCCGTTTCGCGATGGCACATGCGTTGCTGGGGCGAGTCTACGGCGACCTCGGGGATTCTGCGCGCGCCATGCAAAGCACCAGCGAAGCTTGGCGGTTGCGCAGCCACAGCAGCGATGCGGAACGGTTTTTCATCGAAGCGTCCTACCACCTGGAAGTGACCGGCAACATGGAGGCGGCGCGCGAGGTGTGTGAATCCTGGATACGCGCCTATCCGCGCGCGATGGTGCCGCAGGGCTTTCTGGGCGGCATTGTCGAACCGGTGCTGGGCAACTATCGCGCCACGCTCGAACACGCGCGCGCTGCGATCGACCTGGATCCGGATTTCGTGATCGGTTACGGCATCCTCGCCTACGGGTATCAATACCAGGGTGATCTTGAAGGTGCGAACACGTGGCTGGACAGCGCCGCGGCGCGCAAGCTGTCCATGCCCGAGCTGGCAGTGCAGCGCTACGACATCGCATTCCTGCGCGGTGACGAACAGGAGATGGATCGCCAGGCGAATATCGCGAAAGACCTGTCGGGTGCGGAGGACTGGATGGCGTTCCATCAAGGTCTTGCACTGGCGTATCGCGGGCGGCTGCGGCAGGCGGACGTGCTGTCCGAGCAGGCGACGGCGCAGGCATTGCAAGCCTCGCAAAGCGAGCGTGCGGCACTCTTCCAGGCCGGCACCGCCTGGCGCGCGGCGCTGTTCGGGGATGTGGCCGCCGCGCAACGCCACGCAAAGGCTGCGCTCGAGCTGTCCAACAACCGCTATGTGGAATTCGGCGCCGCATTTGCGCTGGCGCTGGCGGGGGATTCCGCGCAGGCGCGGATGTTCGCGGATGACCTGCGAGCACGTTTTCCCGAGGACACCTCGCTACGCTTCAGCCAGATTCCGGCGTTGCTTGCGCAGCTTGCGATCGACGACGGCGAACCGATGCAGGCGATCGAAGCGTTGCGAATTGCCGCGCCTTACGAGCTCGGGGTCCCTCGCAGCAGCATGCACGGATCGTTCGGCGCCCTCGCCCCGGTGTACGTGCGCGGCGAGGCCTATCTCGCGCTGCACCGGGGGGCCGACGCTGCCGCGGAATTTCGCAAGGTACTCGCGCATCCCGGAGTGGTCGGAAGCGACCCGGTGGGCGCGCTGGCACGTCTGCAATTGGCTCGCGCCTACGCAATGCAGGGCGAAGAGGGCAAGGCCATGGATGCGTACCGCGAGCTGGGGGCGTTGTGGCAGGGCGCGGACGCCGTCCTTCCCGCGGTACGCCAGGCCACCGCAGAAAGCGCGAAACTGCATGGAAACGCGATTGGCGCGGCGCTTCACCAGCCCATGTAATGCCCGCCGTTGACGGCGAGGTTCGCGCCCGTGACCCAGGCGGCCTTGTCGTCCAGGAAGAACGCGACGGCGTAGGCGATTTCGTCGGGTTCGCCGAGGCGTCCCAGCGGGATCTGCGCGACGATTTTCTCGCGCACCTCCTCGGGAACCGCCATCACCATGTCGGTGCCGATGTAGCCCGGCGACACCGTATTGACGGTGATGCCGAGTTTCGCGTTTTCCTGCGCCAGCGAGATCGTGAAACCGTGCATGCCGGCCTTCGACGCGGCGTAGTTTGCCTGGCCGTACTGGCCCTTCTGTCCGTTGATGGAACTGATCTGGACGATCCGGCCCCATTTGCGCGCGCGCATGCCCTCGATGATCGGGCGGGTGACGTTGAAGCACGCGTTCAAGTTCGTGTTCACCACGTCCATCCACTGCTGGTAGTTCATCTTGTGGAAGGTGGTGTCGCGGGTGATGCCGGCGTTGTTGATGAGGATCTCGACCGGCCCCGCTTTTTGCTCGATCTCGCGGACCATCTGCTCACAGGACTGCGGGTCGGACACATCGGCCTTGACGGTGAGGACGTCGAAGCCTTCGCTCGCGAGCTTGTCCCGCCACGCGCGCGTCTTCTCCTCGTTGCGGTAGTTCGTGACGACCTTGTGCCCCATCTTCGCCAGGCGGCAGACGATCGCGGTACCGATGTCGCCGGTACCTCCCGTAACTAGTGCCACGCGTGCGCTCATGACGGCTCCCGATCGGTGGTGGTGATCTCCATCCTACCCGCTTCGTGCGTGCCGGGGCGCGGCTGCCGGGCAGGTGCCGGGATCTTCGCGGATCAGCGCGGCGGGCACGGTTCGACGGGGCGCGATGCAACGCCGTGCAGCACGATCGGGTCGAAGGCAAGGGCGGCGGCGTGCAGCATCCCGGCCAGCCCTCGTGCGCCAGGGACCGCCTGCCCGAGGAATTGCAGCGCGCCGGCGATCGTCGCCCGCGGATCGCGCGTATCCACCCGCGGCGCGTCGGTCGATTTGGACAGCTTGCGACCCTCGGCATCGACCGCCAGCGGCAGGTGCAGGTACGCGGGCACCGGCAGCCCGAGCAGGCGTTGCAGCAGGATCTGGCGCGGCGTCGAATCCAGCAGGTCGGCGCCCCGTACGACCTCCGTGATGCGCTGTAAGGCATCGTCCACGACGCACGCGAGCTGGTAGCTCCACAAGCCGTCGGCGCGCTTGAGCACGAAATCGCCGACCGCGTCGCGCACGTTCTCGCGCCGCGGCCCCTGCAGGACATCCTCGAATGCGATATCGAGGTCGGGCACCCGCAGCCGCCACGCGGGTGCGCGATCGCGGCGTGCCGGCGAGATGCAGCGTGCGTCCCGGTGCACCACCCCGGCGGCTTCGAGCTCGGCACGGCTGCACCAGCAGGGAAACGCATGGCCCTCGTCACGCAGGCGCGCCAGGGCCGCCGCATAGGCGTCGCCACGCCGCGCCTGGTGCAGCGGCGCGGCGTCGGCGGCGAGGCCCAATCGCTGGAGCGTGGCGAGGATCGATTCCGCCGAACCCGGCACTTCGCGCGGCGGATCGATGTCCTCGATCCGCACCAGCCACGCGCCGCCTTGCCGGCGCGCCCGCAGCCAGCTCGCGAGCGCGGCGACCAGCGAGCCGAAGTGCAGTTCGCCCGTAGGCGAGGGCGCGAAGCGGCCGCGGTAGGGCAAGGAACCTCCTTTGCGTCAGGATGGGCGGCGGCTAGTATGCGGGCGGACGGCCCGCCGGCCGCACTGCGCGCCTCGATTGCGGCCGCGGAACCACCGATCCAGGGGAGCCATGCATGAACGCCGTCTCCGGTTTGCCCAGGCAACGCGAACTGACCGTCCGTGGCGTGATCATCGGCATCTTGATCACCATCGTGTTCACCGCCGCCAACGTGTACTTCGGATTGAAAGCGGGCCTCACCTTTTCGACCTCGATCCCCGCCGCGGTGATCTCGATGGCGATCCTGAAGGCGATGCGCGACGCCACGATCCAGGAAAACAACATCGTCCAGACGGTAGCTTCGGCGGCCGGCACGTTGTCGTCGATCATCTTCGTGCTGCCGGGCCTCGTGATCGTCGGCTACTGGACCGGCTTCCCGTTCTGGATCTCGGCCGGCATCTGCGCGACCGGCGGCATCCTCGGGGTCATGTACACCATTCCCCTGCGCCGCGCGCTGGTCACCGATTCCGACTTGCCCTACCCGGAAGGCGTGGCCTGCGCCGAAGTGCTGAAGGTCGGCAGCGCGGGGTCCGAGGACATCGGCCGCATGGGCGAGGCCGAGTCGGTGCCTGTCGCCGCCGACCGCGGCGGGCGCAAGGCTCCTGATCCGGCCGCCGCGGCGCAGGCCGGCAGCGCCGGCCTCAGGGCCGTGGTGTGGGGCGCAATCATATCGGCTGCCTTTTACGTGGTCGTGCAGACGCGCGTGTTCGCGGCTGCGGTGACCGACTATTTCCGGGTCGGCGGGGCCCGGGGCGGGGCGACAGGCTTCGACTTCGGGTTGTCGTTCGCGCTGTTCGCGATCGGGCACCTCGTCGGTCTCTGGGTCGGCGTCGCGATGCTGGTCGGCGCTGCGATCGGCTGGGCGTGGGCGGTGCCGTACTTCACGCACGTGCATTGGACCGCAGGCGCGGCGGCCACGGTGGCGCAGGCCGGGTGGAGCCACTACGTGCGCTTCATCGGTGCGGGCACCATCGGCGTCGCGGCGATCTGGACACTGGCCAAGCTGGTGAAACCGCTGGTCGGGGGCCTGGCGGGTGCGTTCCGGGCATCGCGCGCACGCAAGGCCGGCACCCTCGACCAGTTGCCGCGCACCGAACACGACATGCCGATCGGGCTGGTCGGCTTGATCTCGGTGGTCTGCTTCGTCCCGATCGCTTTCCTGTTGTGGCACTTCGCGATCACCAATGGATTGGGCGCCGCGATCGCGACGCTGGTGATCGGTGGCCTGGTTTTCGTGGTGCTGCTGAGCTTCCTGGTGTCGGCCGTGTGCGGCTACATGGCGGGCTTGATCGGCTCCAGCAACAGCCCGCTGTCGGGCGTCGGGATTCTGGTGGTGGTGATCGCGGCGCTGTTGCTGGTGGTCGGCGTGAAGCCGTTTCTGCCCCCGGGCGCGGACAAGGCGCTGGTCGGGTTTGCGCTGTTCATCACCGCGATCGTGTTCGCGGTGGCGTCGATCGCCAACAACAACCTGCAGGACCTGAAGACCGGGCAACTGGTCGATGCAACGCCCGCCCTGCAACAGTGGGCGCTGGTGATCGGCGTGCTGGCCGGGGCGGTCGTGATACCTCCGGTCCTCGACCTCCTGCAGCACACCTATGGGTTCCTGGGTGCGCCAGGCGCCGATCCGGCGACCGCGCTGCCGGCGCCGCAGGCCGGCCTGATCTCGGCACTCGCCAAGGGCGTGATCACCGGCGCGGTGCCGTGGGACATGATCGGGCTCGGCGCGGCCATCGGCGTCGCGATCATCATCCTCGACGAAGTGCTGGGCCTCGCGAAGAAGGGTCCGCGGCTGCCGCCGCTCGCGGTGGGGCTCGGCATCTATCTGCCCACCTCCACCACGCTGATGGTGGTCGTGGGTGCACTGGTCGGCGCCTGGTTCGATCGCCGCGCCGAACGCAGGCCGAACACCGACGCGACCAAACAGCTCGGCGTGCTGCTGGCATCCGGCCTGATCGTTGGCGAAAGCCTGCTGGCCGTGATCTTTGCCGGCATCGTGGGATTCAGCGGCAAGCAAGGCCCGATCGCGCTGGTGGGAGACGCGTTCGCCACGCCCTCGATCATCATCGGCGGCGTCGTCTTTGCCGCCCTGGTGGTCCTGCTGTACCGCTGGATCATCCGGATGGGCCAGGCTGCCTGACGGCTGCGCCCCGCTGCGCGTGGAGGGGGCGGCGCCGCCGCATTGGCGTGCCCTGCCGGTTGGCACCCCACCCGGCGGCCTCGCCGGCAGCCATCCGCGAACCGGCCCCGGCCGGCGCAGTTCCCGCCTGCACGTTCGTGCACGGCGGCCGCACGAACATTCCACCGGATGAGCGGTCCAATCGTGCGGGATGGACGCATTGTTGTCACTTGAAATCGCGGCCGCGCGACCCGATCCCGCGTCTGCGGCCGGCACGGAAGTGACCTGCCGCGGAATCCGGCATCCAGACTTTCTCCACCGGGCGGAATCCCTCGATTGGCGGGACTCCGCCGCCCCTGAACCAGGGGATTCACGAACATGCGCCGCCGCGGGCGGGCCATTGCGAGGTCCATCGGAACATGCGAAGAATCCTGCTATTCGTCCTCACCAACATCGCGGTGCTGGCGCTGCTGACGATCATTTGCAGGATCTTCGGCATCGACGCCTGGCTTGCCGCCAGCGGCTACGGCGGCCTCGGTCCGCTGCTCGGTTTTGCCGCCGTCTTCGGTTTCGGCGGGGCGTTCATTTCGCTCGCCATGTCCAAGTCCATCGCGAAGTGGACCACCGGCGCGCATGTGATCGACCGGCCCGAAACGGAGCAGGAGCGCTGGTTGGTCGCGACCGTGCGGCACCTTGCGCAGAAGGCCGGCATCGGCATGCCCGAAGTCGCGATCTATGACGCACCGGAAATGAACGCGTTCGCGACCGGAATGAGCCGGAACCGCGCGCTGGTCGCGGTCAGCACGGGACTGCTGCAGAGCATGAATCGCGACCAGGCGAGCGCGGTGCTCGGACACGAAGTCACCCACGTGGCCAACGGCGACATGGTGACCATGACGCTGCTGCAGGGCGTGCTCAACACCTTCGTGATTTTCCTGGCGCGGGTGGTCGGCAGGATCGTCGACAGCGCGATCAGCGGAGGCAACAACCGCGGTGGAGGCGTGGGCTACTTCGCGATCGTGATCGTGCTGCAGATCGTGTTCGGGTTGCTCGCGTCGCTGATCGTGATGGCCTTCTCCCGCTGGCGCGAGTTCCGTGCCGACGGCGGCGGCGCGCGGCTGGCCGGGCGCGACCGGATGATTTCGGCACTCCAGCGCCTCGGCATGCAGCAGGGTGCGAATACGCTGCCCAGGGCCGTCCACGCGTTCGGGATTTCGGGCGGCCTCGCGCGCGGAATCCAGCGCCTGTGGATGAGTCATCCGCCCATTGAGGAACGCATTGCGCGCCTGCGCGGCATTGCGGTCGCCTGAATTTCACCGCTCGGGCGGCACAGGGCGCCGGTGGGAAATCCGGAGGGACCGACCAGGCAGGTTCCGGATCTCGCGGGCCTTGCACGCTCGCCCGGAATGACGCAAGGTTTTATGCTTTCAGGTCCCGGGTTTCGGGTCTCCGGTTTACGATCTCCGGCTCCCGGACCCCGTTTTCGAACCCCGCTCTGAGCGCACATTGGAAATTCCGCACATGAATGCCACCACCACCGAAACCCGCCCCTTCGAAGCCGAAGTCGCGCAGGTCCTTCGCCTCGTGACGCACTCCCTGTATTCGCACAAGGAGATCTTCCTGCGCGAACTGGTTTCCAACGCCTCCGATGCCTGCGACAAGCTGCGCTTCGAGGCGATCGGCGAGCCCGGCCTTCTGGGCGAAGATGCCGAGCTGCACATCGACCTGGAGTTCGACAAGGAGGCGGGAACCGTCACGGTTCGCGACAACGGGATCGGCATGAGCCGGGACGAAATCGTCGCGAACCTGGGCTCGATCGCGAGTTCCGGTACCCGGCGCTTCCTCGAGACACTGTCCGGCGAGCAGCAGGCCGACGCGCGCCTGATCGGCCAGTTCGGCGTGGGCTTCTACTCGGCGTTCGTGGTGGCCGACAAGGTGACGGTGTTGACCCGCCGCGCCGGCGCCGGGGAGAACGAGGGCGTGCGCTGGGAAAGCGACGGCAAGGGCGAGTATTCGCTAGCCGTCGAGGAGACCCCCGCGCGCGGCACGTCGGTGATCCTGCATCTCAAGGAGGACGAAAAGGAGTTCCTCGACAACTGGAAGCTGCGCGACCTGATCCGGAAGTATTCCGATCACGTCGCCTTCCCGATCCGGATGAAGAAATTCAAGGACGGCCAAGCCACCGACGAGTGGGAGACCGTCAACGATGCCTCGGCCCTGTGGGCGAAAAACAAGTCGGAGATTTCCGACGACGAATACAAGGCGTTCTACAAATCGCTCGGCCACGACTTCAACGATCCGCTGGCCTGGAGCCACAACCGCGTCGAGGGCAGCCAGCGCTTCACCACGCTGCTCTACGTTCCCGCGCAGCCGCCGTTCGACCTCCTGATGGGCGCGCGTGACGAACGCAAGGGCGTCAAGCTCTACATCAAGCGCGTCTTCATCATGGACGCGGCCGAGGAACTGCTGCCGAACTACCTGCGCTTCGTGCGCGGCGTGGTCGACGCCGACGACCTGCCGCTCAACGTCAGCCGCGAGATCCTGCAGCACAACCGGCAGATCGAGCGGATCAAGGCGTCCTGCGTCAAGCGCGTGCTGGACCTGATCGAGAAGCTGGCGAAGGAC
>DASSOQ010000145.1:0-11767 GCA_035700365.1 Rhodanobacteraceae bacterium | reverse complement strand
GGGGATCCTGATGTAGTCGACGAGCTGCGGGATCACCTCGTCGTCCCACAGTTTGCTGATGAACGATCCGACCTTGCCGGCATCCATGGACGCACTCCTGCACAACATGAATCCTGCAGTCTAACAGCGACCGCGTCAGGCAATCCCCACACGCGGCCGCTCCGCAGCCCCACGCATCCGTGCAGCGCAAGCCGGCTGTGCCCGCGCAACGGCCGCGGCAAGCTTTGCCCACGCCCGCATTCCGCGGCGCGATCCACCAGGAGGAAACCATCATGTTCCGCAAATCACTTGCCGCACTGGCACTCTGCCTCGCGTTCACCCTGCCCGCCTTCGCCGCCACCCCGGTCAACATCAACAAGGCCGACGCGCAGACCATCGCCACGTCGCTCGACGGCGTCGGCCTTGCCAAGGCGCAGGCGATCGTGGCGTACCGCTCCGCACACGGCCCGTTCAAGAGCGTCGATGACGTCGGCAACGTCAAGGGCGTCGGCGACAAGACCCTGGCGCGCAATCGCGACGCCATCCGCCTGAACGGCAGCAGCAAGCTCGCCGCCGCGCCTTCGAAGAAGGCCGCCCGCAAGCACTGATCCACGTGCGCGGTGGCGGTGCCCGCGCATCGCCACCGCCCGCACTACACTCGCGCGCTTGCCCCGCGCGAGTTCGTCGTCCGTGATCCTGCCCCGCTACCGCATCGCACCTTCCCTGATTCCCGGCGCCGGCAAGGGCGTGTTCCTGGACGAACCGCTCCGGCACGGACGCATCGCGATCGCGCCGGACCGCATCGACGAGACCTGGTCGTTCGCGGAAATCATCGCCGATCCGGAGCGCGCGGCCTTGATGCACACCTCCGTGCGGTGGTTCGAGGACCGCTATACGCTGTCCCCGGACTGGCCGGACGACTGTTACGTCAACCACAGCTTCGAGCCGAACGGGTTGTGGGTGCTCGGGTTCATCTTCGCCGCGCGCGATCTCGAGTCAGGCGAGGAACTCACCGTCGATTACCGCCACCTGCTGGCGCCAGGCCAGGAGGAAAGCTTTCGCGATGCGCACACCGGCGAGGCGATCGTGGGGTATCCGTGGCGCGACAGCCTGCGCCTCGGCATCGAATCGCTGCAGAAGCTGCTCGACTGACGCCCGGCCGACGCGGTTACCATCGTGAAAGTGTCGATCCTGCGCGCCATTCCCCGTTCCGCCCAACGCAGGGAGCCATGGGCCAACGGCGCCGGGAGCACCACCGTGTTGTTGCGCGAACCGGACGCTGACGCGTGGACGATCCGCGTCAGCATCGCCAACGTGGAGGCGCCCGGACCATTCTCGGACCTGCCGGATACCGGGCGGATGCTGGTTCCCCTGGACGCGCCGATGGCATTGCGCTTTCCGGACGGCCGCGAGCTGGCAGCACCGCGCTTCGGCACGCTGTGTTTCGACGGATCGCCCGCCCCTGCCGGGCTGCTGCCGGAAGGCCCAACGCGGGATTTCAACCTGATGCTGCGCGGCGGCGCCCGCGGCGACGTGCTGCCTCGCACGCTGGTCGATTCGACGATGCTGTCCCCGCTGCCCGGGTTGCGCTGGCTGGTGTACCTCGACAGCGGCCGCGCCCGCATCGATGCCGGCACCGGCGGCAGCCTCGCGCTGCAACCCGGCGAGGCGACGCTGGTCACGGCCGGCGGCGCCCCCGAGCGGGTGCTGGTCGAGGGCGCGGGCGAAATCGTGCTCGTCAAGTTGTACGCTTGACGCCTTCCCACCCCTCCGGCGGGGCCTGAAAATGCGGATCCTGGTAGTCGAAGACGATGCGGCCATCGCCGACGCGGTTTGCGATTCGCTGGAGCGGGCGGGCCACGCCGTCGACCGGCTGTCCAACGGAAAGGCCGCGATCGCGGCGCTCCAGGAGCACGCGTTCGGGCTGGTCGTGCTCGACCTCGGCCTGCCGGGGCAGGACGGCAGCGAGGTAGTGCGGCGGCTGCGCACGTCCCACGATGGCGTGCCGGTCCTTGTGATCACCGCGCGCGAGGAGGTCGATCTGCGCGTGCGCACGCTGGACCTCGGTGCCGACGACTACCTGGTCAAGCCCTTCAGCCTCGCCGAGTTCGACGCGCGGGTCCGCGCGCTGTTGCGCCGGCAGGGCAACCGCGGGATGCCGGTCCTGCACCTCGGCAAGCTCACCGTCGACCTGGCCGGCCGCCGCGTCCTGCTGGGCGACCAGCGGATGGAACTGACCGCGCGTGAATTCGCACTGCTCGAGGTCCTCGCCTCGCGCCGCAACCGGGTCACGCCGCGCGAGCACGTGATCGAGGCGCTGTGCACCTGGAACGACGCCCTCACCGACAACGGGCTCGACATCGCCGTCCACCGCCTGCGGCGAAAGCTGGCGGGCAGCGACGTCAGGCTGCGAACCGTGCGCGGACTCGGCTACCTGCTGGAGGCCGACGATGGTTCGTAGTCCCAGCCTGCGCCGGCGCCTGCTGATGTTCGTCTCGGTGCCGCTGCTGGCGGTGCTGATCTGCGGCGGCATCATCAACTACGTAATCGGCCTGCACTACGCCAACAAGGTCTACGACCGCTGGCTGCTGAACAGCGCCAACGCCATGGGCGACCTCGTCAACAGCGACGCGGGACGCAACGAACTCAGCGAGCAGGCCCGCATCCTCCTGCAGTTCTCCGTCCACGACCGCAACATCTTTGCCGTCCGCAGCTTGCGTTACGGCGTACTTGCCGGCGACCAGGACTTGCCGCAACCCGTTCCGGACACATCCGGCAGCGGATCGGTCTTCACGAACTTTTCCGACCGCGGGCAGGCCATGCGCATGGCGTCGGTGTTCCTCCCGAACAAGGCCGACCCGGGCGACACGCTGGTGATCTCCACCGCCGAAACCGTGCGCAACCGCAAGGCGCTGGCCCGGGAACTCCTGTTTTCAACGGCCCCCATCGAACTGCTTTTGATCTGCGTCGCGATGGCGCTGGTGTGGCTCGGCATCAACCGGGGGCTGCGCGTGCTGGATCCGCTCGCGCACGAAATCCGGATGCGCGACGCCGGCGACCTTTCGCCGCTGCGAACGATCGACGCGCCCGTCGAAGTGCAACCACTGGTCGCGACCATCGATGCGCTGCTCAGCCGCCTCGACCGGATGCTGCGGCAGCAGCAGCGCTTCATCGCCGACGCCGCCCACCAGTTGCGCACGCCGCTCGCCGGCTTGCGTCTGCAGGCGGAACGTGCGCTGGCGGATCCTCGTCCGGACACGATCCGCGAGGCCCTGACCCATGTCGAACGGCTCTCCGCCGGCACCGCGCGCGCCGCGGGCCAACTGCTGGCGCTGGCGCGCGCCCAGGCGCCGGACGAATCCCTCGGCGTCGCGATGCCGCTCGACCTCGCGAGCGTGGTGCGGGACGAGGTGGCGTCACGCGTGCCGGAGGCCATCGCGCGCGGCATCGACCTCGGCTACCACGGTCCCCATCGCGGCGTCACGATCATCGGCGACGCCGTTCTGCTTCGCGAAATGCTCGGCAACCTGATCGACAACGCGATGCGCTATGGCGCACGCGGCAATCCCGCGATCACCGTCGGCTTGCAGCCGGACGACGGCCGCGGCTGCGTGCTGAGCGTGCAGGACAATGGCCCCGGCGTGGCCCCAGAGCTCGTGCCGCGGCTCGGGGAACGCTTCTTCCGCGCCATCGGCAATGGCCATGATGGCACGGGCCTCGGCCTCGCCATCGTGCGCGAAATCGCCGAGCGCCACGGCGCCGAACTTTCCTTCATCAACCACGGCGACCCGCACGGGCTGCGCGCGGAAATCCGCTTTCCGGCACATTAGTGCGATCGTCCCCGTGAATGGGGTCAGGTTCACTTTCGGGTGCGACGATGGCAGGGCGCACGGGGTCGTACGTCCAGAAAGTGAACCTGACCCCATCAACGGCTATGACCGGTCGTCGCGGGTGTAGATCACGCCATCCTCCACCCGTACCGGAAAGCTGGCGATCGGCTCGGTCGCCGGTGCCTGCTTCACCTCGCCGGTACGCACGTCGAAGCGCGCTCCATGGCGTGGACATTCGACTTCGAAGCCACACACGTCGCCGCCCGCGAGTTCGCCGCCATCGTGGGTGCAGGTGTCCTCGATCGCATACAGGTCGCCTTCCAGGTTGTATACGGCGATCGCGACATCGTCGTCCCACACCACGCGGAACTCGCCCGGCAGCAGCTCGTCCCGCGCGCAGACCTTGATCCATTCATCCGACATCGTTCCTCTCCGTTGTATCGGTGCGGGCCGGCCCGGAACGCGAACATCCCAACGCGCGCATGGCGCGCGCTCCTGCTACACCGGCAGGGACGCCGCGCTGGACGTCACAACGCCTTGACGAGCCATTCGAAGCGAAGGTCGCCGCGTTTCGGGATTCCGAACCGCGGGTCGCCGTACGGGAACGGGCGGTGTTCGCCGGTGCGCCGGTAACCGCGGCGTTCGTACCACGCGATCAATTCCTCGCGGCAGTCGATCACCGTCATGCGCATCGCGCGGCAGTGCCAGTCCTCGCGCGCGAGCCGTTCGGCTTCGATGAGCAGCGCGCCACCCGTACCGTGGCCCTGCGAATCCGGGCGGACCGAGAACATCCCGAAATACCCCTCGTCCGCGTGTGCGTTGGACAGTCGCTCGACGACACAGCACGCCAGCAATTGGCCGTCGCGTTCGGCCAGCAGCAGTTTCACGGCCGGGTTCGCGATCAACTCCCCGACCTCCCGCGCGTCGGTGCGCTGGCCATCGAGGAGGTCCGCCTCCGTGGTCCAGCCGGCACGGCTTTGATCGCCCCTATAGGCCGACTGCGTGAGCGCGACGACCGCCGCGATATCCGCTTGCGTCGCGGTGCGAAAGTTCAATGGACCATGTGCCCGTGCCGCACCTACGGCCGAAGGATGCGACGCCGGGTCTGCCGTCCCCGGCCCCCGGTTCCCGCTCTTCATGCGAGCAGCTTCCGCACCCGGCCGATCGCATCGACCAGCGCGTCGATTTCGGCCTCCGTGTTGTAGAAGGCCAGGGATGCCCGGCAGGTGGCGGCCACGCCATAGAACTGCATCAGCGGGTGCGCGCAATGATGGCCGGAGCGGACGGCGACCCCTTCCTGGTCCAGCAGCGTCGCGAGGTCGTGCGCGTGCACGCCATCGATCAGGAACGAGATCACGGCGGCCTTGTCCGGCGAAGTTCCGAAGATGCGCAGGCCGTGAACCGCCTGGAGGCGTGGTGTCGCGTAGTCGAGCAGCGCCCGTTCGCGCGCCGCGATGTTGTCCATGCCAATGCGGGAAAGGTAGTCGATCGCGGCGCCAAGGCCCGCGAAGCCCGCCGTGTTGGGCGTGCCGGCCTCGAACTTGCGTGGCGAATCGGCAAACGTGGTGCCGTCGAACGACACCGTGCGGATCATCTCGCCGCCGCCGAAGAACGGCGGCATCGCCTCGAGCAGTTCACGGCGCGCCCACAACGCGCCCGTCCCGGTCGGACCACACATCTTGTGTCCGGTCACGCAATAGAAATCGCACCCGATCGATTTGACGTCCAGCGGCAGGTGCGGCGCAGCCTGGGATCCATCGACGAGCAGTGGAACGCCGTGCTTGCGGCATTCGCGTGCGAGTTCCCTCACTGGATTGATGGTGCCGAGCACGTTGGAGACGTGCACCACGCCCGCGAACTTCACTTCGGGCGTCAACGCCTCGATGAATTTACCCACGATCAGCTCGCCCGCCTCGTTCACCGGCGCGACCTTGAGGTGCGCACCGGTGAACTTGCACACGAGCTGCCACGGTACGATGTCGGCGTGGTGTTCCATCGCCGTCACCAGCACCGCGTCGCCGGGTTTCAATCGCGGCAACAGGTAGCTGTACGCGACCAGGTTGGTCGCCATCGTGGTGCCCGAGGTCAGCACGACCTCGTCGCGATGGTTGGCGCCGAGGAACGAGGCGAGTTTGGTGCGTGCGCCTTCGTACAACGCCGTCGCCTCCTCGCTCAACTGGTGCACGGCGCGCGAAACGTTGGCGTTGTGCGCGCGGTAGAACTCGTCGACCGCGTCGATGACCTGGCTCGGCTTTTGGGAGGTATTGGCGCTGTCGAGGTACACCAGCGGCTTGTCGTGCACCTTGCGCGAGAGGATCGGGAAATCCTCGCGGATCCGCGACCAGTCGATCGCGGGCGCGGCCCCTGCTGCCGATTGCGGATTGGCGCTCACGCCGCCACCGCCGGCAACTGCTCGACCAGCAGCGCTTCGCAACGCGCCCGCAGCGGCGCGGGCCGGATGCCCTGCAGCGTCACCGCGCAGAACGCCTGCACCAGCATCCTTCGCGCGACGTCGAGCGGAATCCCGCGCGAGCGCAGATAGAACAACACGTTTTCGTCGAGCTGGCCGACGGTCGCGCCGTGGTTGGCCTTGACCTCGTCGGCGTAGATTTCGAGCGCCGGGCGGGTATCGATCTCGGCGGATGGCGAAAGCAGCAGGTTCTTGTTGTAGAAACTGCCATCCGCGCCGTCCGCGCCCTGCATCACGACGATCCGGCCGTGCACGACGCCGCGCGCGCGGTCGTCCGCGACGCCGCGCCACAACGAGTCGCTCACGGTATCGCGGCCACGGTGCGTCACCAGCACCTCGGTGTCGGCATGCTGGCGCCCGTGCAGCACGAACGCGCCGCGGCTGCGGAATCGCGCGCCGGCGCCCGCGAGGTCGATCCGCAGCTCGTGGCGCGCGAGCTTTCCACCCAGCTCCAGCGCGTGGAAATCGAGCGTCGCGCCAGCGTGCAGCACGACGTCGCTGCGGCGCAGCAGCGTCGCATCGGCGGGGGCGGACTGGACGCTCACCCAATCGAGATGCGCCTGTCCATGCAGCTTGACCTCGCGAACCAGGTTGGCGAGGTGGCCGGCACGTGGCCCGCCCACGTGGTGCTCGACGACGCCGAGGCTGGCGCCCTCACCGAGTTCGACGAGGCTCCGGGAGTGCCATGCCGCAGCGCCCCGCGCCGGCATCGCGACGTGCACGACATGCAGGGGCTCGGCAACCCGCGCACCAGGCGCAACCCGCAGGATGATGCCGTCGGCAGCCAGCGCGCGATTCAACAGCGTGAAACCGTCATCCTCATTGTCACTTTGCATTCCCAGCAGGAAACGCAGCGGCTCGGGCTGCCCGCACAGCGCCGACGACAGCGACTGGAGCACCACGCCGTCGGGCAAAAGGTCCAGTTTGGACAGATCCGGACGAAATGCGCCGTTCACGAACACCGCGCGTGCGCCCGCTTCCGCGGGCAGCAGCGCTTCATCCACGCTGCGGCTCGCCGCCTCGTCGTCGCCCGCCGCGTACTGGTTTTGCGCCAGCGCCCGCAACGCGGTGTACTTCCAGAGTTCGTTGCGGGCGGTCGGCAAGCCGCGTTCCACGAAGGCCTGCAGCGCCTCGCGCCGCGCGGCGTCCAGCCAGGCGAGTCCGCTTCCGGGCAACCGCAGGGCGGCCGCGGCGGCCTGCATCGACTCGACGAAAGGCGCCGGCGCCGTGCTCACGCCTGCGCCCCGGCCGGCATGCGGTCGCGGACCCACGCGTAACCGTGCGCCTCCAGATCCTGCGCAAGCCGCGCGTCGCCGCTCTCGACGATGCGGCCGCCGTCGAGCACGTGCACGAAGTCCGGAACGATGTAGTCGAGCAGCCGCTGGTAGTGCGTGATCACCAGGAACGCGCGCTCGAGCGAACGCAGCGCGTTGACGCCGTCCGCAACCTGCTTCAAGGCGTCGATGTCCAGCCCCGAATCGGTTTCGTCGAGGATTGCGAGGCGGGGTGCCAGCAGCGCCATCTGGAACACTTCGTTGCGCTTCTTCTCGCCGCCGCTGAAGCCCTCGTTGACCGCGCGGTTCAGAAGCTCGGGCGTCATGCCCATTGCCTTGACCTTGCCGCGCACCAGCTTCAGGAACTGCATCGAGTCCAGTTCCTCCTCGCCGCGCGCCTTGCGCTGCGCGTTCAAGGCCGCCCGCAGGAAGTAGGTGTTGTTGACGCCGGGAATCTCGACGGGGTACTGGAACGCCAGGAACACGCCCGCGGCCGCGCGTTCTTCCGGCGCCATGTCGAGCAGGTTGCGTTCCTCGAACGTCACCGTCCCTTCGGTCACTTCGTAGCCGGGCCGGCCGGAGAGGACGTTGCCGAGGGTGGACTTGCCCGCTCCGTTCGGACCCATGAGGGCGTGCACTTCGCCCGCCTTCACTTCCAGCGAGAGGCCCTTGAGGATTTCCTTGCCGGCGACTCGGGCATGGAGATTTTCGATTTTCAGCATGTCAAATCCTGATTCTGAGCCCCTCTCCTGCCGGGAGAGGCGGTGGGGTGAGGGTTGGGCGGAATCGCAATGCTCGAGCCAACCGGACCCTCATCCGGCGCTGCGCGCCACCTTCTCCCGAAGGGAGAAGGGAACAGCACTACCCAATCGCACCCTCGAGCGACACCTCGAGCAGCTTCTTGGCCTCCACGGCGAACTCCATCGGCAGCTCGCGGAACACCTGCTTGCAGAAGCCGTCGACGATCATCGAGACCGCGTCTTCTTCGCCGATGCCGCGCGAGCGGCAATAGAACAACTGGTCGTCGGAAATCTTGGACGTGCTCGCCTCGTGCTCGACGATCGCCGTGGGGTTCTTCACCTCGACGTAGGGATAGGTGTGCGAACCGCACTTCTTGCCGATGAGGATGGAATCGCAACGGGTGTGGTTGCGCGCGTTCACCGCGCCCTTCTCCACCTTCACCAGGCCGCGATAGCTGTTCTGGCTGCGACCCGCGCTGATGCCCTTCGAGACGATCTTGGATTTGGTGTCGCGCCCGATGTGGATCATCTTGGTGCCGGTGTCGGCCTGCTGGAAATGGTGCGTCAGCGCCACCGAGTGGAACTCTCCGACCGAGCGGTCGCCACGCAGCACGCAGCTCGGGTATTTCCACGTGATCGCCGAACCGGTTTCGACCTGGGTCCAGGTGATCCGAGAATCGTCGCCGCGGCATTCGCCGCGCTTGGTCACGAAGTTGTAGATGCCACCCTTGCCGTTCTCGTCGCCCGGATACCAGTTCTGTACCGTCGAGTACTTGATGCTGGCGCGTTCCAGCGCGACCAGTTCCACGACCGCCGCGTGCAACTGGTTGTCGTCGCGCATCGGCGCGGTGCAGCCTTCCAGATACGACACCACCGAATCCTCTTCGGCGATGATGAGCGTGCGTTCGAACTGGCCGGTGTGGCCCGCGTTGATGCGGAAGTACGTGGACAGCTCCATCGGGCAGCGCACACCCTTCGGAATGAACACGAAGGATCCGTCCGAGAATACCGCGGAGTTCAGCGCCGCGAAGAAGTTGTCGCCCCGCGGCACCACCGAGCCGAGATACTGGCGCACCAGGTCGCCGTGCTCGCGGATCGCCTCGGACATCGAGCAGAAGATCACGCCGACCTTGGCGAGCTGCTCGCGCGCGGTGTTGGCGACCGACACCGAATCGAATACCGCGTCCACCGCGACGCCCGCAAGCTTGGCGCGCTCGTGCAGCGGCACGCCCAGCTTGTCATAGGTTTCCAGCAGCTTCGGATCGACTTCGTCCAGCGACTTCGGCTTGTTCTTGGGCGCCGAGTAGTAGCTGATCGCCTGGAAGTCGATCGGCGCCAGGTTCACGTGCGCCCAGTCCGGCTGCTTCATCGTCAGCCAGTGCCGGTACGCCGACAGCCGCCATTCGGTCATCCACTCGGGCTCCTCCTTGAGCGCCGAAAGCGCGCGGATGGTGTCCTCGTCGAGGCCGGGCGGCAGGCTCAGCGATTCGATGTCCGTGACGAATCCCGCTTCGTAGCGGCGGGACAGTGCGGCCTGGACCTCGCTGGGTTGGGTTGCCATGCGTATCTCCCTATGCCATCCGAGCGCCGTGCGCGCGTGCCGGCTGCCGCCGTGCCATGTCGGCGAGGCTTACGGCGCGCAGTGCGCTGTCGATCGCGGCGCCGACCCCTTGCCAGCCATGCGAGACGGTGCAGTACGACTGGCGTTCGCACCCGGTGCGCCCGATGCGGCAGGCGGTCAATCCGATCGGTCCGTCCAGCGCCTCGACGATTTCCGCGAGCGAAATGTCCGTGGCGGCCCGCGCCAGCCGGTAGCCACCGGCCGCCCCGCGAAACGATTCCACGAGTCCAGCACGCGCGAGCCGCTTCAACAGCTTGCTCGCGGTCGGCACTTCCAGGCGGGTTTCCTCCGCCACCGCCGCCGCCGGCAGCACCTCGCCCGGATGCCTGGCCAGGGAGGCCATCACCGCGGAGGCGTAGTCGGCAAGGCGGCTGACACGGATCATCGGACTGCGGGCCTCTCAAAACGTACCAATATGGTACTGATTGAGGGGTTTCACCGCAAGGACGGCGCTCGGTGCGCGGCTGAAAACATCGTGTCCAAAGCCTGCATTCCGGCACGCCAGGGAACGGCCGAAAAAGGAAACGGGCGCACGTGGCGCCCGTTCTTCCAAGATCGATTCGGGATCGCTTCAGGATTCCGCAACCACGTGGACCTTCACCGGCGCCTTGACGTCGGCGTGCAGCGAGATCTCCACCTCGTAATCGCCGGTGTTGTGGATCGCGCCTTCCGGCATGATCACTTCGCTCTTCTCGAGCTCGAGGCCCTGTTTGGTGAACGCCTCGGCGATCTCGCGAGGGCCGACCGAGCCGAACAACTTGCCCTCGGGGCTGGCGTTGGCGCTGAGGGTCGCCTCGGCGTTCTCGAACCTTGCGGCGCGCGCCTGCGCGTCGCCCAGCAGCTTGTCGGCCTTGGCCTGGTATTCGGCGCGCTTGGCCTCGAACGCTTCGAGATTGGCCTTGTTGGCGGGGACGGCCTTGCCTTGCGGCACCAGGTAGTTGCGGCCGAAGCCGGGCTTGACTTTGACCTTGTCGCCGAGGGCGCCGAGGTTCTTCACCTTTTCGAGCAGGATGAGTTCCATGAAATTCTCCGATTCGTTAGCGCCTCGTCGAGACGCAGCCTGTGGTTGTCCGAATAAATTGAGGAATCGTCGCGGAGCGAAGCGGGCCGGAGGCGACTACGGGGCGCCACCGCGAACCCGTACCCTCACCCGGCGCTGCGCGCCACCCTCTCCCGG
The DNA here is from genome assembly GCA_035700365.1 of Rhodanobacteraceae bacterium. Classification (GTDB taxonomy): domain Bacteria; phylum Pseudomonadota; class Gammaproteobacteria; order Xanthomonadales; family Rhodanobacteraceae; genus 66-474. Next base: position 676 of record DASSOQ010000145.1, on the reverse strand, counting down.
ACGGAGAGGGGACAAGCGATCAGACGAAATGATTGTCGCTGTAGGGCAGCAACGCGAGGAAACGCGCTCGCTGCACCGCGGTGGCCAACTGGCGCTGATAACGCGCCTTGGTCCCGGTGATGCGGCTGGGAACGATCTTGCCGGTCTCGGTGACGTACTGCTTCAGGGTCGCAAGATCCTTGTAGTCGATGTGCTCCACGCCCTCGGCGGTGAAGCGGCAGTACTTGCGACGGCGGAAAAACTTGGACATGTTGGGAGCTCCAGTCTTCTTTCTGGCAGGGCCGCGCATCAGGCGGCTTCACTACGGTCGTTGCGATCGTTGCGGTCACTGCGATCGCCGCGGTCGTCGTCATCATCGTCATCGCGACGACGAGACGGCTTGTCGTCCTTGTCCTTGGTCTTGAGGATCAGGGACTGCTCGGTTTCCGCGCAGTGCCACTGCATGATCAGGTGGCGCAGCACCGCATCGTTGAACCGGAAGCCGGACTTCAGCTCGTCGATCGCCTTCGGCCCGCACTCGATGTTGAGCAGGGCGTAGTGGGCCTTGGCCAGATGCTGGATGGGATAGGCGAGCGGGCGGCGGCCCCAGTCCTCGACGCGGTGCACCTTGCCGCCTTCGCCCTCGACGAGGGCCTTGTAGCGGTCGAGCATGCCGGGCACCTGCTCGCTCTGGTCC
>DASSOQ010000144.1:0-11981 GCA_035700365.1 Rhodanobacteraceae bacterium | reverse complement strand
TGCGCGATCGAGTGGAGCTGGAGGTCATTCTGGTGCGCCGTGAGGTCGTCGAGCAGGATCACGGTGGACTTGCGGCTGGAGAAGAAGTGCTTCAGCGCCAGCACCTCCCGGCGGTAGCGCAACGGGCTCTGCGCGAGCAGCCGAAGTTCCGACAGGCTGTCGATCACGATCCTGGCGGGGTCGACCTCGTCGACCTTGTCGAAGATGAGCTGGCTCGTCTCGTTGAGTTCCATCTCGGAGGGTTGCAGGACGGTCAGCTCCTGGCTCGGATCGAGCACTGTCTCGGACGGGACGAGTTCAACCACATCGACCCCGTCGAGGGACCACCCGTGGCGCTGGGCGACGAGTTCCAGTTCGCGCGTGGTTTCCGACAGGGTGATATAGAGCGTGCGTTCGCCGCGGCGGACGCCATCCAGCAGGAATTGCAGGGCCAGCGTCGTCTTGCCCGTTCCGGGCTGGCCTTCGTACAGGTACATGCGCGCGCGATCCAATCCGCCGCCGAGGATGTTATCCAGACCGGCTGCGCCGGTGGAAATCCTCGGCAAATCGACATCGGGTGCGTCCCGCTCGGTATCCTTGTGACCGGTCATCGAACTTCCCTCGGTTGCGGCCGCACCGTGCCCGGGGGCGCGGCAGCGCAGCAGATTAGCATTGACGGGCTCCGCGCGTCACGGCAGGCGTGGCTGCTCGATCTTCCACGGGCCAAGCGAAACTCACTCCCACTCGATGGTCGCCGGAGGCTTCCCGGAAATATCATAAACCACGCGCGAGATGCCCCGCAGCTCGTTGATGATGCGGCTGGAGACGCGGCCCAGGAAGTCGTACGGCAGGTGCGCCCAGTGCGCGGTCATGAAGTCGATGGTCTCGACGGCGCGCAGCGCGATGACCCATTCGTAGGCGCGGCCATCGCCGACCACGCCCACCGACCTCACGGGCAGGAACACCGCGAAGGCCTGGCTGACCTCGTCGTACAGCCCTGCGGCGCGAAGCTCCTCGATGTAAACGCGGTCGGCGGCTTTGAGGATTTCCGCGTACTCGCGCTTCACTTCGCCGAGGATGCGCACGCCCAACCCCGGGCCGGGGAATGGATGCCGATAGACCATTTCGCGCGGCAGGCCCAGTTCCACCCCGATCCGCCGCACCTCGTCCTTGAACAGCTCGCGCAACGGTTCGAGCAATTTCAGGTGCATCTTCTCGGGCAGGCCGCCGACATTGTGGTGGCTCTTGATCACGTGCGCCTTGCCGGTCTTGCCGCCGGCCGATTCGATCACGTCCGGGTAGATCGTGCCCTGCGCCAGCCACTTCACGCCTTCGAGCTTGTGCGACTCCTCGTCGAACACCTCGACGAACAGCCTGCCGATGATCTTGCGCTTGGCTTCGGGATCGGCGATACCTTCGAGCGCCTTGAAGAAACGATCCGATGCATCGACCCGGATCACGTGCACGCCCATGTGGCGCGCCATCGTGTCCATCACCTGGTCGCCCTCGCCCGCGCGCAGCAGGCCGGTGTCGACGAACACGCAGGTCAACTGATCGCCGATCGCCTTTTCCAGCAGCGCCGCGACCACCGAGGAATCCACCCCGCCCGAGAGGCCCAGCAGCACCCTGTCGCCGCCGACCGCGTCGCGGACCTGCGCGACCGCGTCGTCGATGATCCGTGCGGGCGTCCACAAGGTTGCACAGCCGCAGATGTCCACCACGAAGCGCCGCAGGATCGCCATGCCGTGTTTGGTGTGGGTGACCTCGGGATGGAACTGGATGCCGTACCAGCGATGTGCCTCGTCGGCCATCGCGCCGATCGGCACGGACTCCGTGGACGCCGCGAGCGCGAAGCCCGTCGGCAGCGCCGTCACCCGATCGCCGTGCGACATCCACACGTCCTGCCGGGTCGGCGTGCCTTCGAACAGGGCGCAGGGCTCGGTGGCGATGGTTGCATGTCCGTATTCGCGCGCATGGCCGCCCTCGACCGTGCCGCCGAGCTGCACCGCCATGGTCTGCATGCCGTAGCAGATCCCGAGGATCGGAACATCCAGCGCGAAGGCTTGTTCGGGCGCGCGCGGCGAACCGGCTTCGACCACCGACTCGGGCCCCCCCGAAAGAATCACGCCCCTTGGCGCGAACCTGCCGATCTCGGCGGGATCGTGGTCCCATGCCCAGATCTCGCAGTACACCCCGATTTCGCGGATACGCCGCGCGATGAGCTGTGTGTACTGCGAACCGAAGTCGAGAATGAGGATTTTGTCGGTGTGGATATTTGACATGGGGACCGGGGGCAAGGGACCGGGGACCGGATTCCCCGATGCGGAAGAAGGAATTGCGGCGCCCTCGCGTATCGCCGCCTCACGCGAAGGCGGTGCCGCACGCTTGGCGGGTCCCCGGCGCCCGGTCCCCGCTCTCAATCCAGCCTGTAATTCGGCGCTTCCTTGGTGATCTGGACGTCATGCACGTGGGCCTCGCGGGTGCCGGCGCCCGTAACGCGCACGAACTGCGGAATGGTGCGCATCTGCTCGATGCTCGCGCAACCGCAATAGCCCATCGAGGCGCGCAGACCGCCGACCAGTTGATGGACGATCGCCCTGAGCGGGCCGCGGTAGGGCACCCTGCCCTCGATGCCCTCGGGCACCAGCTTGTCGGCCGCGGCCTGCTCCTGGAAATAGCGGTCGGACGAACCGCTCTGCATCGCGCCGAGCGAACCCATGCCGCGGTAGCTCTTGTAGGAACGGCCCTGGTAAAGCTCGATTTCGCCGGGCGCTTCCTCGGTCCCGGCGAACATCGAACCGAGCATCACGCACGACGCTCCGGCCACGATGGCTTTCGCGACATCGCCGGAGTAGCGCACCCCGCCATCGGCGATCACCGGCAACTCGCCCTTCAGCGCATCGGCCACCATCGAGATCGCGGTGATCTGTGGCACGCCGACGCCCGCGACGATGCGGGTGGTGCAGATCGATCCGGGGCCGACGCCGACCTTGACCGCATCCACCCCTGCGTCCCGCAGTGCTTTGGCGGCATCGCCGGTGACGATGTTGCCCGCGATCATCTGCAGGTCCGGAAAGTTCTTGCGGATCCAGGCTACGCGTTCGATCACGCCCTGCGAATGGCCGTGCGCGGTATCGACCACGATCACGTCCACGCCGGCCTCGGCCAGTGCCGCGACCCGACGTTCGGTTTCGCCGCCCACGCCCACGGCGGCTCCGACCCGCAGGCGCTCGTGGGCGTCCTTGGCCGAATGGGGATTGTCGCGGGCCTTCTGGATGTCCTTGACGGTGATCAGCCCGCGCAGCTCGAAGGCGTCGTTGACCACCAGCACCTTCTCGATGCGGTGCTTGTGCAGCAGGCCGACGATCTCGTCCTCGCCCGCGCCTTCCTTCACCGTGACCAGCTTGTCCTTGCGGGTCATGATGTTCTTGACCGGATCGTCCGGCTTCTTCTCGAAGCGCAGGTCGCGGCTGGTGACGATGCCGACCAGCTTGTTGCCCTCTTCCACCACCGGCACGCCGGAGATGTTGTGCGAGCGGGTGATGTGCATGACCTCGCCGATCGAGGTCGTCGGGCCGACCGTCAGGGGATCGCGGATCACGCCGGCCTCGAACTTCTTGACCAACCGCACTTCCGCGGCCTGGCGCTCGACCGTCATGTTCTTGTGGATGATGCCGATGCCGCCCGTCTGCGCCATCGTGATCGCGAGGCGCGCTTCGGTCACGGTGTCCATGGCCGACGACATCAGCGGGATGTTGAGCCGGATCGCGCGGGTCAGGTCCGTGGACGTGTCGACGTCGCGCGGCACGATGGAGGAATGGGCGGGGACGAGATAAACGTCGTCGTAGGTCAGGGCCTCGGCGAGGATGCGCATTGGACAGGATCCCTCAATGCAATCCGCAATTATACGCCGTTCGCAGGCAATGCAGGGGCGCGCGTGCGCCAGGCGCCTGCTCCTGCTGTTGCGTGATCGGCAAGCACCGGCAACTCCGATGCGCGGCAGGGGCCGTTCCTACGAACCGTCCAGCGCCTGGGCGGCCTCGAGCGTGTTTTCCATCAATGTCGCGACGGTCATCGGCCCGACCCCGCCGGGTACCGGGGTGATCCACGACGCGCGCTTGGCGGCTTCATCGAATTCGACATCGCCCACCAGGTGCCCGTCTTCCATCCGGTTGATGCCCACGTCGATCACCACAGCGCCCGGCTTGATCCATTCGCCCCTGACGATGCCCGGCTTGCCGACCGCGGCGATCACGATATCGCCGCGCCGCACGTATGTTTCGAGGTCCTGCGTGAACTTGTGGCAGCAGGTCGTGGTGCAGCCGGCGATCAGAAGCTCGAGCACCAGCGGCCGCCCGACGTGGTTGGATACGCCCACGACCACCGCGTGCTGGCCGCGTACGGGCCGGTCCGTGCGGCCGAGCAGCGTCATGACGCCCTTGGGCGTGCACGGCCGCAGGCCGAAGCGTCGCAGCGCCAGGTGCCCGAGGTTGAGCGCGCTGAAACCATCGACGTCCTTGCGCGGATCGATCCGGTCGATCAGGGCGCTGGCGTCGATGTGCGGCGGCAGCGGCAATTGCACGAGGATGCCATGCACTTCCGGATCGGCGTTGAGCCTGTCCACCAGCTCGAACAGATCCGCCTCCGGCGTTTCCGCGGGAAGGTCGTAGTCGAGCGATCGGAAGCCGGCGCGCTTGCAGGCCTTGCGCTTGTTGCGCACGTACACCGCCGAGGCCGGATCGGCGCCGACCAGCACCACCGCGAGTCCGGGCACGGGCCTGCCCGCCGCGCGCCGCGCCGCGACGCCGGTGGCGACCTGCTCGAGCACCTCGTCGGCGATCCTGCGGCCATCGAGGATGCGTGCCTGGTGGACGGTTTGCGACATGCCGGCGCTGGCTCCGTGCGTTACAGTAAGTGCACATTCTCGCCGATTACGCGATCCGCGCAAAACACCGCATGCCATCCCCGGACCGAACCGAACTCGAAGCCGCCACCTTCCGCCGGCTGCTGCGCCACCTCAACCAGGACAGGCTGGACGTCCAGAACATCGACCTGATGATCCTCGCCGGGTTCTGCCGCAATTGCCTGGCCGATTGGTACCGCGAGGCCGCCGCCCAGCGCGGCACCGAAATGACGAAGGACCAGGCACGCGAGGCGATCTACGGCATGCCGTTCGCCGAGTGGAAGGCGAAGTACCAGGAGGATGCGACGCCGGAGCAGTTGGCGGCGTTTCAGGCCGCGCAGAAACCTTTGTAGGAGCGAGGTTGCTCGCGGCGAAGACTTGCAATGGTGCACCGGCAAGCAACCGTCCCTGGCGTGGGCGCCGGCCCGGCCCTCCTTGGCCGTGCGTTCGGTCGGGCACGCGACGCCCCCGGCATCGCGTAAGCGCCCGTCCTCACCCTGCGCAGAATCGCTCGTAATCGATGTAACCGGGAAACGGCTTGCCGGGCGCACACACCGGGCATTCGGGATCCGGCGCGAGACGGGTCTCGTGGAAGCGCATCGAGAGCGCGTCGAACATCAGGACGCGCCCGACCAGCGGCTCGCCGATGCCCAGGACCAGCTTGATCACCTCGGTCGCCTGCAGCATCCCGACCACGCCGGGCAGCACGCCCAGCACGCCGGCTTCGGAACAGTTCGGCGCGTCTTCCGGCGCAGGCGGTTGCGGAAAGAGGCAGCGATAGCACGGCGCAACGCCGCGCCGGCGACCGGCATCGAACACGCTGACCTGCCCCTGGAAGCGCTGCACCGCGCCATACACGAGCGGGATCGCGAGCTTCACGCAGGCGTCGTTGAGCAGGTAGCGGACCGGGAAATTGTCGGCGCCATCCAGCACCACGTCGGCACCGTCGAGCAAGCCGTCGACATTGGCGGAGGTGACGCGCTCAGGCAGGCCCTCGATGTTCACCCGCGGGTTCAGGGCGTGCAGCGCATGCGCGGCGGATTGGAGCTTGGACACGCCGATGCGATCGTCGGTGTGCAGGATCTGGCGCTGCAGGTTGCTGCGTTCCACAACGTCGTCGTCCGCGATCACCAGTGTGCCGACGCCCGCGGCGGCGAGGTAATACGCCGCCGGAGAACCGAGTCCCCCGGCGCCCAGCAAGACCACGCGCGCGGATTCCAGCTTGCGCTGCCCGGCCTCGCCGATTTCCGGCAGGCGCAGGTGGCGCGAATAACGATCGTAGAAATCCTCGTCACCATCGGGCTTGCTGGTCGGCAGGCCCTCCTCGATCCAGCGCGCGGTGCCGCCGGCGACCGAAACGACGTCGGCGTAGCCGCGTTGCTGCAGCGCCTGCGCCGCACGCAGCGAGCGTTGGCCATGCGCACAGATGGCGAGCAGTTCACGCGTCCTGTCGGGAGCGAATTCGCCGATCCGTTGCAACACCTCGCCAAGTGGCAGCGGGACCGCACCTTCGGCCATGCCGGTCGCGTGCTCGTACGTCTCGCGAACGTCCAGCAGCAGCGCGCCTGCCTGCTGGCGCCGCAGTGCTTCCCGGGGGGAGATTTCGCGGACGGTCATGCGCGCATTATGGTGCAAAAGCGATGGGGCACAGACAACAGCGGCTGACCATGGGCAAGGCAGAACAACGATCCGCTGCCATCCGCGTCTGTCCGTGTCAAGAATGCTCCGGCCACAGCGTGACCACGTCGCCCTCGGCGAATTCGCGCGTGCCCTCCGGCAGCAAGGCGAGCGCCTCGGTCTCGGCCAATCCGCGCAACATGCCCGAGCCCTGCTTGGCGTGCGGCGTCGCCCACAGCACGCCGTGTTCGTCGCTGCGCAGGCTGCAGCGTGCGAATTCGGCGCGCGCATGGCGCTTGTGAAGCGGCGCGTCCAGCCGGGCCCGGCGAGGTTCGGACACGTTCGCGATGCCGAGCATCGACCGCAATGCGAACCCGACGAATACCCGGAACGTCACCGCGGACGCGACCGGGTTGCCGGGCAGCCCGCAATAAAGGCTGGCGCCGATTTGCCCGAACAGCGTCGGCATGCCCGGCTTGAGGCGCACCTTGTGGAAATGGATTTCGCCGATGGCCTGCAGCACGCGCGGCAGGTGGTCGGCTTCGCCCGCCGACACCCCGCCGCTGGTCACGACAAGGTCGGCATCGGCCGCGGCCTGGAGCAACGCGTCGCGCAGTTCCCCGGGATCGTCGCGCACCACCCGCTGCGTCGCGACCCGTGCACCGGCTTCGCGTACGAGCGCCGCCAGCATCACGGCGTTGGATTCGTGGATCTGCCCGAAGCCGAGCGGCTGCCCCGTCGGCACCAGTTCGTTGCCGGTGGCGATCACCGCGATCCGCGGCTGGCGCCGAACGGCGACCTCGGCGACGCCGAGCGCCGCCAGTACCGCGACCTGTGGCGCGTGCAGCAGCGTACCCGCCGTGAGTGCAACATCGTCCCGGGCATAGTCTTCGCCCGCCGCGCGGACGTTGCCACCGGCCTTTTCCCCCGCCTTGAGCGTGACCCGGCCATCCCCCTCGAGGGCGTTTTCCTTGATCACCACGGTGTCGGCCCCGGGTGGCATCGGCGCCCCGGTGGTGATCCGGACGCATGCGCCCGGTTCCACCGACGGCGCTGAGGTCGCCCCTGCGAACACCTCGCCCGCGAGGCGGAACCCGCGCTCGCCCTCCACGGGCAGGTCTGCCCCGCGGACGGCAAAGCCGTCCATCGCGGAATTGTCGAACGGCGGCAGCGGATGCGCCGCATGGATGTCCCCGGCCAGCACGCGCCCGTGCGCCATCGCCAGGGCGACGGTCGCCACCGGCAGGCGGTGTTGCGCGGCCCGCGCGGCGACGATCGCGAGCGCATCCTCCAGGGCGATGCGGGTCGGGTAATCAGGTTCCGGCATGGCTTCGTTCGTAGTCACGAAAATCCTTCGGCGCATTCAAATTGTGGAACGTGGCCGCATGGCCGCGGAAATCCACCGCGCACGCCGCCAGTTCCATGTGCCAGCGCAGCACCGATCCGTGCAGCGACGCCGCGGCGCGCACCGAAGCGAGCAAGGCGCCGCCGTTCGCCAGCGAGTACAACGCGAACAAGGGTTGCACCCTGCGTTCATCGCGTGCATACGCGCAGGACAGCCGGGGGTCGGCGTCGAACGCCCCGCGCAGCCGCTCGCAAAGGTCGTGCGGAAAATCGGGGCAATCGACCGGGACCGTCAGCAACCAGCGGCAACCCCCCAGTGATTCCCCGCCGGACCCGAGGGTGAGCCCCAGCGCCGCGGCGATGCCGGCCAACGGACCGGCGTGGCCCGGGATCTCGTCGCCGACGACGCGCGCAATGCGGGCGTAGTCGGGCAGGTTTCGATTGGCCACGATCAGGATGTCGTCGCACTGTGGGCGCAGCGCGGCAGCCACGTGTTCGACCACGGGTACGCCATGCACCGTCAGCAGCCCCTTGTCCGCGCCGCCGACGCGCGTGCCGGCGCCGCCGGCGAGGATCACGCCGAGGGTGCCGATTCCGCTCATTGGCGCTTCCGGACGTGCCGGATCATCCGCCTCCGCTTGCGTTGCTGGGCTTCGGTCAACACGTTGCGCCTGCCGGCGTACGGGTTCTCGCCTTCGCGGAATTCGATGCGGACCGGGGTGCCTTCCAGCTTGTAGCGCTTGCGGAAGAAATTCTCGAGGTAGCGACGGTAACTGTCGGCGATGTGCTTGGTGCGGGTGCCGTGGATCACGATCACCGGCGGATGGTCGCCGCCCGGATGCGCGAAGCGCAGCTTGGGTGAATGCCCGCGCACCAGCGGCGGTTGGTGCGCGGCGACGGCCTTTTCGAGCGCGCGGGTGAGATCCGAGGTGCCGAGCTCGCGCGATGCGGCGGCCCCGGCGCGATCGATCGCGCGCATCAATTCGCGCAGCCCGGAGCCGTGCTTGGCCGAGAGGAACACGATCTTCGCCCAGGCGACGAAGTCGAGCTTGCGCTCGAGCCCGGCCTTGCAGCGCTCGCGATCGTATTGCTCGAGGCCGTCCCACTTGTTGGCCGCGATCACCAGCGCGCGGCCGGCGTCGAGCACCTGCCCGATCAGCGCCAGGTCCTGATCGGTGACGCCCTCGCCCGCATCGAGCATCACCACGGCCACTTCCGCGGCGGCGATCGACTGGAGCGTCTTGATGACGCTGAACTTCTCGATCGCAACCTCGACGCGCGCGCGCCGGCGCACGCCTGCGGTGTCGATCAGCGTGTATTGCTTGCCATCGCGCTCGAGGGGAACGTGGATCGAATCGCGGGTCGTGCCGGCGATGTCAGAAACCACCACGCGCTCCTCGCCCAGTAGTCGATTGACCAGCGTGGACTTGCCGACGTTCGGACGGCCGACGATCGCGATCCGGGTACCCGACGGGCTTTCGCCTTCGGCTTCGCCGGCATCCGGGTCGGCAGGCAGCAGCGGCAGGATGCCTCCGAGCAGGGCATCGCTCCCACGCCCGTGCGCCGCGGCGATCGCGAAGGTCGCGGCGACGCCCAGCGCGGAGAACTCGGCCAGCGCCGTCGACACGTCCACGCCATCGGTCTTGTTGACGGCGAGCAGCACGGGTTTGCCGGTACGGCGCAGGCGGTCGAGGATCGCGCGGTCCTGCGGCAACAGGCCTTCGCGGGCATCGACCAGCAATACGCACACGCTGGCCTCCTCGATCGCGACCTGCACCTGGCGTTCGGTCAGTGCATCCATCTCGACGCGTTCGCCCGAGAGCCCGCCGGTGTCGACCAGCACGAACGGGCGCGTGCCGAGGCGGCACACGCCATAGTGGCGGTCACGGGTGACGCCCGGCAGGTCCGCGACCAGCGCCTCCCGGCTGCGGGTCAGCACGTTGAACAGCGTGGACTTGCCGACGTTGGGGCGGCCGACCAGGGCGACAACAGGAAGCATGGGTCATCCAGACTCGCGGAGCGCGCGGGCGGAGCCGCCGCGGGCGACGTCCGAGTGTACATGTTGCAGGAGCGGCCCATGGCCGCGACCAGCCGGCCCGCATGTGTACGGATCGCGCGCATGGCCGTTCCCGCCGTTGCAGGAGCGCGCCATGCGCGCGGCCGGAACGCAAAACAGGCCTGTTCGCGGCCATGGGCCGCTCCTACAGGGCAATGCTGCGGCGCTCGCGTGTCAGCCGGCGTTTCCAGAGATCCGGTACGCCGTGATCCGTCCGTCGACGTCTTCCACGTACACCATGTCGCCGTTGACGACCGGTCGCGCGCGGATCGGGTCCTTGGACATCCGGACCCGCGCCGCGAGCTTGCCGTCGGACAGGTCGAGCCAGTGCACGTAGCCTTCGACCCCGCCGACCACCGCATACTGGCCCTGGATCGCCGGTGCGGTGAGCCAGTGGTACTGCAGGGCGTCCTGCTTCCACATGTCGCCGCCGCCGTTCTTCGAGAATGCCCACACCAGCGAATCGTCGTCGACGCCGACCAGCTCGTCATCGCCGACCGCGACCCCGACGTAACTGGAGAACGGGCGGTCCCAGAGCACCTGCCCCTGCGAGGCGTCCACCGCGACGAGCTCACCGTGATAGGCCGTGGCGTAGAGCGTGGTGCCGTCGAGCTGCAGCGTGTCGTCGGCGTCGTTGAGCTTCTGGATGTCGGTGCGCCCGAGCCCCTTGGTGACCGGAATCTTCCACACCGACGCGCCCGAGTCGGCCAGCAGCGCCTGGAGGTTGCCATCGTCGGTCCCGAACATCACGACGCCGTGGCCCGCCAGCAGCGGACCGTTGCCGCGCAGGCTCAGCAGCGGCACGTTGCCCTGGTCGTTGAGCCACTTGCGTTCGCCGGTGTTGGCGTCGAAGGCGTACACGTAGCCCGAGTTGGTCCGCACGTACACGGTGCCCGCGTCGATCGCGGGCGGCGAGATCACCTCGTTGTCGACTTCCGCGCTCCAAAGCTGTTTGCCCGTCGCCGCGTCCATCGCGTACACATGGCCGTCGAGTGTCCCGACCACCAGCAGGCTGCCCGAAACCGTCGGACCACCGGCGTAGCGCGCATCGACGCCGGCCTTGTCGTGGCGGAACGGCCAGATGCCGCTGCGGGTGCTCGTCGATTGCTCCCAGATGCTCTTGCCCGTGGCGGCGTCGAGCGCCTCGATCTTGCCATCGGTGCTGATGGCGTACAGCTTGCCGTCGGCATACGCCGGTTGCAGGCGCACGCCTGAGCGGCCGGCGCCACCGCCGATGCTGGTCGACCACACCTCCTGGACCTGCACGCTGGCGGGGAACTCGACCAGCGGCCTGGGCGGCTGGATGTTTTCTCCGCGGTTGAAGATCTTGTTCCAGAGCCCGCACCCGGAAAGCGCGACCGTCGCCAGCAGCAACGGCAGAATCAGGAGGTGGCGACGCTTCATGTGGCGGGCTTCCCGGTCGGTGCAGCCGCCGGCTGCGTGAGGTTGTCGAGCTTCATCTGCACCGCGTTCCGCTGGGGTGCGTCCTTGTCGAGCTTGGCCAGCGCTTGCGAATAGGCCGCGCGCGCGGCGTCGGCATTGCCGAGTTTGAGTTGCGCGTCACCGCGAAGTTCCGCGGCGATCGCGGCGTAGTCGCCGGACGGAATGCCATCCAGCGCATCGAGCGCCTGCTTCGCCTGGCCCTGGGCGATCAGCACCCGCGCGAGCCGCAGCGTGAAGAGCGATTTCAAGGCGGGCTCTTCGCTGTGCGATACCGCCCATTGGAGGTCTTGCGCGGCCGGCTTCAGGTCGCCCTTGCCGACGTCGTACTCGGCGACCGCGGCGCTGCCCAGTGCGGCATACGGCGTGTTGGCGTAGTTCTTCTGGAGGTCGCCGAGCGCAGCCGCCATGGCCGGCTTGTCGTCGCCCTGCACGGCGTTCTGTACCACCGCGTATTGCGCCGCCGCCTGGATCTGGTGGCTGGTCTTGTGCGCCTGCCATTGGCGGTATCCGAAGATCAGCAGCAGCGCGAGCACCACGCCGACGGCCACGGCGATGCCGTTCTCCCGGATCCACTTGCGGACGGCTTCGCCCTGCTCGTATTCGTCGTAGTCTTCGAAAGCCATGGTTCATCCACGCACA
>DASSOQ010000143.1:0-9529 GCA_035700365.1 Rhodanobacteraceae bacterium | reverse complement strand
GGCACCGGCGCGGTGCACACCGCGCCCGGCCACGGCGCCGAAGACTTCGCGGTCGGCAAGCAATACGGCATCGTGGATGCGACGCCCGCCCACGTGCTGAACCCGGTCGGCGCCAACGGCGTGTACCTGCCGGGCACGCCGATCTTCGAAGGCCAGTACATCTGGAAGGCCAACGACGCGATCATCGACCTGTTGCGCGAGCGCGGCGTGCTGCTGGCGTCGGAAAAGATCACGCACAGCTATCCGCATTGCTGGCGGCACCACACGCCGGTCGCGTTCCGCACCACGCCGCAGTGGTTCATCGCGATGGATGCGGCCGGCTTGCGTGCGGGCGCGCTGCGCGCGGTGCACCACGACGTGACATTCCATCCCGCCTGGGGCGAAGAGCGGATCGCCGGCATGGTCGAAGGCCGGCCCGACTGGTGCATCAGCCGCCAGCGCACCTGGGGCGTGCCGATCGCGCTGTGCGTCCACAAGGTCACCGGCGAACCGCATCCGCGCAGTGCCGAATTGCTGGAACAGGTCGCGCGGCGCGTCGAGCAATCCGGTGTCGACGGCTGGTACGGACTCGATCTCGTCGAACTGCTCGGCGACGAGGCCGGTGATTACGAAAAGGTCCGCGACATCCTCGACGTGTGGTTCGATTCGGGCGTCACGCACTTCTGCGTGCTGGACCAGCGTCCGGAATTGCACCGCAACGAAGGCGACGAGGTGATGTACCTCGAAGGCTCCGACCAGCATCGCGGCTGGTTCCAGTCGTCGCTGCTGACGAGCTGCGCGATGCACGGCCATGCGCCCTTCGACGAGGTACTGACCCACGGCTTCACGGTCGATGCGCAGGGCCGCAAGATGTCGAAGTCGCTCGGCAACGGCATCGAGCCGCAGGACGTGATGAACCGCTACGGCGCCGACATCCTGCGCCTGTGGATCGCTTCGGCCGACTACCGCAACGAGATGGCGCTGTCGGAGGAAATCCTCAAGCGCGTCGCCGACAGCTACCGGCGCATCCGCAACACCTGCCGGTTCCTGCTGGGCAACCTCGACGGTTTCGATCCCGCAACGGATCTGCTTCCCGTCGATCGCTCCCTGCTGCTCGACCAGTGGGCGATCCGCAGCGCGCGCGACGTGCAGGACGCGGTGGTCGCCGCGTATGCACGCTACGACTTCCCGGAAGTGGTGCAGCGCGTGCAGAACTTCTGCACCAACGAGATGGGCGCGCTGTACCTCGACATCACCAAGGACCGCCTGTACACGATGCCGACCGGCAGCCACGGTCGGCGCAGCGCGCAGTCGGCGATGTTCCGGATTCTCGAAGCGATGGTCCGCTGGCTGGCGCCGCTGTTCGCGTTCACGTCGGAAGAAATCTGGCAGGCGATGCCGCGCCAGATGCACATGCCGACCGAAATCCGGGGCGGCTTCACCGTGCGCGGCGAATCGGTGCTGTTCGAATCCTGGTACCAGGGCTTGCGTGAAACCCAGGACAGCCCCGAGCAGCGGCGCTGGTGGAGCGACCTGCTGGCGATCCGCGAAACCGCGGCGCGGGTGCTGGAAGGCATGCGCAAGGACGGCAGGATCGGTTCGTCCCTGGACGCGACGCTCACCATCCACGCCGATCCCGCGATCGTGGAGCGTTACAAGCAGGTCGCCGATGAACTGCGCTTCTTCTTCATCGTGTCGGACCTGCGCCTCGACGTCGGCGACGCGCCCGCCGACGCGGTGCTGACCGAGCTCGAGGGCGCCAACGTGTGGGTTTCGGCAGCCGTCAGCGAAGCGCCAAAGTGCGTGCGCTGCTGGCACCATCGCGGCGATGTCGGTGTGCAAGCCGAACATCCGGAATTGTGCGGTCGTTGCGTCGAGAACGTTGCCGCGTTCGAAGGCCGCGGTGCAGGCGAGGCGCGTCGCTGGTTCTAGGGCCGGGGACGCCGTGCGAGCCGCCCGCGCGGGGAGCGCGGTGCGCCGATCCGGCTTTCGGGTTTAAGATCGACCCGGGCGGTCATGGCGCAGCCGGACCGGATGGGAAACGATCACTGGGGAGGCGCGACATGACGCGGGCACTGCGTGGCATCGTGGGGGTGTTGCTGTTCGGCCTTGCGGCTGCGGCGGTGGCCGCGGACCAGATTCCGCTTGCCGATCTCGCGCGGCACGAGCAGTTCAAGACGGTCAAGATTTCGCCGGACGGTACCCATCTGGCCGTGACGGCCGTGCTTCCCACCGGCCAGACGATACTGGTCCTCAAGAACATCGAGACAGGGAAAGGCGTCAATCTCGCGCCGCGCGGCAACGACGACGTGCTGGACTTCTGGTGGGTATCGCCGAAGTACGTGGTCTATGACGTCGCCCAGCACCTGGGCGGTTGGGACAGGCCGATCCCGACCGGGGAGCTGTACAGCGTCGAGGCGGATGGCCAGAGCGGCAGGATGATCTACGGCTATCGCCTGGCTGGGGGCCAGGTCGGTTCGCACATCCAGCGCGCCAGCCCGGAACGGGGCACGGCCGACTTCCTGGCGCGCATCGACGGCGAGGAGCACAACATCCTGGTGACCGTGAGCAGTTGGGAACACTCCCAGGCGGTCGGCAGCCTGAGCGACGTCTACCGGATGGACGTGCGCACCGGCAACAAGGTGCACGTCGCCACGGCGCCGATGCGCGACGCGGAGTTCCTGGCGGACCACCACGGCCACGTGCGCTTTGCAATGGGGGACGACCGCGCTGGCAACCGCGTGATCTACATGCGTCCCGCCGAGGGCGGCGACTGGAAATTGCTGCAGCCGGCGAGCGACGACCGGGACTGGCCGATCGCGTTCAGTGCCGATGACCAGTGGGTGTGGTTCACCTGCCCCGGCAAGCCGGCGGGGTTCGGCATCTGCAAGTTCGATCCGTCGACCCGCGCGATGACCCAGGTGTGGAGCAACCCGCACGTGGTGGCCACGGGCCTGGCCCACGGGCTGGCCGCGGGATCGGTCATCGGTGTCGATTTCACCGATGGCCGCCCGTCGATTTCCGTGTTCGACAACAAGGCGCCGGCGGTCCAGGCGATCATCGGTTTGATGCAGCAGTACCCGGGCGAAGAGGTGAGTTTCGTGTCGGGCACCGACGATGGCAGCAAGGCCATCGCGCTGGTCCAGGCCGACGCCGACCCGGGCACCTTCTTCCTGTATGACCGTGCGTCGAACACGTTCTCGCCGGTGCTGCGGCGCGCCGACTGGATCCATCCGGACCAGCTCGGTCGCGCGAAGCCGTTCACCTTCAAGACCCGCGACGGCCTGACCGAACAGGGCTACGTCACCTATCCGCCCGGCAAGGACAATGCGAAGAACCTGCCGATGGTGGTGTTCGTGCACGGCGGCCCGTTCGGCGTTCGCGACTGGTGGGAATACGACCCTTACGTGCAGGCGATGGCGACGCGCGGCTACGCGGTGCTGCAGGTCAACTACCGGGGTTCCGGCGGCTACGGCCATGCGTTCGAGAAGGCCGGCTGGCGGCAGTGGGGCGGTGCGATGCAGGACGATGTCACCGATGCCACCCGTTGGGCCATCGCGCAGGGCATCGCCGATCCGAACCGGATCTGCATCTACGGCGGCAGCTACGGTGGCTATGCCGCGCTGGAGGGAGCCGTCAAGGTGCCCGACCTGTACCAGTGTGCGATCGGCTACGTGGGCGTGTACGACTTGCCCATGCTGTTCAGGCGCGGCGATACCCAGCAGACGCTCTACGGCGAGGCCTACATGGAGCGCACGATCGGCACCGACATGACGGTGCTGGCCCAGCACTCGCCGGTCGACCAGCTGGACAACCTGAAGGCCAAGGTGATGCTGGTGGTCGGCGGCCGCGACACGCGGGTGCCGCAGGGGCAGGGCCTCGAGCTGCACGCGGCGCTGCAGAAGCGCGGTATCCCCCACACCTGGCTGTACAAGCGCGACGAGTGGCACGGCTTCTACGACGAAAAGAACATCGCCGAGCTGTTCGGGAAGGTCGATGCATTCCTGGCGGCGAACATCGGGCCGGGCGTGGAGTCCGGCGCGGTCGCGGAATCGCCCCCCGGCAAGCCGTAGCGGCGGCCGCTACTCGCGTTCCTGCCAGTCGCGGCGACGGTGGGTGCGGATCGGCTCGTGGGTGCCGCGCAGGCGGTTCTCGAAGCGCGCCGCCTGGTCCTCGCGTTCGTCGTGCAGCTTGAGGTAGTGGCGCCAGCGTTCCGGATCGAGCTCGCCGTTCTCGAGCGCTTCGCGCACCGCGCAGCCGGGCTCGTTGCCATGGCTGCAATCGGCGAAACGGCATTGTTCCGTCAGCCCGTCGATGTCCGCGAACAACTCGAGGTCCTCGTCGCCGGTCAGCTTGAGCTCACGCATGCCCGGCGTGTCGATCAGGCATGCGCCGCCCGGCAGGCGCAGCAGGGCGCGATGGGTGGTCGTGTGGCGGCCGTGGCCGTCACTCGCGCGGGTCGGCGCCGTCGCGACCCGTGCTTCGCCGAGCAGTGAATTGGTGAGGGTGGACTTGCCGGCGCCGGAGGATCCGACCAGCGCCGCGGTCGTGCCGGGCGCGAGAAGGCCATCGAGGACCGCGACGCTCTCGGCATCCTTGCCGTTGATCGGATGGATCGGCGTGCCCGTGGGTAGCCGCTTGCGCAGGGCTTCGACCGCGTGGTCCACCTCGGAGGCATCCAGCTGGTCGCGCTTGGTCAGGACCACGGCGGCGCGCGCGCCGGAGCCTTCGACCAGCGCCAGGTAGCGTTCGATCCGGGCGGCATTGAAGTCACCGCCGAGACCCGTCAGGACCAGCACGACGTCGACATTGGTGGCGATGACCTGTCGCGCGTAGCGCTCGCCGGCCGCGGCCCGCGTCAACATGCTGCGGCGTGGCAGCACTTCGGTGATGTGCGGGGGCGTCCCCGGTTCCGCCAGCACGAAGTCGCCGACCGCCGGGCGATCGCCGGGGTCGAGGTTGCGTTTCAGGAACTTCGGCGCCGGTTGGGCGTTGAAGATGTGATCGCCATCGTCCAGTTCGTACCCTGCGCGATGCTGCGCCGACACCCGCGCCAGGCAGGCGCGGCCGGAAATCGCGGGGAGATCCCCTTGCCATCCGATGCGCTGGAGCGCCGATGCCGATTGCTGCGAAGCGGTTGCCATGGCGGAGAATCGCCGGTCGGGAGGTTCGGAAGGTTTTCGGGAGCGCCTCGGCCCATTAGCATGCCCGATCACGCGCCCGATTGCAGCCACGTCGTTCATGTTGCGATCACGGCGGTCGTCGCCTTCCTTGCCTCTGCACGAAATCCCGAAGCATCCTTGACCCGTCGGGACCAGAATGGCCTTGCATGGCCGGCGTCCCACAACAGCCGCTTCGACGCCTCAACCATGCATACATTCCTGGCGCTGGGAGACTCCTACACGATCGGCGAAGGCGTTCCGGGCGACCGGAACTGGCCCTCCCTGCTCGTGGCGCGCCTGCATTCGCAAGGCATCGAATTCGGCGAGCCGCGCATCGTCGCGACGACCGGCTGGACCACCGATGAATTGCGGGCGGCGATGGAGGCGGCCACGTTGACGCCGCCCTACGCGCTGGTGACGCTCTCGATCGGCGTCAACAACCAGTATCGCGGGCGCCCGGTTGAAGAGTACCGCGCGCAGTTCCGCGCCTCGCTGGACCGCGCCGTCGCGCTGGCGGGCGGCGCCCCGTCGCGCGTGGTGGTGGTGTCGATTCCCGACTGGGGCGTGACGCCGTTCGCGACGCGCGAAGGCCGTGATGCCGCATCGATCGCACGCGCCATCGATGCCTTCAACGCCGCCGCGCGCGCGGAGACGGACGACGCGCGCGCGCACTGGGTCGATGTCACCACGGTTTCGCGCGCACCCGGAGCGCGCTCCGAACTGGCGGCCGACGGCCTGCATCCATCGGCCGCGCAGTATGCGCGCTGGGTCGACGCCATCCTGCCCGTCGCGCGAAGGGTTTTGCGCCGGGACTGACGCGCACGCGCCGCTATCATGCCCGCTTCATCGATGCGTGCCGCAGGGAACCCCGCTTGAACAAGCTTGCCAAGCCCAACGCACTCGCGTGGCTGGTCGTGTCCGCCGCCACGATCGCGCTCGACCAGGTCACCAAGGCGGTCGCGCGGGATACGCTCGAACTGTACGTGCCGCACGCGGTGATCCCGCATGTCCTCAACTGGACGCTGGCCTTCAACCGGGGTGCGGCTTTCAGTTTCCTCGCCGGTGGTTCCGGTTGGCAGACGTGGCTGTTCGGCCTGCTCGCGGTGGCCGTCAGCATCGGGTTGATCGCGTGGCTGGCGTTCACCCGCCGCGGCGACTGGCGCACGGCGCTCCCGGTTGCACTGATCATCGGAGGCGCACTGGGCAACCTGGTCGACCGCGTCGTGCACGGCCGCGTCACCGACTTCATCCAGGTCTACTGGCGGACCTGGTCCTGGCCCACCTTCAACGTGGCCGATTCGGCGATCAGCGTCGGGGCGGTGCTGCTGATCGCGTTCGGACTCTTCGCCGGCGAGAAGCAGCGCTGAACCCGGGCGGCTTCCGCGAAAAGGCAGGCCAGGGATGGCCGTCCCGATCTCGAGGACCGTACGGCCTCCCCGGTTTCATTGCGCCTCATCGAGCCCGCGACCACGACCGTTCGCACGATTGAAGCCGGTCGATGGGTGGCCGTTCCGGTGTTCCATGTCCACTTTCCTTTTCGACCGCGTGCCGCAGCGCGAGGCGGCGATCAGGGATGACCGCATTGGACATGCAGGCTGTCCGCCGCAACAATAGGCGGCTGTCGTGCCCGCGTGGTCCTGTTTCCGCGGCACGTGGCGGTGGCATCGGCCGTCGCCGGCACCTTCCAGGAATCACGAGGGTCTTCCATGAATTTTCATGAGTACCAGGCCAAGCAGTTGTTCGCGGAATTCGGCATCGCGGTGCCTCCCGGCAAGGTCGCGGCGACGCCCGCCGAGGCAGTCGAGGCGGCCCGCGCACTGGGCGGCGAGCAGTGGATGGTGAAGGCGCAGATCCACGCGGGCGGCCGCGGCAAGGCCGGCGGCGTCAAGTTCTGCAAGTCGCTGGACGAGGTGAAGTCGGCCGCGGCGGGCATGCTCGGCACGGACATGGAGACCTACCAGTCGGGCGGCCGCGCGCTGCCGGTGAACCTGGTGCTGGTCACCGAAGCCACCGACATAGGCAAGGAGCTGTACCTGTCGACCCTGATCGACCGCGGCGAGAAGGCGGTTGCGTTCATCGCTTCGGCGCGTGGCGGGGTCGACATCGAGCAGGTCGCGCGCGAGACGCCGGACGAGATCCATACCGTCACGGTGAATTTCACGGAAGGGCTGCAGCCTTACCAATGCCGCGAGCTCGGCTTCGCGATGGGACTTACCGGCAAGCAGGTCAATCAACTCACCAAGATCATGCTCGGCATGTACCGGCTGCTCAGTGCCAAGGACCTCTCGCTGATCGAGCTGAACCCGCTGGCGATCGTGAAGTCCGGGGACCTGATGGCGCTCGACGGCAAGGTCAATTCGGACGACAACGCGGAATTCCGGCACCCGGAACTCGCCGCAATGCGCGACGTAACCCAGGAAGACAAGGCCGAAGCCGAGGCCGCGGCCGAGCACCTCAACTACGTCACCATGGACGGCTCGATCGGCTGCATGGTCAACGGCGCCGGACTCGCGATGGCGACCATGGACGTGATCAAACTGGCCGGTGGGGAGCCCGCGAACTTCCTGGACGTCGGCGGCGGCGCGACCACGGAGCGCGTGACCGCGGCATTCAAGCTGATCCTGTCCTCGCCCAAGGTCAACTGCATCCTCGTCAACATCTTCGGCGGCATCGTCCGCTGCGACCTGATCGCCGAGGGCATCATCGCGGCGGTCAAGGAAGTGGGCCTGAAGATCCCCGTGGTGGTGCGACTGGAAGGCACCAACGTCGAGAAGGGCCGCGAGCTGCTGAGTGGCTCGGGACTCAAGATCACGCCCGCGAACGATCTGAACGACGCCGCGCAGAAGGCGGTCGCCGCGGCCAGGGCCGCGTAACGCAGGGGCGGCCCCGGCCGCGACCGAATGCCGCATGCGGATCGCGCATGACGCGCTCCTACAAAGAACAGGATCAAGAACATGTCCGTGCTTGTCAACAAGAACACCAAGGTCATTTGCCAGGGTTTCACCGGCCACCAGGGCACCTTCCATTCCGAGCAGGCGCTCGAATACGGCACCAAGCTGGTGGGTGGCGTCACGCCGGGCAAGGGCGGCAGCGAGCACATCGGACTGCCGGTCTTCAACACGGTGCGCGAAGCCGTCGACGACACCGGCGCCGACGCCTCGGTGATCTTCGTGCCGCCGCCGTTCGCGGCCGACGCGATCCTCGAAGCGGCCGCGTCCGGCATCCGCGTGATCGTCGCGATCACCGAGGGCATCCCGGTGCTTGACATGTTGCGCGTCAAGAATGTGCTGAAGGACTACCCCGACACCGTCCTGATCGGCCCGAATTGCCCCGGCATCATTACCCCGGGCGAGTGCAAGATCGGCATCATGCCGGGCCATATCCACAAGCCCGGGAAGGTGGCGATCGTGTCCCGCTCGGGCACGCTGACCTACGAGGCGGTGTACCAGACCACCAATGTCGGGCTCGGCCAGTCCACGGTCATCGGGATCGGCGGCGATCCGATCAACGGCATGAACTTCATTGACTGCCTGACCCTGTTCCAGAACGATCCGCAGACCGAAGGCATCATCATGGTCGGCGAGATCGGCGGCAGTGCCGAGGAAGAGGCCGCCGAGTTCATCGAGGAGTACGTCAGCAAACCAGTGGTCGCGTTCATCGCGGGTGCATCGGCGCCTCCGGGCAAGCGCATGGGCCACGCCGGCGCGATCATCTCCGGCGGCAAGGGCACCGCCGCGGCCAAGTTCGCGGCGCTGGAGAAGGCTGGCGTCACCACGGTGAAGTCGCCGGCCGACCTGGGCGCGACACTCGCCAAAAAGATGAAGCACTGAGCTGGTTCAGTCCATGCAAAGGTAAAATGAAAGCCGCGATTCGTCGCGGCCTTCGCATTTCCGGAATACCCCATGGCGATCCTGCGTCTCGCGCTTGCCCAGTTCGATTTTCCGGTCGGTGCCATTGCGGCCAATGCCGATCGCGTGCGTACATTGATGCGCGATGCGCGCGCGGGGGGCGCCGACCTTCTGGTGTGCCCCGAACTGGCCTTGAGCGGCTATCCGCCGGAAGACTTGTTGCTGCGGCCGAGCTTTCTCGCCGCGTGCCAATCCGAGATCGACAAGTTGGCCGAAGAAGCCGACGGAACCGCCGCGCTGATCGGTTTTCCGCATTCCGCGGGGGTCGTGTACAACGCGGCCGCCTTGATGCTGGAAGGCCACGTCGCCGAGGTCGCGCACAAGTGCGTGTTGCCCAACTACGGCGTGTTCGACGACAAACGCTGGTTCGAACCCGGCCACGCGGTGACCGTCACCACGCTCAACGGTGTGCGCACCGGGTTGTTGATTTGCGAAGACGTGTGGCAACCGGAACCCGCAGCGGCTGCGGTGCGCGCGGGC
>DASSOQ010000142.1:0-25150 GCA_035700365.1 Rhodanobacteraceae bacterium | reverse complement strand
GAACTCGCCCAGCGAATCCCAGCGCAGGTAATCCTCGGCCACGAACTGCTGCACGTGCTTGGGCGCCGAACCGCCCGCGCCGGTTTCGAACAGGCCGCCGCCCGCCATCAGCGGCACGATCGACAGCATCTTGGCGCTGGTACCGAGCTCCATGATCGGGAACAGGTCGGTGAGGTAATCGCGCAGCACGTTGCCGGTGACCGAGATGGTGTTCTCGCCATCACGGATGCGCTCGAGCGAGTGCCGCATCGCGTCCTCGGGCGCGAGGATCTGGATGTGCAGCCCCGAGGTGTCGTGATCCTTGAGGTAACGCTCCACCTTCCTGGTGACCTCGGCATCGTGCGCGCGGTTCCTGTCGAGCCAGAACACCGCTGGCGTGTTCGAGAGGCGCGCACGCGACACCGCCAGCTTCACCCAGTCGGCGACCGGCGCGTCCTTGGTCTGGCACATGCGCCAGATGTCGCCGGCTTCGACCTTGTGCTCGAAGACCGTCCGGCCGTCCTGGTCGATGACGCGCACCGTGCCATCGGCCGGAACCTGGAAGGTCTTGTCGTGCGAGCCGTATTCTTCGGCCTTGTCGGCCATGAGCCCCACGTTCGGCACGCTGCCCATGGTGGCCGGGTCGAAGGCTCCGTTGGCCTTGCAGTCCTCGATCATGACCTCGTAGATGCCGGCGTAGCTGCGGTCGGGGATCACCGCCTTGCAATCCTGGCGCTCGCCATCGGCATCCCACATCTTGCCCGAGTCCCGGATCATCGCCGGCATCGACGCGTCGATGATCACGTCCGAAGGCACGTGCAAATTGGTGATGCCCTTGCCGGAATCGACCATCGCAAGGCGCGGGCGCGCGGCGTATTGCGCCTCGATGTCGGCCCTGATCGCCTGCTGCTGGTCCTCGTCGAGCTTCGCGAGGCAGGCGTAAAGGTCACCCAGGCCGTTGTTCGGATTGAAGCCGGCCTGCTTCAGCGCGTCGCCGTGCAGCGCCAGCACGTCCCGGAAGAATTCCTCCACCACCACGCCGAACATTATGGGATCGGAGACCTTCATCATGGTGGCCTTGAAGTGCACCGAGAACAGCACCCCCGATCCACGCGCGCTGGCAATCTGCGCGTCGATGAACACGGCCAGCGCGCGGCGTGACATCACCGCCGCGTCGACGATCTCGCCCTCCTTGACCCTGACCTGTTCCTTCAGCACGCGCGACTCGCCATCGGCGCCGTCCAGGACGATCTTGAGGCTGCCGGCGCTGGCGAGCGTGGCGGACTTCTCGGTGCCGTAGAAATCGTTCGCCTCCATGTGGGCGACGTGGGTCTTCGAATCGCCGCTCCACTTGCCCATCTTGTGCGGATGCTTGCGTGCGTACTCCTTCACCGAGGGCGGCGCGCGGCGGTCGGAATTGCCCTGGCGCAGCACGGGGTTCACGGCGCTGCCCTTGACCCTGTCGTAGCGCGCCCTGGTTTCCCGTTCGGCGTCGCTCTTCGGCTCGTCGGGATAGTCGGGCAGCGCGAAGCCCTTGCCCTGCAATTCGCGGATCGCCGCTTTCATCTGCGGCAGCGACGCCGAAATGTTGGGCAGCTTGATGATGTTGGCGGAAGGCTCCAGCGCCAGCCGGCCGAGCTCGGCCAGGTCGTCGGAGACTTTCTGGTCATCCTTCAGCACGTCGGGGAACTGCGACAGGATGCGCCCGGCCAGCGAAATGTCGCGCGTCTCCACCTTGATCCCGGCGGAGGCCGTGAAGGCGTCGATGATCGGCAGCAGCGAAGCCGTGGCGAGGAACGGCGCCTCGTCGGTGAGGGTGTAGATGATCCTGGGAGCGGACATGGAAACCTCGGCGCCTCACACATTAAAGCTCCCATTGTCGCGGGTTGGCGGCGCGCCGCCAAGCGGAGCGAGGAGGCGCCAACCGCGTCCGGCTTCTGTCCATCCGCCCTGGGCGCAGGCCCAACGCGAACGGTCATCCAAGCCGGGCCACCACCGGCGACGTGCTCAGCCACGGGTCGGCGCGCGCGCCAGCGCCCACGCGTCGACGCGCTTCACGCCGGCGCGCTTCAGCGCCCGCGCGCACTCGGCCAGGGTCGCGCCGGTGGTGCAGACATCGTCAAGCACGGCGACGTGTTCCGGGACGACATCGCCCAAGTGCGCGCTGAAGGCGTCGCGCACGTTGCGGCGGCGCTGGACCGCGCTCAACTCGGTTTGCGCGTCGGTGGCACGGGTGCGGATCAGGGCGTCGCGGCGCAGCCGCACGCCGAAGTGCCGGGCCAGCGGCCCGGCCAATTCCAGCACCTGGTTGTAGCCACGCCGGCGCAGGCGCGAACGATGCAACGGCACCGGCACGATCGCCTCGGGGAGCCCGACCGGACGCGGCGCCGCGCACCACAGCAAGGCGAGCGTTCGTCCCGCCGCAAGGTCTCCGCCGAACTTGAAGCGCGACTCCAGTTGCGCCAGCGGCCATTCGTAGCGGAACGGCGCCCATGCCGCGTCCCACGGCGGCGCGTGCCTGATGCAGCGGCCACACGACGCCTCCGGAAAATCCAGCGGCAGTGCGCAACGCGCGCAGCAAACGTCATTGCGAGGCACTTCCGCATCGCATGCGGCACAAAGGCTCAATGCACCCTGCCCCCGCGCGCCGCACAAGAGGCAGTGCGACGGCAGCAGCGCATCCAGTGCGCGGTCAACCACTCGAGGAAGTTTCAGGTTGACAGGCATCTCCCCCGTCTTCGACACTTGATCCTCAACTATAAGGCGGAGCTGCCGCGATGGATGGAATGCAGGCCGACGCACCGGTGCGCCATGACTGGTCGCGAGCCGAAGTCGAAGCGCTGTTCGCGCTTCCTTTCATGGACCTGCTTGCCCGCGCCCACGCGGTGCACACGGGCCATCACGATCCGAACGCGGTGCAGGTCTCGACGCTGCTGTCGATCAAGACCGGCGGCTGCCCCGAGGATTGCGCGTACTGCCCGCAGGCGCAGCGCTACCACACCGGCGTCGAAGCCCAGAAGTTGATGGACACGGACGACGTCCTGGAACGCGCTCGCGCGGCCAGGGCGGCCGGGGCTTCGCGCTTCTGCATGGGCGCGGCGTGGCGCGGCCCCAAGGATCGCGACATCCCGAAGGTGGCGGAGATCATCCGCGAAGTGAAGGCGCTGGGCATGGAAACCTGCGCGACGCTGGGGCTCCTCGGCGAAGGCCATGCGCAGGCATTGAAGGATGCGGGGCTCGACTACTACAACCACAACATCGACACCTCGCCGGACTACTACGGCGAGATCATCCACACCCGTGGGTTCGACGATCGGCTGGCCACGCTGGAAGACATCCGCGCCGCCGGCCTGAAGACTTGTTGCGGCGGCATCGTCGGCATGGGCGAAACGCGGGCGCAGCGCGCCGGGTTGCTGCGCGCGCTGGCGAACCTGCCCGAGCACCCGCAGTCGGTGCCGATCAACCAGCTCGTGCCGGTGCCGGGCACGCCGCTCGCGGATGCCGCGCCACTCGACCCGTTCGAGTTCGTACGCACGATCGCGGTCGCGCGGATCGTGATGCCGCGATCGATCGTGCGGCTCTCGGCCGGGCGGCAGCAGATGAGCGACGAACTGCAGGCGCTGTGCTTCTTCGCGGGCGCCGGCTCCATCTTCATGGGCGAGAAACTCCTCACCACCGGCAATCCGGACGTCGCGCACGACCACGCGCTGTTTGCGCGCCTCGACCTGCATCCGATGCAGGTTGATGTCGAAACGCACGGCACGGACACGGTGCACGCCGACATCCTGGAATCCACCCGTGCTGGAGTCGGCGCCTGATGCATTTTCCCCGCTCCCTCCCGGAGAAGGGCGCAACGCGCTGCTCTTGTTCTGCGCGCATCGCCGGATGAGGGCGCGGCAGCCGGTAGCCCGGATGAAGGCGCGCAGCGCCGCGATCCGGGGACACCGCAATGATCCCGGATTCCGCTTCGCTGCATCCGGGCTACGCAGGCTCTGACGGGCGACTCGATTCCATGCGATCCGATCTGCTGCAATCGTTGGCGGCGCGCGTCGCGGAGCGCCAACGCGCGGGATTGCTGCGCCGTGCGCGCACGCTCGACGCAGCTCATGGCGAGCACGTCACCGTCGACGGCCGCGAGCTGACCAACTTCTGCAGCAATGACTATCTCGGGCTCGCGCAAGACAGGCGCATCGTCAAGGCACTGCAGGAAGCAGCCGGCCGATGGGGCGTCGGTTCCACCGCCGCGCACCTCGTATGCGGCCATCGTCGCGAGCACGCGCGGCTCGAGGAGGCGCTGTGCGAATGGACTGGCCGGGAGGCAGCGATCCTGTTCTCGTCGGGCTGGCTGGCCAACCTGGGCACGATGCAGGCCCTGCTCGACCGCGACTCCGTGTGCGCGCAGGACAAGCTCAACCACGCGAGCCTGCTGGATGCCGCGAAACTCGCCGGCGCCACGTTGAAGCGTTATCCGCACGGTGACGCGGCGGGTGCCGGGCGGCAACTCGCCGCCGCGGGTGAACATCCGGCCTTGCTCGCCACGGACGGCGTGTTCAGCATGGACGGCGACGTGGCGCCGTTGCGCGAACTCGCGACGCTGTGCAAGCGCGACGATGCCACGCTGATGGTCGATGACGCGCACGGCCTCGGGGTTCTCGGCGCGCACGGCGCCGGCAGCGGGGACGCAGCAGGCCTGCGGCAGGACGACGTGCCGGTGCTGATGGCAACGCTCGGCAAGGCGTTGGGTTGCATGGGCGCGTTCGTGGCGGGCAGCCGCGCGCTGGTGGAGGGACTGGCGCAATTCGCCCGCACGTTCGTGTACACCACCGCGATGCCGCCCGCGCTTGCCGCGGCCGCGTGCGAGGCGGTGCACGTCGCGCGCACGGAAGCTTGGCGACGCGAGAAACTGCACGCGCTGATGACGCGTTTCCGCTCCGGCGCAATGCAGCTCGGCCTGCCGCTCACGGATTCGGCGACCGCAATCCAGATGATCGTGCTGGGTGACGCCGCCCGCGCCGTGGCGGCGTCGCGGTCGCTGGAGGAACGGGGCTTCCTGGTCGCCGCGATCCGCCCGCCGACGGTGCCGGCAGGCAGCGCGCGCTTGCGGGTGACGCTGTCCGCCGCGCATGAAGAACAGGATGTGGACCGACTGCTCGATGCGCTGGGCGAATTGCGAACCCCATCCCCACCCACCCCTCCCCTTGAAGGGGAGGGCTGACCAGGCTGCAGCGAACGCCCTGCTGCTCCCTGCTCCCTGCTCGCGGCTCCACATGTCCGACCTCTACATCCACACCGAAGGATCCGGCGACCCCCACATCGTGCTGCTGCACGGCTGGGCGATGCATGGCAGCGCGTTCGCGCCGCTGGTCGAGGCGCTGCGCGGTCGCTGCGTGCTGCACGTGGTGGACCTGCCGGGGCATGGCCGCTCGTCCGATTCAAGCATCCCGTTGGAACCGGCGGCGTGCGCGCGCCAGATTGCCGGGCGCGTGCCGCCGGCGATCTGGCTCGGCTGGTCGATGGGCGGGCTGTATGCGTTGCAGGCGGCGCTGGATTTCCCGGCGCAGGTGCGGGGGCTCGCGATGGTGTGCGCGTCGCCGCGCTTCGTCCGCGGCGCGGACTGGTCCTGCGCGGTCTCACCCGAAATCCTCGAAGGCTTTGGCCGCGACCTCGAAACCGACTACGAGGGCACACTGGAACGTTTCCTGGCGCTGGAAGCCCTGGGCAGCGATTGCGCCCAGGCCGATCTGCGCAAGCTGCGCACCGACACCTTCAACGAACACCGCCCGGACGTCCGGGCGCTGGTGGATGGGCTGGACGTGCTGGAACACTCCGACCTGCGCGACCGCCTGAACGAAATCGCGCAACCGAGCGCCTGGATCGCCGGTCGACGCGACCGCCTGATCCCGTGGCAGGCGATGCGCTGGGCCGCCGATCGATGCGGCGGCGTGTTCACGTGCATCGCCGGCGGCGGCCATGCACCTTTCATCGGACACACGGCCGAGGTGGTTGCGGCGCTCGAGCCGTTGCTGCGGGGCGCGCCGGGATGAAGAAGGCATGGCTGGATCGCCGCCAGGTGCGCCGAGCGTTCGCGCGTTCGGCTCGTGACTACGAACGCCACGATGTCCTGCAGCGCGAGGTCGAGTCGCGATTGTTCGAAAGCCTCGATTACTTCGAAGGCAGCCCCGCGCGCGTGCTCGACGTCGGTTGCGGGACGGCACGCGGCACCGCGCGCCTGAAAAGGCGCTGGAAACAGGCCCACGTCGTGGCGCTGGATGTGTCGCTGCCGATGCTGCGCGAGGCGCGCCGGAATGCCGGCTGGCGGAAGGCATTCGACCGCGTCGCGGCGGATGCCCTCGCGCTGCCGCTCCCGGATCGCAGCCAAGACGTGGTCTATTCCAACCTTTGCATGCAATGGTGCGACGAACCGCGTTCGTTCCTTGCCGAACTTCGCCGGGTGCTGAAGCCCGGCGGGCTGCTGGTCGCCTCCAGCCTCGGTCCCGACACCCTGGGCGAACTGCGGGCGGCATGGGAACAAGCCGATCCGGGGCAGCCGCACGTGGGCCGCTTCGCCGACATGCACGAGGTCGGCGATGCCGCGATCGCCGCAGGGCTCAAGGATCCGGTACTGGATGCCGACCACATCGTCCTCGAGTACCCGGACGTGCGCGGCCTGTTGCGTGATCTCAAGGGGCTCGGCGCGACCAACGCCGACCGCGATCGCCCGCGCGGCCTGACCGGCAAGTCGCGGTTCCGCGCGATGGTGGACGCCTACGAACGCGAGTGCCGGGAGGGCAGGATCCCGGCGACCTGGGAGGTCGTCACCATGCACGCGTGGGGCATGCCGGAAGGCGCGATGCCGCTGTACGGCGGGCGCGAAACGCGGTTCGAGGTCATCCGGCGACGCGAACCGCGGCCGCGCGATTGAGGCGCTGGCCCCGCGTCGGTCAGTCCTTGCCCTTCGCCAACGGGAGGACGACGACGCCCCCCTTCACCATGGGTCGCGGGTGCGGACGAGCCTTGCTTTCCGCATGCTGCGGCCCAGGCCACGCCGGCTTGGCCGTCCCCCCTTCCCCGGGCGCCGGGATCCTCCCGCCGCCGCCGCAATCGGCACCCTCACGGCCAATGCAGGTCGAGCATCTCCATCAGCCGCAGCGCATCGAAGGGCGCCTTCACCTTCATGTCGTTGTCGAAGTAGCAGTACACGTCCCGGGACTTGCGCCGTGGCGGCGCGGGTGCATCGGGCACGCGCACGGCGTCGGATGGTTGCCCGCCCAAGCGCCAGGCATCGATGCGTTCGGCCCAGCGATCGAGCGCCTCCTCGCCGTATCCGCTGGCATACAGTTGCTTGTCGCCGTGCAGGCGCAAGTAGACGAAGCCTGCGGTGAGCTCTTCCACGTAAGGCCACTTGCCGGCCGTGTCCGCCACCACCAGCGCGATGCCGTGCTCCCGCAGCAACGCGATGAATGAGGGATCGAGGAAGCCCGGATGGCGGATCTCGATCGCGTGGCGCATCGTTCGGTTGCGATCGATCGCGAGACGGGCGCGGCCTTTCATCCGGAAGTCGCGCCGCCGCGCCAGCTTCAGCGCAGCTTCGGTGTCGCGCGGCAGGTGCTCGAAGAAACGCGCGAATGCGGCGTGGTCGTACCTGAAGTTGGCGGGGAACTGCCAGAGGATCGGTCCGAATTTTTCGCGCAACTCGAATACGCCGGACGCGAAGAAATTCGCCAGCGGCACCTCGAAGTCGCGCAGCCGCTTGATGTGGGTGATGAAGCGCGGCCCCTTCACCGCGAACACGAAGCCGGGCGGCGTGGCATCGCGCCAGCGTGCATAACTTTCGGGCCGCTGCAGCGAGTAGAACGAGCCGTTGAGCTCGACGCTCGGAAAATGCCGCGAGGCGTAGGACAACTCGTCCCGCTGCACCAGGTGCCTCGGATAGAACACGCCCCGCCACGGCGGATAGCGCCAGCCGGAAATGCCGATGCGGATTTTGGCCATGCGTCCCTGCCAACTCCGGCCAGATGGGCCGAGACGCTATGCTACGCGTCTTCGCGGCTGCGAAACTCCAATCCCATCCGCTCCGCCTCTTTCCTCCCTTTCCAGGTAAGGCCGGGAGTCGGGATCCATGCCCGTGCCGACTGCATCGTCAACCCCATTCCCGTTCGGCATTGCGCGGCACCATGCCGCTGAAGCGGAAGGCTCCATGGCAACGCGGACCCGGCGCTCGCGTCCATGACGGCCCGCAACCCCGAACGCGCCGCGTGGATCGCGCTTGCGATCCTCACGATCATCTGGAGCCTCAACTGGACGGTCATGAAGGTCGCGATGCGCGATGCAGGACCGTTCACGTTCAGCGCCCAGCGCTACGTGATCGGCACGGTCGTGCTGTTCGCGCTGCTCGCGGTGCAGCGCCGGAGCCTCGAACCGACGCCGTGGCTCGCGACCATCGCCATCGGCCTTTGCCAGACCACCGGATTCCAGGCGCTGGCGCAATGGGCGCTGGTGTCGGGCGCCGCCGGCAAGACCGCCCTGCTCGCCTACACGATGCCGTTCTGGGTGGTGCCGCTCGCGTGGTGGTGGCTCCACGAGAGGCCCGGCCTGAAGCGCTGGATCTGCATCGCACTGGCCGCGATCGGCTTCGCATGCGTGATCCAGCCGTGGCAGCCGATCGGAGCGCCCCACAGCATCGCCCTCGCGATCCTCGCGGGCCTCGCGTGGGCCATCGCGACGGTGCTTTCCAAGCGCCTGTTCCAGAAGCACCCGGACGTGACGCCGCTGCGCCTCACCGCGTGGCAGATGCTGGTCGGCACGATCGGGCTGGTGATCCTCGCGCTCGCGGTGCCCCAGCGCCCGGTCGCCTGGACCGGCCCATACATCGCGGCGCTCCTCTACAACGGGCTGCTTTCCTTGGGCGTGTGCTGGGTGCTGTGGGCACTGATCGTGCAGCGGCTGTCGGCGAACGCCGCCGGCCTCACGAGCCTCGCGGTCCCGGTGGCTGGCGTGTTGTTTGCATGGTGGTTGTTGGCCGAGCGGCCGGGCCCGGCGGAGTGGGCCGGGATCGGGTTGATCGCCGCCGCCCTCGCCATTTTGAATTTTTCGCGCCGCGTGGCAGCATAAGCCGCTTTGCGGCGCGGCCTCGCCGCATGTCAAGGATTCTCCATCCACTACCAAGGAAAGCGATCGATGGCTGACGCCGCACTGCCCCGTCCCGAAGAAATGCGCCTGGCCGTCATCGGTCTGGGTTACGTGGGCCTGCCCCTGGCGGTGGGCTTCGGCCGGAAACTGCCCACGCTGGGTTTCGACGTCAACGCCGCCCGGATCGAGGAGCTGAAACAGCACCGCGACCATACCCTCGAGGTCACCCCGGACGAACTGCGTGCGGCGGGGCAACTCCGGTACAGCCATGATCCGGCAGACCTCAAGGGCTGCAACATCTTCATCGTCACCGTGCCCACCCCAATCGGCCGCGCCAAGCGCCCCGACCTGACACCGCTCAAGGCGGCCAGCCATACCGTCGGGCGCGCAATCGGCAACGGCGGGGTGGTGGTTTTCGAGTCGACCGTGTATCCGGGCGCGACCGAAGAGGTGTGCGTGCCGATCATCGAGGAAGAGTCGGGGCTGAAGTTCAACCGGGATTTCTACGCCGGCTACAGCCCGGAGCGGATCAACCCGGGCGACAAGGAACACCGGCTCGATACCATCCGGAAAGTCACCTCCGGCTCGACGCCCGAAGTCGCCGAATTCGTCGATGCGCTCTACCGGAAGGTGGTCAGCGCCGGCACCCACAAGGCCTCCAGCATCAAGGTCGCCGAGGCCGCCAAGGTGATCGAGAACACCCAGCGCGACCTCAACATCGCGCTGATCAACGAGCTGGCGCTGATCTTCCACCGCCTGCACATCGATACCCTCGAGGTGCTCGAGGCTGCCGGCACCAAGTGGAACTTCCTGCCGTTCCGGCCCGGTCTCGTGGGCGGCCACTGCATCGGCGTCGATCCGTATTACCTCACCCACAAGGCCGAGGATATCGGCTACCACCCCGAGGTGATCCTCGCGGGGCGCCGCATCAACGACAGCATGGGGCGGCATGTCGCCGAACGCGTGATCAAGCTGATGCTGCAAAAGCGCATCAACGTGGCGGGCGCGAAGATCCTGGTGCTGGGACTCACCTTCAAGGAAAACTGCCCCGACCTGCGCAACACCCGGGTCACCGACATCATCGACGAGTTCAAGGCGTGCCACGCCGACATCGACGTGTACGATCCGTGGGTCGACGCCGCGGAGGCGCGCCGCGAATACGGCGTCGAAGTGGTGCCGGAACCGGCCCCGGGCAGCTACGACGCGATCGTGCTGGCGGTGGCGCACCACCAGTTCACCGACATGGGCGCCGCCGCGCTGCGGGCGCTCGGCAAGCCCGAGTGCGTGGTGTTCGATGTCAAGAACGCGCTGCCGCGCGGCACGGCGGACGATCGGCTGTAAGACGGGAAGATGGGGAGACGGGGAGACGGGGAGACGAAAGGCGGAGAGTATCCTTGCCCCGTTTCCCCGTTTGAGCGAGCGCGGTCCCCGTCGTCTCTCCGTCTGTCCGTCCAAGCGAGCGCAGCGAGCGGTCGTCTTCCGTCTCCCCTCTCCCCGCTACGCCGCTAACATTCACGGCTGATCGACGCACAAGGACACGGAATGCGCGTACTCGTCACCGGCGCCGCCGGCTTCATCGGATCCGCCTTGAGCCTGCGCCTCCTCGCGCGCGGAGACGAGGTGCTCGGCGTCGACAATCTCAACGATTACTACGACGTCAGCCTGAAGCAGGCGCGCCTCGATCGCCTGACGCCGCATGCGGGTTTCCGCTTCGCCCGGCTCAGCATCGAGGACCGGCCGGCGCTGGAACGCGCCTTCGCCGATTTCGAGCCGCAGCGGGTCGTGAACCTCGCCGCGCAGGCGGGCGTGCGCTACTCGCTCGAGAACCCCTACGCCTACGTCGAGGCGAACCTGGTCGGCTTCATCAACATCCTCGAAGCCTGCCGCCACGGCAAGGTCGGGCACCTGGTGTACGCCTCGTCGAGCTCGGTGTATGGCGCCAACCGCAAGCTGCCGTTCTCGGTCCAGGATTCGGTGGACCATCCGGTCAGCCTGTACGCCGCGACCAAGAAGGCCAACGAGTTGATGGCGCACACCTACAGCCACCTGTACGGCCTGCCGTCCACCGGCCTGCGCTTCTTCACCGTCTACGGGCCATGGGGCCGCCCCGACATGGCGCTGTTCCTGTTCACCCGGAAGATCCTGGCGGGCGAGCCGATCGACGTGTTCAACCACGGCCACCACACCCGCGACTTCACCTACATCGACGACATCGTCGAAGGCGTCATCCGCACGCTGGACCACGTGGCCACGCCCGATCCCGACTACGACGCGCTGCGCCCCAATCCGGGCACGTCCTCGGCACCCTATCGGCTCTACAACATCGGCAACAGCAACCCCGTCCAGCTCTTCCGTTACATCGAGGTGCTGGAGCAGTGCCTCGGCCGCAAGGCCGAGCAGAACCTGCTGCCGCTGCAGCCCGGCGATGTTCCCGACACCAGCGCGGAAGTCACGGAGTTGATGACCGATACCGGCTACAAACCCGATACGTCGGTGGAAGAAGGCGTGAAGCGCTTCGTCGAGTGGTACCGGGAGTACTACGGAGTCTGACGAAAGGCCGTAAGCCATCCCCCTCGATCCCCCTTCGCTTGCGAAGGGGGAAGAAAAAGCCATCCCCCTCGATCCCCCTTCGCTTGCGAAGGGGGAAGACACGCATTGCCAGCCCCTCGCGCAAGGGGAAGACAGGCGAAGCCACCCTCTTGTGGCTTCGCCGCGCTCCTGTTCCGAAGGGAACCGAGCGCGGCAGAATCTTCACCCCTTCCGAAGGAAGGGGGTCGATGCCGCCTGCATCGGCAGGCGGCATCGGGGGGATGCGCCCGCACGATCACCCTGGAAGCTTGCGCTCCCATGCCAGCGCCGTCTGCGCAATGAAATCGAGGTCGTCGTGGCGCGGCTGCCAGCCGAGGGTGCCCCGGATCCGGTCCGACACCGCGACCAGCGAAGGTGGATCGCCGGCGCGGCGCGGCTCTTCCACGAACGGCACCGGCGAGCCGTGCGCGCGCCCCACCGCTTGCAGCACTTCGCGCACCGAATACCCGTGCCCGTAGCCGCAATTGAGGGTCGTGGACGCACCGCCGTCGCGCAGGTACCCGAGGGCATCCAGATGCGCGCGCGCCAGGTCGTCCACGTGGATGTAATCGCGCACGCCGGTGCCGTCGGGGGTGTCATAGTCGGTCCCGAAGATGGACAGCCGCGGCCGCTTGCCGAGCGCCGCTTCGCAGGCGACCTTCACCAGCAGCGTCGCCTTCTCCGTCGACTGGCCGATGCGCCCGGCCGGATCGCATCCGGCCACGTTGAAATACCTGAGCGCGACGTAACGCGGGCCGCCCGCCGCCGCCAGGTCGCGCAGCATCCATTCGCTCATGAGCTTGGAGCTGCCATACGGGTTGATCGGCGCGGTCGGCGTGTCCTCGGCGGCCTTGCCGCCCTCCGGAATGCCGTAGACCGCCGCGGTCGAGGAAAACACGATCTGCCGAACGCCCGCATCGCGGCAGCACTCCAGCAGATTGCGGGTGGCGCAGGTGTTGTTGCCGTAATAACGGAGCGGATCGGCCACCGATTCCGGCACGATGGTGCGCGCCGCGAAATGCATCACCGTGTCCACGCCATGGTCGCGCAGCAGCTTCGCCACCCGTTCCCGGTCGCCGACGTTGCCGACCACCAGTTCCGCGCCGATCACGGCCTCGCGGAATCCGGTCGAGAGATCGTCCAGCACCACCACCCGTTCCCCCGCCTCGACCAGTTGCAGGACCACGTGGCTGCCGATGTAACCGGCGCCGCCGGTGACCAGGATGGCGCGGTTGCGCTGCGCTTGGGGTGAATTCAACGTTCTCTCCTCGGGCGCGGGTCGGCGCGGGTCGCATGCCCGCGACACAAGCGCTGCATGGTACCCGCGATCCAGGCCGTCGCCGGAATCCACGCGCCGGCGTCGGAAGACCTTACACCGCCGATGCCTTGCCGCAACCCGCGAAGGGCACGCCCGCTTGGCCGCAATGGGCCGCTGGCACTTCGTTTTCGTCCCGCGCCGAGGCGCGCCGAAAAACCGAGAGCGCCGGCGCGCCCGGCCGCCGGGTGTCGACCCACTTTACGATTCGAACCCGATTGCTGCCCGCATGATCTTGCAACCAATTGAAACACAAGCACTTGCTCCGCACGGCATGGAAAATGCTTCGAAGCCCGCGCTTTTCGGGACTTCAATCAGGAGAATCTCTCATGAAAGCGTGGAAAAGGGGAACCGCCGCCGCTCTGGTATTGCTTGTCGGCGGGCTGTTTGCAGGCATTCCGAACGCCTGGGCCACACCGCAGAACTTCTCGTTCACGGGGACGTTCAACCAGGACGACGATGTCCAGTTGTTCCACTTCACCGTGGGCGGGGGTTCCACCGTCGTGCTGCGGACCTGGAGTTATGCCGGCGGCACCAATGCCGCGGGGGACACCATCGCACGAGGAGGATTCGATCCGATCCTCGCGTTGTTCGACGGCACCGGCATGTTCATCAACCAGAACGACGATGGCGATTGCGGCAACGTGGATGCCGATGCACTAACGGGCCAGTGCTGGGACACTTATTTCAGCGAGGCGCTGGCCCCTGGCGATTACACCGTGGCCGTCATGGAATACGACAATTTCGCCAATGGCCCGAACCTCTCCGACGGATTCGAGCGGGACGGCCAGGGCAACTTCACCAGGACCGAGGGCTGGTGCGCCAGCGACAGTGCGCCCAGCGCGATCGGCTTCTGCGATGTTTCGGACAGCCCCGGAGGCGCCCGTGACAACCATTGGGCCTTCGACCTCCTGGGTGTGGAATCGGCCACCCAGCAGCCTCCGCCGGTTGGCGTGCCCGAACCTTCGGAACTCGGTTTGATGGGCGGCGGACTGCTGCTCCTCTTCTGGCTGGGTCGGCGCCGCTGGCATCGCGCCTGATCGACTGGTTCGCGCTCCTTCGAAAGACCCCGCTTCGGCGGGGTTTTTCTTGCCCGCATCGATGGGTCCGCCACCGTTGGGGGCCGTCGCGGATCCCCGAACTCGACGATTCGCCCGCTTGCGTGGCTCCCGTCGAGAAGCTTTACACATTCGCCTGGCACGGTCCTCCATGTCCCACCCAAGCTGTTGACAGGAATAGCTTTATCTGTGCGGCACGAGAGTTGCTTTGGATGGGTGCCCTTACAGGGGGCGTGCCAAAGACACGAGGACATGCAATGAATTCGATCAACAAACGGATTGCGGCCGGGCTGGTGCTGGCCGCGGGAATGCTGGTGGGCGGCATCGCCAGCGCGACACCCATCACGATGGACTTCGACGGACTGACGACCGGCACCTCGGTCGCCCATTACTACGACGGAGGCTATACGACGTTCCTTGCTGGGTTCCCGGTCGACGGACCCGGCCCGGATTACGGTGTCACGTGGGCGGGGGCAACGGTTGCGGCGGACCATGCCAGCCTCTTCTTGACCGCCAATGCCCTCATGAACGTCACCGGCGGCTTCACCTCCGGATTGTCCTTCGACTTTTACGCTTATGTCCCGGGTGTCAACAGCGTCAGCATATACAGCGGGCTGGACGGGCAAGGCACATTGCTGGCCCAGTCCGATCTTTGGTCGCTGACGTGGAGTTCCCTGGACCTTTCTTTTCTGGGGACCGCCAAGTCAGTGGTCTTCCACGGATTGCCTGCGTTTTTCACCGGTTTCGACAACGTGACACTCCAGGACACGCCACACGCCGTCCCCGAACCCGCCGCGCTGGGGATGTTCGGCCTTGGCGTCCTGCTGATCGGCATGTTCGCAGGCATGCGCAAGCGCGCGCGGCAAAACTGACCAGGCAAGCTCCAGCCCCTGCTCCAGCAACCCCCGGCGACGGGGGTTGCTTTTTGGTGCCTGAAAGATTGCTGCTCTTGCGCTCGCGCCTGTCGGATAAGTTTACGGAATCCGACATTCACCACCGTCCCAGCATGGTAATCATCTGAAAAAAAACGAATAACCGTATTGGCACGCGAAATGCTGCAAACGAGCTCCAACATCGGGAGGTGAACATGAAGTCGACGGGAACGAAGATCTGGGGACCCTTGGCGCTTTTCGCCGGGCTGCTGGTGTGCGGCAGCGCGGGTGCCACCACGATCCCTGCGGGCTGGACGTGCAATGGCAACTGCGGGACCAGCGGCGCCGATGGCGTCGTGACAGCGCCACCCAATGGCCAGACGTCCTATCAATGGATTTCCACATGGGACGGAAACGATGAGGTCGGCGTGCTGCCGAGCGGCGGCCTGGGCGATGAAACCGATGGTTCCACCCTCGCGACGTCGATATTTTCGGCCGACGCCGGCACCAGCCTCAACTTCTATTTCAACTACGTCACGTCCGACGGCGCCGACTACAGCGACTATGCGTGGGCGGCTCTGTTCAACGCGGACGGAACGCTGAACGCGTTGCTGTTCACCGCGCGGACGGCCCCCAGCGGCAGCATCGTGCCGGGCTTCGACATGCCGGCGGTCAATCCCGGCGTCACGCTGACCCCGGCCTCCGTGGAAATCATCGACGGTGCCCCCGACTGGTCACCACTGGGTAACGATTCCGGATCCTGCTTTGACGACGGCTGTGGCTATACGGACTGGGTCAACGCCAACTTCACGATCGCGACCTCTGGCGCCTACTATCTCCAGATCGGGGTCACCAACTGGCAAGACTATGGATACGCCAGCGGACTGGCCATGTCCGGCGTCACCGTGGGCGGCACGCCCATCAACGGTGTCCCGGAGCCGGCCGAACTGGGGATGTTCGGCCTGGGCGCATTGCTGGTCGGGCTGTTCGCCGGATTGCGGCGTCGCGCCCAACGAAGCTGACAACTGACTCCAAGGTCCTGTTCAAAGCAACCCCCGGCGACGGGGGTTGCTTTTGAGGGCTCGAATCGCTTCCAGTTTCAGCCCCAAGACGATCGCGTGGACGCAATCCGCGTTGGCCGCTTCTCCAGGTTGGCGCTGAGCGCAGCGAAGCCCAACAATGGCACGCTTCGGCGCGCTCCGACGTCGTGTCTTCGCCCGGCGCTTGCTGTTGGGCTTCTCCCGAAACAAGCCCGGATCGGCCGAGCCTGCGACCTGGCCAGCGAAGCACCGGTTCAGCGCACCCCCGGCACGCGCCCATCTGGCGCGCGTCATGCATGACAATACCCATGGATCCGCCCGACGGGCGCCGCGCAGTGCCCGCGGCGCCGCGGGCACTTGCTA
Organism: Rhodanobacteraceae bacterium; assembly: GCA_035700365.1. Taxonomy (GTDB): domain Bacteria; phylum Pseudomonadota; class Gammaproteobacteria; order Xanthomonadales; family Rhodanobacteraceae; genus 66-474. The sequence continues at coordinate 8,826 of DASSOQ010000142.1, read as the reverse complement.
CACTCGACCGCCTACGGAATGCGGGGAACGGCCTGCCATGCATCGGCTGAAAATCGACTTGATCGCCGCGGCGCGGCCCAACTTCATGAAGGTCGCGCCGCTGTTCCATGTGTTGCGCGGCGAGGCGTGGTGCAGTTTGCGGCTGGTGCATACCGGCCAGCACTACGATCGCAACATGTCGGACGCGTTTTTCCAGGACCTCGGCCTGCCTTCGCCTGACCTGCACCTCGGCGTCGGCAGCGGCAGCCATGCCGAACAGACCGCCAACGTGATGCTGGCCTACGAGCAGGCCTGCAACGAAGGTCAGCCCGACTTGATCGTGGTGGTCGGCGACGTCAATTCCACGCTCGCTTGCACCCTCGTCGGATCGAAGCTGCACATTCCCGTGGCGCACCTCGAGGCCGGGCTGCGCAGTGGCGATCGGCGGATGCCCGAGGAGATCAACCGGCTGGTGACCGACACCCTTGCCGACATCCTCTGGACGCCCTCCCCCGACGGCGACGAGAACCTGGCCGCCGAGGGCGTGCCGGCCGACAAGATCACGCGGGTCGGCAACATCATGATCGACTCCTACGAATTGCGGCGAGCGCGCATCGAAGCGAGCGGCGAACGCGGCAAGCTCGGCCTGGAGGACCGCCGCTACGCGGTGGTGACCCTGCACCGTCCCTCGAACGTGGACGAGGAAGCGCCGCTGGCGGCACTGGTGCGGCAGTTGACGAACATCGCATCCAAGTTGCCACTGGTGTTTCCGGTGCATCCGCGCACCCGCAAGAACCTGGAAACCTTCGGCCTGTGGGCGAAGCTCGCCGATGCACCCGGCATGCAGCTCATCGAGCCGCTGGGCTACGTGGACTTCATGAACCTGGTCTGCGGTGCACGCCTGGTCATCACCGACTCGGGCGGCGTGCAGGAGGAAACCACGTACCTCGACATCCCCTGCCTGACCCTTCGCACGACCACCGAGCGGCCGATCACGATCACCCAGGGGACCAACCGGCTGCTGGGCGCGAGCGAGCTGGCGATGGCCGTGGAGGAAGTCCTCGCCGGCTGCTGGCCGCACGGACGCAAGCCCGAATTGTGGGATGGCCACACCGCGGCGCGCGTGGCCGCCGACATCCAGCTCCGGCTTCTGGATGTCCCCGGCACTGACGAGAGGGTCGAAGACCGTGCCGAAAACCCGGTCCGCCATGCCGTGGGCAACGCCTGACGGCGACCGCGCAAAGGGTGCAGCGGTGCGTAGCCCGGATGGAGCGAAGCGCAATCCGGGAACCGCCTCCCGCATTTCGGCGCGAGGGCGCCTGCATCCGGCTACGGTGTCATGCGATGGTGGCCGCGTGGGTTGATTGGCGACTGACTGACACTTCGCGTACAGGGAAACCGTTCATCCATGCACCTCATCGTCATCGCCAGCTATTTGACCGCCGCCGCCGCGTTCCTGGTCGGCTCGGCGCTGCTGGTGGTCGGCTGGCGCGGGCAGCGCACGGGCGCGACGCTGATCGTGGCCATGCTCGCCACCTCGCTGTGGGGGGTAGCTCTCGCCTACGTCGAATGGCAGGGCACGCTGCCGGCGAACTGGATCATGCTGGCGGAGGTGCTGCGCTACGGAGCCTGGCTGGTTTTCCTGGGGACGCTGTTCAGCGCGTGGCCGATGTCGCGTCCGCTGCAGGGACTCCGCGCCGCCGCCCATGCGCTGTGGATCGTGCTCGCGCTGTATTGCCTGTGGCCGGTACTGGACCTGGCGCAGTCGACCGGAGTGCCCTTCCGCGCCAGCCTGCCCCTGATCGGCGTGCTGGTGCTCGCGCTGCTCGGCGTGATGTTCCTCGAACAGATCTACCGCAACGTGCAGCCGGAGCAGCGCTGGGGGATCAAGTTCCTGGTGATCGCGCTCGGCGTGCTGTTCGCCTACGACATCTTCCTCTACTCCTATGCGTTGCTCTACCGGCAGTTCAACCTCAGCGCCTGGGCGGCACGCGGCTTCATCGACGTATTGCTGGTGCCGTTGCTGGTAGTCGCGGCGGCCCGCAACCCGCGCTGGTCGCTGGATGTCGGCGTCTCGCGGCGCGCCGCGTTCTATTCCTCGAGCCTGCTGATCGTCGCGTTCTACATCATCGCGACCGCCCTCGGCGGCTACTACGTGCGCCTCTACGGCGGCGACTGGGGCCGGATCGCCGAGATCACGCTGGTCTGTTTCGCGTTGCTGGTCGTGTTGCTGCTTGCGAGCTCGGGCCAGGCCCGCGCGCGGCTGCGGGTATTCCTGCACAAGAACTTCTACAGCTTCCGCCATGACTATCGCGAGGAATGGCTGCGGCTGACCGCCACCCTCTCGGCCGGCGACATCGAGCTGCCGCAGCGCGCGGTGCGGGCGATGGCGCAGGTCATGGACAGCCCGGCCGGCGCGCTGTTCATGCGCGACGAGGCCGACGAGTTCGTCTCCGAAGCGCAGTGGAACATGTCGGCTGCGGCGACGATGACCTTCCCGGCGCACCTGCCGGCGCTGGAATTCATGCGCGAACGGCGGTGGATCTATGACCTGACCGAACCGGTGCCGCTGGAAGACGAGCGGCTGCGGGCGCCCGCGGAACTCGCCGGCCTGCCCAGTGCCTGGTTGCTGGTACCGCTGCTGCTGCAGGACCGGCTGGTCGGTTTCGTGGTGCTGGCGCACGCCCGCGCGCGCCGCGAGTTCGACTGGGAAGACATCGACCTGCTGCGCACCGCGGGGAGCCAGGTGGCCGGCACCCTGGTGCAGGCGAGCGACGCGCGCCGCCTGGCCGAGGCACGCCAGTTCGAGGGCTTCAACCGGCTTACGGCCTTCCTGATGCACGACCTGAAGAACATCGCGGCCCAGCAGTCGCTGCTGCTGCAAAACGCCGAGCGCCACAAGGCCAACCCGGCATTCATCGACGACATGCTCGCCACGGTGGCGAATTCGGTGCAGCGGATCGGGCGCCTGCTCGAGCAATTGCGCGGCGGCGCGGCCCCGGCAGCACAAGGCCGCGTGCAATTGGCGGCGGTCATTGCACGGGCGATCGGCGAATGCCGCGCGCAGCCACCATTGCCGGCATTCGATCCGCCTGCCGACGAGCTGTGGGTGCGGGCCGATGCCGACCAGCTCGCCACCATCCTCGGTCACGTGATCCGCAACGCGCAGGATGCGGCAATGGCGCACGGGCATGTTACGCTGGCACTCAAGCGCGAATCCGGGCAGGCCGAGATCGAAATCGAGGACGACGGGGCGGGCATGGATGAAGACTTCATCCGCAACCGGCTGTTCAAGCCGTTCTTCACAACCAAGGCGAGCAGGGGCATGGGCATCGGCGCATATCAGGCGCGCGAATACGTTCGTTCGCTGGGCGGCTCCATGCACGTGGACAGCAGCCCGGGCGAGGGCACCGTGTTCACGATCCGCTTGCCATTGGCCGAGCCTGCGGGTGACGCGGCCGCGGCCGACACGCTGAGGGCCGCCTCATGAACAGCGGCAAGCAACGCTGCCTGTTGATCGTCGAGGACGATGCCGGGCTGCAGAGCCAGTTGCGCTGGAGCTTCGAGGACTACGAAGTGGTGATGGCCGGCGATCGCGCAAGCGCGCTCGCGGCACTGCGCGAGCACCAACCGGCGGTGGTGCTGCAGGACCTCGGGCTGCCACCGGACGCTTCCGGAACCGCCGAGGGCTTCGCCACCCTCGCCGAAATCCTCGAACAGGCGCCGCACACCAAGATCATCGTGGCCACCGGCAACGGCGACCGCGACAACGCGGTCAAGTCGATCGGCGCCGGTGCCTACGACTTCTGTTCGAAACCGCTGGACCTCGAAGTGCTGCGCCTGATCGTCGATCGCGCATTCCGGGTCCACGAGCTCGAGGCCGAGAACCGCAAGCTTCGCAGCCACGCCGATGGCGCGCTCGATGGCATCATCGGCAGCAGCCCGGCCATGCAGGAGGCCTGTCGCCTGGTCGAGAAAGTCGCTCCGTCGAACGCGACCGTGCTGCTGCTCGGCGAAACCGGGACCGGCAAGGAACTGTTCGCGCGCGCGATCCACCGCCAGAGCACGCGGCGCGACGGACCTTTCGTAGCGATCAACTGCGCCGCGATTCCGGAAACCCTGCTGGAAGCCGAACTGTTCGGCCACGAAAAGGGCGCCTACACCGGCGCACACAAGCAGACCAAGGGCAAGATCGAGTTGGCGGTCAACGGCACGTTGATGCTCGATGAAATCGGCGACATGCCCTTTGCATTGCAGGCCAAGCTGCTGCGCTTCCTGGAAGAGCGCGTGGTGGAGCGCATCGGCGGCCGCGAACCGATCCCGGTGGACGTGCGCATCATCTGCGCGACCCACCAGGACCTGCCCGAGCGCATCCGCGAGGGGCGCTTCCGCCAGGACCTCTTCTATCGCGTCAGCGAAGTGAGCATCCGGCTGCCGCCGCTGCGCGAACGCTCGGGCGACGCGGTGCCGCTGGCGAAGCATTTCCTCGAACTCGCCGCCGCGCGCCATGGCCGTTCGGTCCGGGGGTTCAGCGCCAAGGCGATCAAGGCCATCGAAACCTATCCGTGGCGCGGCAACGTGCGCGAACTCGAGAACGCCGTCAACAGCGCGGTGATCATGTCCGACGGCAAGCAGATCGGCCTCAACGAACTGCACCTGGGCGCGTTCGGCGAAGACGTACTGGACCTGCGCCAGGTCCGGATCGATGCGGAAAAGCGCGCGATGCAACGCGCCATGACCCAGGCCGGCGGCAATCTTTCGCGGGTGGCGGCGCTGCTCGGCGTCAGCCGGCCGACGCTCTATGATCTTCTGGACAAGCACGGCATGAAAAAGCCTCCCGAATAAACCATCCCCTCTCCCCCCGGGGGAGGGTGCCCCAAAGGGGCGGGTGAGGGTACGCCGGAGCACCACCATGCCAAGCTCGGCGAAATCCAACCCACGCGTGTCGCCGGACCCTCATCCGGCGCTACGCGCAAAGGAAAAAAGCGGCGCTCCACGCCACCTTCTCCCGGAGGGAGAAGGAAACAGCATGTAGCCACAGGGTGAAAACGATGCGCACGAACAATCTCAAATCCGCAGTGCTGCGCCACGGGCTGGTGCTGGTTTGCCTCGGCGTCCTGCTGTCGGGATGCGGCCTCGCCAATGGAAGCGGCAGCGTCGATGGCGGCAACAAGTATCTCGCCCAGGGGAACTACCGCGCCGCCTACATCGAGGCGAAGAAGGTCCTGCAGCGCAACGACAAGGACGGCGACGCGTGGCTGCTGCTCGGCAAGGCGTCGATGATGATGGGCGACACCAAGGATGCGCTCGCCGACTTCGACAAGGCCAAGGCCAACCGCGTGCCGGAGCAACGCTGGGCCATTCCCAAGGCGCGCGCGCTGCTGGCGACGGAACAGTTCGACGAAGTCCTGAAAACACTGTCCTCCGCCAAGTCCCTCCCGCCCAAGGACCAGACGGAGGCCGACGTGCTGCGCGGTGAAGCGCACCTCGGCTTGAAGCAATACGAATCGGCGCGCCATTCGTACCAGGCCGCGCTGAAAGCCGATCCCAAGGACGCGCGTGCGCTGGTCGGTCTCGCCAAGCTGGCAGATGAAGCCGGCAACACGGATGCTGCGGACAACTACGTGCGGCAGGCACTCGCCGCGTCGCCGGACAATCCGCAGGCGCTGGTCACTCAGGGCGACCTCGCGTTCGAGAGGCAGGATTACACCGGCGCCGAGGCTTCCTACCAGAAGGCGCTGGACCTGAAGCAGGCCGACTGGTTGCCGCAGGAGCGCTTCTTCACGCTCGCACGCCTCGCGAACGCGCAGGCGCAGCAAGGCCATCTCGACAAGGCGCTCGCGAGCATCCAGAAGCTGGAAAAGATGTCGCCGAAGCAGCCGTATCCGCATTACCTGAGGGCGGTGGTGCTCTACAAGCAGGGGCATCTGGACGATGCGGTGAGCGAGCTGCAGCAGGTGCTCCAGGCTGCTCCCGACAACGCCCAGGCGCAGATGCTGATGGGCGCCGTCAACTACGCGCAGGGGAACTACGGCCAGGCTGAGATGTACCTTTCCAACGTGATGGGCATGGGCGGGAAGAACGTCGAGGCCCGCAAGTTGCTGGCACTCACTTACTACAGCGAGGGCCGTTCGCAGCAGGCCCTGGAAACGCTGCGTCCCGCGGCACCCGGCAAACCGACCGACGCGCAACTGCTGGCGGTCCTGCAGCGGGCCGCAGCCGAAAAGGCCGCCGAGCCCGGTGCGTCGGCGCCCGCAATGGCAGGCAATGGCGGAGCCGGGAGCCCGTTCGCGGAAGCTGGCAAGGCCTTGGCCGCCGGCAACGAAGCGGAGGCCATCAAGCTGTTGCAGGCAATGCCGGCGGGGAACGCCTCCACCGAGGCGCAGCGCAACAGCCTGCTTGCGATGAGCTACATCCGCGAGAACCGTCCCGAAGAAGCCGTGAAGGTCGGCGCCGACTACGTCGCCAAGCACCCCAAGGACGCCGGCGCGCACCTTCTCTACGGGACCATGCTGGTCGCGGCCGGCAAGCGCGACGAGGCACGCACCCAGTACAACGAGGCGCTCAAGCTGGATCCGAAGAACGTCGCGGTACTGCTGAGCCTCGGCAGCCTGGATTCCCTCGAAGGTCACTACAACGATGCCGCCAGCCGCTACCAGACGGTGCTGAAGCAGGATCCGCACAACGCGGCGGCCATGACCGAACTGGGCCGCGTGGCGATGCGGCAAGACGACAAGGCCGGAGCCATCAAATGGTTCAAGCAGGCGATCGCCGCCGCGCCGAAGTCCCCGGCCGCCTATGGCGGACTGGTGGTGTTGTACAGCCAGGACCGTCAGTTCGACGAGGCCGTGGCGGTCGCCAAGGACCTTGTCGCCGCCATCCCGGACAACGCGGCCGCGCTCAATACACTCGGTGCGGCCGAGCTCAATGCCGGGAACCACGCCGCCGCGCTAGCGCCCCTGCAGAAAGCGGTGAACCTCGAACCCACGTCTTCGTTGTTCCGCACCAACCTGGCGCGTGCACAGCTCCTCGACAAGCAAACCAATGCCGCCGAAGCCAATCTCGACGAGGTGATCAAGGGCGATCCCGGCCAGTCGACGGCGGTTGCGTTGCGGGCGTTCTTGAAGTTGCAGGATGCCGATCTGGCGGGCGCGCTTGCCCTGGCGAAGACGCTGCAGCAACAGCCCAACCACAAGGCAGCCGGCCTCACGCTGGAAGGCGACCTGTACATGGCCGACAAGCAATGGGCCAAGGCCGCCGATGCCTACCAGCGGGGCCTGAAGGTCCGCTACGACCGGCCGCTCGTCGTCAAGAGCTTCCAGGCATTGAGCGCGAGCGGCGCGAAGAATGCAGATGGCGTGCTGCTCGACTGGCTCGGCAAGCATCCCGAGGATGGCGCCACCCGGCTGCTGCTCGCGCAGTACTACCTTGGCCATGCGCAAAATGCCAAGGCCGCGGAGCAGTACGAAACGGTGTTGAAGAAGTATCCCTCCAACATCGACGCACTCAACAACCTCGCCTGGATCTACACCGAGCAGCACAACCCCAAGGCGCTGCCCATGGCCGAGCGCGCGTACAAGCTCTCCAAGGAATCGCCCAACGTGGCGGACACCTATGCCTGGGCGCTGCTCGCCAATGGCCAGCCCAAGGCCGCCCTGCCGATCCTCGAAAAGGCGGCCAAGGCCGCCCCCAAGGTGGCGGCCATCCACTATCACCTGGCCGTCGCCCAGCAGCGCACCGGCGACCACGCCGCCGCCCGCTCGACCTTGGAAGAACTGCAGAAATCAGGCGCCGACTACCCGGACAAGCCGGCGGCGGAAAAGCTCTACAAGGAGCTCGGCGGCAGCGGCGCGAAGTAACTGCGCCGGCACCGGGGCCTGCTTACCCCCTTCCAAAGGAAGGGGGTCGCCGCGAAGCGGCGGGGGATGTTGTTTTACTGATTGGCGAGATAAAAAACCAGCACAATCAACCCCACCCCGACCGTCCACCCCGCCGCAGCCATTGCCAGGAGCGACGCCATCCGCGTGCTTTTCAGGCGCCAGTACACGTCGACCAGAAGCACCCAAAGGCCCGTGAAAACGACCGCTGCGAAAATGCCCCACCCGAGGTGCCCCGAGGACCACAGGAAGTCATTCATGGCGCCGCCAAGCCTTCGGCGATTTCCGTCTCCCCGGCCCATACCCGATCGCCGGTCTGCACCAGCACCTTCACAGCGGCAGGCAACTCAAGCACCACGGTGCTCCCCAGAAGAATCCTTCCGATCCGCTGGCCGCGCTCGATGTCCTCACCTTCCTTGACCCAGGTTTCGATACGACGCGCAGCGAGGCTGGTGATCAGTCGAACCGCGACCTGCCCGTGGGGCGTCGTGATGGCCAGCCGCTTTTGCACCGGGCAGGTCTTCGCCCTCAGGAACGCGAACTCGCGCCCCTCGCCATCCATGAACCCATCGCCCCCTGATTCCACGCTGACGACACGGCCAGCAACAGGACTCCGCTGCACATGCATGTCCCAGAAACTGAGCGCGATCACGAGGTAACGAATCCCGTCTCGCACGTCGGCGCTTGTCACGAACCCGTCCGCCGGCGCGATCAGCCTGTTGCCGGGTCGCGCCACGCGCTCCGGATCGCTGTAGAAGTGGCCGAGGAATGCCCGCTGGTACTTCCCGTCCTCCAGCCACCCGCGAATCTGCGCTTCCGGCCAGCGCTTGCGCGGCGGCAGCCAGCGGCGGATCAGTGGCGAGGGATACGGGAAATGGAGCGCCAACGCAACGAGCGACGCCGCCACCAGGCACAGGATTACGATTTGTACTGCCAATATCGCCATTTGTGTTTCCTGGCCTTTAAGCGG
>DASSOQ010000141.1:0-28169 GCA_035700365.1 Rhodanobacteraceae bacterium | reverse complement strand
GTCGAACCGGTCACATCCCGGCCATCGCCGGGCGTGGGATCCTTCGGCCGCGGAGGTCCTGCGCGGAACATGGAACGAATCCTGCATGGCCACCGGGGTCGAATTCCTGACTTCGTACAGGTGCGCCCATGACTACTTCTTGCTCCACTCGTTTGGACTGGGAACCGTTCGGGCCTGCGGCCGGCGTGCGTTGCATCCTGCTCGCGGCGGGCATGGCACTGTTGCTGGCCGGCTGCGGCCAGGGATCGAACGAGACGTCTCCGGCGCCGCCGGCGACGAACCCGGGGCCGACCACGTCTGCGGCCCCCGTCTCGGCACCGGTGTCGTCCGCACCCGCGGCGTTGCCGACCGCCGCGCCGGCTGCCGCCACGACCGCCGCCCCCTCACAGCAGCAGGCGAGCGCCGCGCAAGCCAGACTCCAGCGCATGGGTGTCGCCGACCTGCTCACCGCCGCGCGCCAGGCCTATGCCCAGCATCGGCTGGTGACCCCGGCAGGCAACAATGCGATGGAGTACTACGAGGCCGTGCTCGCGAAGGATCCTTCGAACCAGGTGGCGCGGGACGCCCTGCGCGAAACGTTCCCGTTCGGCGTGCCCGACGTCGAGAAGGCCATTTCGCAGAACGACTTCGACGAAGCCGCGCGCGAGATCGACCTGTTGTCCAAGGCCGATCCCACCAATTACACCCTGACACTGTTGCGCTCGAAGCTGGACGCGCAGCGGAAGCTGCAGGCGCGGCAGGAACAGGCGCAGTTGCAGGCGCAGCAGGCGGCGCAGCTCGCGGCCGCCCAGCAGGCCGCGGCCGCCAAGGCTGCAGCCGAGAAGGAGGCCGCCGCGAAGAAAGCCGCCGAGCAACAGGCTGCCGAGGTTGCCAAAGCCGCGCCGCCGCCGAAGCCGACCGCGCCGCCGCCCGCGCCGGCCAAGCCCGCCGGTGAAACGCGCAATGCGGTGGCGCTGTCACCCGCGGCACCCGAATATCCGCTCCAGGCAGCGCGCAACCAGACCTCGGGTTACGCGGTGGTCGAGTTCACGGTTTCCCCGGACGGCTCCGTCGACAATCCGCACGTCATCGATTCGTCGCCGCGGCGGGTCTTCGATTCCGCCGCAATCCAGGCGGTACGCAGTTCCAAGTTCAAGCCCGCGTTGAAGGATGGCGAGCCGGTGGCGAGCACCTTGCGTCGCCGCATCGATTTCAAGTTCGGTGGGTGATTCGCCGCGCTTGCGACCTGCCGGGGGCAGGTCGCGCGGCGAATCACGGCCGGACAGGGATGTCCGGACCGGCGCCCCGCACCAAGGATGGTTGCTCGCGGACAGCCATCACGCGCTTGAGACCTGCCGGGGGCACGTCGCGCGGCGAATCACGGCCGGCAAAATGCTGCGCCATTGATGGTCGTTCGCCGGCCGTCTTCTTCGTCCGCCTTCCCGGATTGCGCTTCGCTCCATCCGGGCTACAGGGTCAACGCTTGCGGCGCGCGCTGCGGGTGTGCCGGTCGAGCCCCGCCCAGTCCTCGTGCCCGAGACCGAGGAATGCATCCAGCAGCATCGGCATCAAGCCACTGGGGCTGCCGTTCTCGCAATTCCACAGCACCACGACGCCGGTGTGGTATTCGGGGAAGAAGCCGATCATCGAGCGATAACCCTGCACCGCCCCGGCATGGAAGATCAGGGTGTGGCCTTCGTAGTCGTACACCCGCCAGCCGAGGGCATACGAGGCCTTCTTGACGCGCGCACGCCGCCAGTTCGAGAACATCCGTTCGGTGGGGGTGTCGATGAGCGGTGCATGCAGCACTTCCAGCAACGCGTCGGGGAGCACCATCGGACGCCCGCCCATCTGCGCGATCAGCCACTGCTCCATGTCGCGGATGCTCGCGTTTACGCCGGCCGCGGGTGGCACGTAGAAGTGCGTGTTCGGCTCGTAGGCGATCCATTTCCCGTTGCGCTTGTAGTGCGGACGCGCCCAACTGCGGCTGCCTTCCAGTCCGTCGCGCCCGTAGCTGGCGGTGGTCATGCCGAGCGGCAGGAAGAGGTAGCGGTCGACCAGCTGGATGAAGAACTGGCCGGTCTTGGCATGGAGCACGTCGCCGATCAGCGAGAACGCGATGTTCTGGTAGCCGTAGCAGTCGCCCGGTGCGCAGGTCATCTTCACCGTCGCCAGCTTGCGTTCGAGTTCCTGGTAGGGCACGCCGCTCGAGAGCAGGTTGTCGTAGGCGTTGTGCGGCAGGCCGATGCTCTGGCTCAGGATGTCGCGCACCGTGGCTTCCTGCGAGGCATTGGCGTCGCGCAGCTTGAAGAACGGCAGCACGGATGAAAGCCGGGTGTCCCAACTCACCACGCCCCGGCGCACCAGCATGCCCGTCACTGCGGTGGCGAACGCCTTCGACAGCGACGCCAGCCGGAACACGGTGTCGGGCGTGACGGGGGCCTGCTCATTGGCGTCGGCGTACCCGAGGGTGCGCTCGTAGCGCACCTTGCCATCGACGACAACCGCGGTGGCGAGCCCCGCGGTGCGTCCCTCGGCCGCGAGCTGGTCGAGCCAGTGGCCGTATTCCTTGAGTGCCGCATCGACGCGCGCATCGGGAAGGTGTGCCTGTCGCGCGCTGTGCACGACGGTCGGCTGTGATGGAACCGGGTTGCCCGGGGCGGCCGGCGCGGCCAGCGCCAGCCCTGAAACGAGCGTGCAGGCCAGCGCTGCACGGAAAGCGGTCAAGTGCATGCTATGCTCAAAAACATCGGGCCGCCACGGCCCGACTGGTTACCGGAGGAAACGACAATGATTGGCTGGATCATCGTCCTGATCATCATCGCCCTCATTGTGATTTACCTGGTCGCTATCTACAACGGGCTGGTCACTTCGCGCAACGCGTACAAGAATGCCTTCGCGCAAATCGACGTCCAGCTTACGCGACGCCACGACCTGATCCCGAACCTGGTCGAGACCGCCAAAGGCTACATCAAGCACGAGCGCGAGACGCTCGAGGCGGTCACGCAGGCGCGCACCGCCGCGGTGAACGGCCTCGCCGCCGCCAAGGCGCAACCCGGCGACCCCAACGCGATGAAGCAGTTGTCCGGCAGCGAGAACCAGTTGACCCAGGCGCTCGGCCGCCTGTTCGCGGTCAGCGAAGCGTACCCTGACCTCAAGGCCAACCAGAACATGATGCAGTTGTCCGAGGAACTCACCTCCACCGAGAATCGCGTCGCGTTCGCACGGCAGGCGTACAACGACTCGGTGATGAACTTCAACAACAAGGTACAGGTGTTCCCGAACACGCTGGTCGCCGGCCCGTTCGGCTTCACGCCCGCCGAGCCGCTCGCGATCGACGATCCCGCGGCGCGCGAGGCGCCGAAGGTGAGCTTTGCCTAGCGACCATCCCTGATCGCCGCCTCGCTGGAAACGTGGGCAAACGAATTCGTTGGTGCTCCACGAACACCGGAACGGGCTTCCTGCCCTGACTTTCCACAACAGCCGCTTCGGATGGCGCATCGTCGTTCGCAATGGAAATTCAACGGGTTTCTGCGCCCGTTCGATGGTGTGACGATGCTGCCCGACCCCCAAACCAGGCTTGCGCACCAAGACGACGATCGATAACCGTATGGATTTTTTCGCCCAACAGGCCAAGGTTCGCCGCAGCAGCCGCACGCTGGTGTTGCTGTTTGCGGTGGCGGTGCTGGCGATCGTGGTCGCGGTCGACCTGATCTGCGCGTTCGTGCTGGGGGTCGGCTTGCGGCCCGGGCCGCTGCTCGGCATCGCCGCCGCGGTGGTGGTGGTGATCGGCCTCTGCTCGCTCTATCGCGTGACCAGCCTGGCCGGCGGCGGCGCGGCCGTCGCGCGCAGCATGAACGCGACCGAGGTGCCGGCGGACACCACCGATCCGCAATGGCGTCGCCTGCGCAACGTGATCGAAGAGGTCGCGATCGCGTCGGGCGTTCCCGTTCCCGACATCTACGTGATGCAGGACGAGCCGGCCATCAACGCGTTCGCCGCCGGCTACACGCCCAGCGACGCCGCGGTCTGCGTGACGCAGGGCTGCCTCGACAAGTTGAACCGCGACGAATTGCAGGGCGTGATCGCGCACGAGTTCAGCCACGTGTTGAACGGCGACATGCGCCTCAACGTGCGCCTGATCGGGTTGCTGTTCGGGATCATGGCCATCGGCGTGATCGGGCGCTACGTGTTGTGGGGCGGCTATCTTGGCGGCGGACGCCGGCGGCGCGACGGCAACGGCAACGGCAACGTGGTGCTGGCCGGAATGGCGCTCCTGATCGTCGGCGCGATCGGGCTGTTCTTCGGGAGGCTGATCCAGGCCGCGGTGGCGCGCTCGCGGGAGTCGCTGGCCGACGCGTCGGCGGTGCAGTTCACCCGCCAGACCGGCGGGATCGCGGGGGCGCTGAAGAAGATCGCGGTGATCACAGAGGGTTCGGCGTTGCAGGCGCCGCGGCGCGACGAGGTGCGGCACATGCTGTTCGGCGACGCCGAGCAGCGTTCGTGGTTCGCGACCCATCCGCCGATCCTGGAACGCATCCGCGCGCTCGAACCCGGCTTCGACCCGAAGGAGCTGGACGAGATCAACGCGAAGTGGCTGGCGGCCGGCGGCGATCCGGATTCGATTTCGCTGCGGCCTTCGGATCCGGATTGGCGGCGTGCGGCGCACGACTTCGCGTCCGCGGACGGCGACGCCGATGTCTCGGGACCGTTGCCCGGTTTCCCGCCGGCTCCCTCCGGCTCCGCCGGTGGGACGCTTCCGATGCAGGGCGCCGTGGGTGCGGTCACCGCGGCGGGCGTACTCGCGCAGGTAGGTTCCCCCGGCCAGGGCGATTACCAGGCCGCGACGGAGTTGCACGCGCGCATTCCACCCGCGGTCGCCGCCGCTGCGCGCGACCCGCGCGGCGCCATTGCGGTGCTGCTCGCGCTGGCGATATCCGGACATCCGGATCTCGAGGCCCGGCAGTTGCAGATCGTCTCGCAGGCGTTCGACGCCGCAAGCGCCGAGGCGACCCAGCGCCTCGTGGCGGAGCTGGCCGACCTGCATCCGATGCTGCGCCTGCCGCTGGCGCAGCTGGCTTTCCCGGCGCTGAAGCGCAGGCCGCGTCCAGAAATCGAGCGCTTCGCCCAGACGCTGGATGCCTTGATCCACGCGGACGGCCGGGTCGATCTCGACGAGTTCTGCCTCGCGAAGCTGGTGCAATCGCAGGTGGTCGCCGCGCTCGATCCTTCCGCGCATTTCAAGCCGGGATCCCGCAAGCTGTCCGACGTGCGCGACGAGTTGCGCGATCTCGCGGCACTGATCGCGCATTTCGGCAACGATGACGCGGACCGCGCGCGGCAAGCGTTCCAGGCGGCGATGCAGGAGGCATTGCCGGGCGCGTCGGTGATGTACGCGCTGCCCGAGGACTGGCAGGCCGCGCTGGACCGCGCGTTCGAGGCATTGGCGTGCCTGGCGCCCGAGGGCAAGCAGCTCACCGTGCGTGCACTGACCCGCGCGATCGCTGCGGACGGCAAGGTCACGCTCGCCGAATCGGAATTGCTCCGCGTGGTGTGCGCGGAGCTGGGCTGCCCGTTGCCGCCGGTGCTTGCTGGCGCGGAGGCGTGAGCGCCGAAGCCCGGGCAGGCATTGCCCGCTGGTGGTGAGGACCCGTCAAACGCAGGACGGACACCGTCGGCCTGCTCCTCGCGGCGGGCAGTGCCCGCGCTACGCAAGCATCATTCGGACGGGTTGCGGCGCAACTCGCGGCCGTACGCCAGGAGGTCCGGGAAGAACGCCTCGAAAAGGGGTTGCAGCGCATTCGACTGCGCGCGCAGCACGGGCAGCGCATCGCCGACCGGCGACGGGCGCGAGAGTCGCCGCGCCAGAGCCCGAAACACCTCGTCGAGCGTGGCTTCATCGCCGTACCCGACCGGCAAGTCGTGGGCGTGCATCCAGCGGATGAATCCACCCAGCGACGCCGGCAGATCCCCGGCGTGGCGCTCGAGCAGCGCAAGCCAGCGCTCGGAAAACGCATCCAAAGACTCGGCCGGGACCAAACGGTTCCAGCCGAGCACCAGCAGGTGATCGAACCACACGTCGAGCAGGATGCCGGCGTAGCGGCGAAACGGCGGGGCGAACAGCCGGCGCGCGGCCACGACGTGTGGATGCCGGTCCGTGAAGCCGTCGATCGCGCGGTGGAACCGCAATCCGGCCTGGCGTGCCGGCGGCCACCTGGCGTCCGGATGGCCATGGACGAAGTCGCCCATCGCGCTGCCCAGCGCGAACTCGTCGCCGCCGGCATCGGCGAGCAGGGCGTGCGCGAGATGGTTCATGCCCCGATTCTACGGCGCGGGCGCGGCAAGACGGCCGATCGGGCCGTTGCGCCCGCGAGGCGTTGCGGGTGGCCGTCACCCTCGCGCGGCGATGTCGACCACCGGCTCGAATCCACCGAAGATCATCCGCTGGCCGTCGAAGATCGACTTGCAGTCTTCCGGTGCCAGCCGAGGGTCCTGCATGGCTTTCGCCATGCCCGCGTCACGTGTGGCCTTGTCGGGCCATTCGATCCACGAGAACACCACGGTTTCACCGTCCGCGGCCTGCACGGCACGGCGAAAATCGGTGAGCTTGCCTTCCGGCACGTCATCGCCCCAGCACTCGAGCACCCGGCGGGCGCCGTATTCGACGAATACCGCATCGGCCTTGCCCGCGTGCCGGACGAACGCGGCCTTGTTGGCGTTGGGAACGGCGAGCACGAAGCCATCGATATAGGCCATGGATTCCTCCGGATCGTCTGGAAAACGGGCACGCCAGTGGGCGCCTCGTGATCACGACGATCGAGCGTCCGCGAAATCGACAAGGTGGACGCGGCCGCCTTGGGGCGGCGGAACGTGGGCGGCGACGGGGCCGCACGCCGCGCCATGCGACTCCTTATATGATGCGCGGATGAGCGAACCCCTGCCGCCGGCCCCGGCCGGCTTTCCCGAGGGCCCCGCGACGTTCGCGTTGCCGGGTCCCGCCGGCCCGCTCGAGGTCGCCGTCGCGGTGCCGGAAGCCGACTGCGCGCGCGCCGGCACGGCCGTGATCTGCCACCCGAACCCGCAGCAGGGCGGCACGATGCGCAACAAGGTCGTGACGATGCTCGAGCGCAGCCTGCGCGAATCCGGGCTCGCCACGGTGCGATTCAACTTCCGCGGCGTGGGCGCGTCCGCCGGCGCGTTCGACAATGGCGACGGCGAGAGCGGCGACCTGGTCGCGGTCGCCCAGTGGGTCCGCAAGAACCGCCCCGGCGACGCGCTGTGGCTGGCGGGTTTTTCGTTCGGGAGCTACGTGGCCCTGCGGTCCGCCCGGTCGCTCGGCGCGGATGCGCTGATCCTGGTCGCGCCGCCCGCCAGCATGTACGACTTCGATGAAATCGCGGCGCCGGGTTGCCCGTGGCTGGTCGTGCAGGGCGAAGAAGACGAGGTGGTCGATCCGCAGGCGGTCTTCGACTGGATCGAGGCGCTGGATTTGAAGCCGACGCTGGTGCGCATGCCGGACACCGGCCACTTCTTCCATCGGCGCCTGATGGACCTGCGTGGTGCGGTCAAGAACGCCGTGCGCGGATGGCTGCCGGGTACTTTGTGCGATCGTCCCTGACCGCTGCGTGATTGGGCTGTGTGCCGAGCGAACCCGCGCCAAGTCGTGAACACCAGAACGGCCATCCATGGACCCCGGTCAGAAGCTCCTCGGGTGCAGGCTCCGACTTTCCGCAACGGCCGCTCCAAACGAAGCGTCGCGCAAGCGCAAGCCGGACTCGGCGCCGGCTCCGCGCCGCGTGGTTGCGTCTGCGTTCCACCGCTCCGGATTTTCCACTGAACGCGCCGCTCGATTCGCCGAGCACCCGCTACTCGCGTGGTGTTGCCGGCGGCGACTGGGAAGACGATCCGGCTCAGCATCGGGCGCTCGCGGCGCTCGACCGGCTGCACGCGGCGCTGCTGGCGCCGCGGCCGACAGGCTGGTTGGCGCGACTGCGGGCGCAGCGTGTTCCGCCGACCGTTCGCGGGCTGTATCTCTGGGGCCCCGTCGGGCGCGGCAAGACGCTGCTGATGGACCAGTTCGCGGCATCGCTGCCGGAAGACATGGCGCTGCGCGTGCATTTCCACCGCTTCATGCTGGACGTCCACGCGCGATTGCGCGCGCTCGGCGAAATCAGCGATCCGTTGCCGCGGGTGGCCGCGGAGTTCGCGGCGCGTTCGCGGGTGTTGTGCCTCGACGAGTTCATGGTCACCGACATTGGCGACGCGATGATCCTTCATGGCCTGCTGCGCGCGCTGTTCGAGCGCGGCGTCGCGCTGGTCACCACTTCCAACACGCCACCCCCGGCGCTGTATCGCGGCGGCCTCCAGCGCGAACGATTCCTTCCCGCGATCGCGTTGATCGAACGGCAGTGCGAGGTGCTCGAACTCGCCTCGCCGCACGACTGGCGCCTGCGCGCGCTGACGCGGGCGTCCGTGTACCTCACGCCGGACAATGCGCACGCCGAGGCGGCACTGGCGCGATTGTTCGGACAGCTCGCGCAGGGACCGGTCCAGGAGGGTGGCGAGCTGCGCATCAACGATCGCCCGATCCAGGTGCGCAAGCTCGCCGCGAACGTCGCCTGGTTCGACTTCGCGGCCTTGTGCGACGGTCCGTACGGTTCGGCCGACTACATCGAACTGGCGCGGATCTACCCGGCGATCCTGGTGTCGCGCCTGCCGCAGTTCACGCCATTCAACGAGGATGCCGCGCAGCGCTTGGTGCACCTCGTCGACGAACTCTACGACCGGCGCGTCAAGCTGGCGGTGACCGCGCAGGTGCCGGTGGTGGAGCTCTACGATGGCCGCCGCCTGCGCGCCGAATTCGCGCGCACCGAAAGCCGCCTGATCGAAATGCAGAGCGAGGCCTGGCTCGCCGGGCGCATCGATCGCGAGGGCATCGATCGCGATCATCGCTGATCGCCGCGTCGCCGGACGTAGGCCCACGCTGGAAGAATCTGGGCGCCAGCCGGCCAGGAGCGTCGATCCATGGCCCCGGCTTTCCGCAATGGCGGCTCCGGACGAGACATGTGTCTTGTGTATCGAACGCCTTCCCGGACCTGCTGTCGAATTGCGGCGCCGTCGCTCGTCGTTGAAGCATCTCCTGACAGGTGTCACCCGCCGGGACGTGACATCCGGCGCTTACATCCGCCGCCCGCGCGGTTGCAGAATACGCATGTAACAAATACAATACCCGTCGGTTCATTTATAGAACCCGCTCCGTTGCTTTCAGAACGCCCCGAATCGGATTCCCGGCCTGAATGACTCCCCCATTGTCCAGAACCAAGCCCGCCGCAGGGTGGGCCGCGGCGGCGCTGATCGCGTTTGCATTGTCCGGCTGCGCCGTGGGTCCCGAATTCCGGGAGCCCGCCGCGCCCGCGGTCGATCGCTACACGCCGACGGCGCTGCCGGCATCCACGGCGTCGGCCGCGACGCCGGGCGGCGATGCGCAGCGTTTCCTGGAAGGCCGCCAGGTACCGCAGCGCTGGTGGACCACCTTCGGCAACCAGGAACTGGACCGGCGGGTCGAGGCCGCGCTCGCGCACAGCCCGACCATCGCCTCGGCCCAGGCCGCGCTGCGGCAGGCCGAAGAAAATGCCCGGGCGGCGGGTGGCAGCCTGTTCCCCTCGCTCGACGCCAGCGCCGGCGCCACCCGCGCCAACCAGCTCACCGGGGCGGGGGTCGGTGCCGGCGGCGCAGTCGGCTCGAAGCCTTTCACGGTTTACAACGCCGGCGTCAGCGTCGGCTACCTGTTCGACATCTTCGGTGGCGTGCGTCGCGGCATCGAGGCGCAACAGGCGCTGGCCGACGTGCAGCGTGCGCAACTGGACGCGACCTACCTGACGCTGGCGGCGAACGTCGTCACCGCATCGCTGCAGGAAGCGTCGCTGCGCGAGCAGGTCCGCGCGACCCGGCAGATCATCGATTCGCTCCGACAGGAGCTCGACATCGCCGAGAAGCAGCAGGCGATCGGGTCCACCTCGCTCACCGACACCCTCGCGGTGCGTACCCAGTTGGCGACGGCGGCGGTGGCGCTGCCGGGGCTGCGCAAGCAACTGGCGGCGACCCAGAACCAGCTCGCGACCTACCTCGGCGTGACGCCCGCGCAGATCGACCTCCAGCCGATCACGCTCGACGACGTGACCTTGCCAGCCGACGTTCCGGTCAGCCTGCCCTCGACCGTGGTGGCGCAGCGGCCGGATATCCGTGCCGCCGCCGCGCAGTTGCACGCCGCCACCGCGAGCGTCGGCGTGGCGACCGCCGACATGCTGCCGCAGCTCACCCTTTCCGGCAGCGCCGGCTCGCAGGCGCTCCACGCGGGCGACCTGTTCACCGCCGGCACCAGCGCCTGGTCGATCGGGTTGAACATCCTGCAGCCGTTGTTCCATGGCGGCGAACTGCTGCACAAGAAGCGCGCGGCGGAGGCCGGCATGGACCAGGCGCTGGCGAACTGGCAGCAGGTCGTGCTGACCGCATTCCAGGATGTCGCCGATTCGCTGCAGGCGCTCGAGTACGACGCGCATTCGCTGCGCGCGCTCGCCACCGCGGAGCGGGACGCCTCGCGGCTGCTGGCGCTGACGCGCAGCCAGTACCGGGTCGGCGCCGTCGGTTACCTGAACCTGCTGAACGCCGAGCAGACCTGGCAGCAGGCGCGCATTTCGCTCATCCAGGCGCGCGCCGCGCGGCTCGCCGACACCGCGGCGCTCTACGCGGCGCTGGGCGGCGGCTGGCAGCGGGGCGACCCGGTCGCAACGGAGAAATAGCTCGCCCGGACACGGACGTCGTCGCATCCCCGGAGCGCCCGCCACGAGGCCCGGGAGCTTCTTCGCGGAAGCAGGCCGCGGAGGCCCGCTCGGGAACGATCCACAAGCAGTCGACAAACCACCTTCGGCTCCTGGTCCTGGCGATCAGGACGCTCGCAAGAAAAAGTTCGCGAAAGGAAGCCAGGCCATGCACGGCCGTTCTTGATCCTTGCGGCCAGGAACGCTCGCAAGAGGATGCTTCGCGGAGAGTCAGGCCATGGAGGCCGTTCCGGAACCACAAGCAAGCGGCACACGACAACTCGCCTTCGGCTTCCTGATCGCGCCGGTCGGGAAGATCGCAAAAAAAGAGTGATCCCAATGAGTGCAAACCAACCTTCCGCCCGGCCCAAGCTGCGCAAGCGACTGATCATCGTGATCGTGGTGGTCGTGGTGCTGTTCGCGCTGCTGGTCGGCTTCAACACCTTCAAGGGCATCATGATCGGCAAGTTCATGAAGTCCATGGCCAACCCGCCCCAGACGGTCAGCACGATGGTTGCCAGGTACCAGGACTGGCAGCCGCACGTGGAGGCGTTCGGCAACGTGCGCGCGGTGCACGGCGCGGACCTCGCCTTCGACGTTTCCGGTCTCGTCGACGGCGTCGAGGTGCGCTCGGGCGCCGATGTCCAGAAGGGCGACGTGCTGATCAGGTTGAACGCCGACCAGGACCGGGCGACGCTCGAGGCGCTGCGCGCCAAGGCCAGCCTCGCCGAGGTGACCGCGAAACGTGCCAAGCAGCAGCTCGCCGTCAAGGCCATTAGCCAAGCGAGCTATGACGCCGCCGTTGCCGATCTCAAGAACGCCAAGGCGCAGGCCGATGCACAGGCGGCGCTGGTCGCGAAGAAGACGCTGCGTGCGCCGTTCGCGGGCCGCATCGGCATCATCACGGCCAATCCGGGCCAATACATCAACGCGGGTGCCACCGTGGTGACCCTGCAGCAACTCAATCCGCTGTATGTCGATTTCACCGTGCCGCAGTCCTCCCTGCAGCAGATGCAGGTCGGCGGCAACGTCGAGGTCACCGCCGACGCGTTTTCGGGCAAGACCTTCACGGGCAAGATTTCGGCGACCGACCCCAAGGTCGATGTCTCGACCCGCAACGTCGGCGTCGAGGCCACCGTCGCCAATCCCGACAAACTGCTGGTGCCGGGCATGTTCGCGAAGGTCGCGGTCGATGCCGGTAGCGAGCAGCGCTACCTGACGCTGCCGCAGACGTCCGTCGCGTACGCGCCCTACGGCGACACCGTGTTCGTGGTGCACGAGGGGCAGCCGCCGGCGCGTGACGCGAACGGCAAGCCTGTCCCTGCCGCATCCGCCGGCAAGCCGGAGCAGGACAAGGGCGGCGCCTCGCATTACGTGCAACAGGTCATCGTGCAGACGGGGCCGACCCGCGGGGACCAGGTCGCGATCCTGTCCGGCATCAAGCAAGGCGACGTGGTCGTGACCAGCGGCCAGTTGAAACTGAAGAACGGCACGCCGGTGAACATCAACAACAAGGTGGAGCCGGCCTTCGATCCGAATCCGCACCCGGTCGAGGAGTAACGTCAAAGATCATTCGTCATCCCGGGCGTGGCGCGGCCACGATCCGGAATCTGCTCCGAGCAGGCGCACGGCAGATTCCGGGCACCGCCCTCGGCGGCCCCGGAATGACGGTGCGAGAGATGTCGCCCCCCATATTCTTCAGCAGGTTCACCCATGAAATTCACCGACCTCTTCATCAAGCGCCCGGTACTCGCCGCCACGGTCAGCCTGCTGATCCTGGTGCTCGGGCTGCGTGCGGTGACGTCCCTGCCGATCCGGCAGTATCCGAAGACCGAGAGCGCGACGATCACGGTGCAGACCGTCTACTTCGGTGCCGACGCGCAGACCATGGCGGGCTTCATCACCCAGCCGCTCGAGCAGGCGATCTCGCAGGCGCAGGGCATCGATTACCTGTCCTCGTCGTCCACGCCCGGCGTGTCGCTGATCAGCGCGAGGCTGCGTCTCAACTACGACGGCAACAAGGCGCTCACCGAGATCAGCGCGCTGGTCAATTCGGTGAAGAACCAGTTGCCGCAGGCTGCGCAGCAGCCGGTGATCACGCTGCAGACCGGCCAGCAGACCGCCTCGATGTACCTGGGGTTCTATTCCAGCTCGGTGGCCTCCAACAAGATCACCGACTACCTGACCCGGGTGGTGCAGCCGCAGTTGAACGCGGTCGACGGCGTGCAGAGCGCCCAGATCCTGGGCGGCCGCACGTTCGCGATGCGCGCGTGGCTCGATCCGGTGAAGATGGCCGCGCACGGCGTGACGGCGACCGATGTCAACGCCGCGCTGGCGGCCAACAACTTCCTTTCGGCGATCGGCAATACCAAGGGCCAGATGGTCAGCGTGGCGCTGACCGCGGCCACCGACCTGCACACGGTGGACGAGTTCAAGGACCTGGTGATCAAGGCCGACGGCGCCGACATCGTGCGGCTGAAGGATGTCGCCCGGGTCACCCTCGGCGCCGAGAACTACGACTTCAACGTCGCCTTCGACGGCAAGCGCTCGGTGTTCATCGGCATCAATGCCGCGCCCGACGCCAACGTGCTGGACGTGATCTCGGGGGTGCGCAAGGTGTTCCCGACGATCCAGTCGCAGATGCCCACGGGCATGACGGCGCGGATCGTGTTCGACGGCACCGACTACATCCGCACTTCGATCCATGAGGTCGTGCAGACGCTGGTCGAGACGCTGCTGATCGTGGCGGTGGTGATCTTCCTGTTCCTCGGCACGCTGCGCTCGCTGCTGATCCCGCTGGTGGCGATGCCGCTGTCGCTGATCGGCGCGTTCCTGGTGATGCTGGTGTTCGGCTATTCGATCAACCTGCTGACGTTGCTGGCGCTGGTGCTGGCGATCGGGCTGGTGGTCGACGACGCGATCATCGTGGTCGAGAACGTCGACCGCCACATGAAGGAGGGCCAGTCACCGCTGCAGGCGGCGATCCTCGCGGCGCGCGAGCTGGCCGGCCCGATCCTCGCGATGGCCGCGGTGCTGGTGGCGGTGTACATCCCGGTCGGCTTCCAGGGTGGCCTGACCGGCGCGCTGTTCACCGAGTTCGCGTTCACGCTCGCGGGGGCGGTGGTGATCTCGGCGATCATCGCGCTGACGCTGTCGCCGATGATGTGCTCGCGCTCGCTGCGGGCTTCCGACCACGAGAAGCCCTTCGTCAAGCGCATCGATCGCGTCGCCGACGCGGTGCGCGACCGCTACCGGCGCGTGCTGCACTCGTCGCTGGACACGTGGCTGGTCGCGGTGGTGTTCGGCGCGCTGATCCTGCTCGGCAACGTGTACCTGTTCAAGACCTCGCAGGCGGAACTGGCGCCGCAGGAAGACCAGGGCATCGTGCTGACCAACACCCAGGGGCCGCCCAACGCGACCATCGACCAGATGGCGTTGTACTCGAAGCAGGTGTTCGACATCGCCAAGTCGCTGCCCGAGTACACCCACATCTTCCAGGTGGACGGTGCGCAGGGCGTCAACAGCGGATTTGCCGGCATCATGCTGAAGCCGTGGGGCGACCGCGACCGCAGCGCCACCGAGATCCAGCAGGCCGTGCAGCAGAAGCTCAACAACATCGCCGGCGCGCGCGTCGCGGTGTTCCAGTTCCCGTCGCTTCCGGGCGCATTCGGCCTGCCGGTGCAATTCGTGATCAAGACGACCGAGCCGTTCCAGAACCTGAACGAGGTGGCGAAGCAGGTGGTCGCGAAGGCGCAGGCGTCGGGCATGTTCTTCTACATCGACTCCGACCTCAAGATCGACCAGCCGCAGGCGACGGTCACGCTCGATCGCAACAAGGTGTCCGCGCTCGGGCTGACCCAGCGCGATGTCGGCGCGGCGCTCTCGGCGGCGCTGGGCGGCAACTATGTCAACTACTTCTCGATCTCGGGACGCGCCTACCGCGTGATCTCGCAGGTCGCGCAGGTGGACCGCATGAACCCCGACCAGCTCAAGAACTACTACATCAAGACGCCGGACGGCAGCATGATTCCAGCGTCCACGGTCGCCCACCTGACGTTCCAGACCGTGCCGGAATCGATCAACCACTTCCAGCAGTTGAACTCGGCGACGATCCAGGGCGTGATCGGGCCGGGCGTGTCGCTGGGCCAGGCCTTGCAGTTCATGCAAGACACCCTGCAGGAGGTGGCACCGAGCGGCTACGCCGCCGATTACGCGGGCCAGTCGCGGCAGTTCGAGCAGGAGTCGGGCGGGTTCCTGGTGACGATGCTGTTCGCGATCATCATCGTGTTCCTGGCGCTGGCGGCGCAGTTCGAGAGCTTCCGCGATCCGATCGTGATCCTGGTGTCGGTGCCGATGGCGACCTTCGGCGCGCTGCTGTTCATCAACCTCGGGCTGGCGACGCTCAACATCTACACCGAGGTCGGACTCGTGACCTTGATCGGCCTGATCAGCAAGCACGGCATCCTGATGGTGCAGTTCGCCAACGATGCGCAGCGGCTGCACGGCATGAGCAAGCGCGAGGCCATCGAGGAGGCTGCGGCGGTGCGGTTGCGACCGATCCTCATGACCACCTTCGCGATGGTGCTCGGCGTGATCCCGCTGGTGGTTGCCGCCGGCGCGGGCGCGGCCGGCCGCCACAGCATCGGCCTGGTGATCTTCACCGGCATCTCGATCGGCACGCTGTTCACGCTGTTCGTGGTGCCTGCGATGTACCTGCTGCTCGGACAGGACCACCACGCCGAGGCGCGCGTGCCCGACCGGGAAGTGTTGCCGCCACCGCAGCCCGCCGAGTAGCCCGTTTTCCGGCGGCATCCCTCCCGGCGCCCCGCGCCGGGACCGGGAACGGGATCGGCGCATTCGCTTGTCTTCCGCCTTCAAGAAGGAAAGGGGGACCGACGGGAATGCGCCCTTCCTGCGCCGGCCGCGACACCGCCGGCCGGCCACCGCACCGCCGCTGTTATCGTTGCCGTTCCGTCCACGCAGGAATTCCAACGATGCTCCATCGGCGCCTCTTCCCGTCGCTCGTTTTCCTTGCCGCGTTGCTGCTGGCAGCTCCGGCCGCGTGGGCCGATTCGACGCTGAGCGCAGCGCTGCAGGCGCAGGTCGACAAGGTCGCCAACGACGCCTTGAAGAGCAGCGGCGTCCCCAGCGCCTCGATCGCGGTGGTGCGCGACGGCAAGCTCGCCTACGTCCAGGCCTACGGCAACGCGCGGCTGGACCCGAAGACCGCCGCCACGCCCGCGATGCGCTACAGCATCGGTTCGATCAGCAAGCAGTTCACGGCCGCGGCGATCCTGATGCTGCAGCAGCAGGGGCGGCTGAGCCTCGGCGACAAGGTCGCGAAGTATTTCCCCGAGCTGACCGACGCCGACCGGATCACGATCCGGAAGCTCCTGTCGCACACCTCCGGGTACCAGGACTACTGGCCGCAGGATTACCTGATGCCGCCGATGAAGAAGCCGACCACGCCGGCGGAGATCATGGACACGTGGGCGGAGAAGCCGCTGGACTTCGCGCCGGGCGCGCAGTGGCAATACAGCAACACCAACTTCGTGATCGCGGGCGCGATCGTCCAGAAGCTGACCGGCCAGACGCCGTTCCAGTTCCTGCAACAGCACGTGTTCGCGCCGCTCGGGATCACCGACGTGTACGACACCAACCTGCACGCGCTGCCGGCCACCGATGCGCGCGGCTACTCCCGATTCGCGCTGGGCCCGCTGCGTCCTTCCGAGAAGGAAGGCGTGGACTGGATGTTCGGGGCCGGCGAACTGGCGATGACCGCGGGCGACCTCGCCCGGTGGGACATCGCGATGATCGACCAGACGCTCCTGGAGCCGGGGTCGTGGAAGGCAATGCAGACCGAGGTGTTGTTGAACGATGGCCTCGCCTCCGGCTACGGCCTCGGCGTGTTCGTCGGCAGCATGGACGGCCACCGGATGATCTCCCACGACGGCGAGGTGATGGGCTTCACCGCCGGCAACTACGTGTTCCCGGACGATCGCGTGGCCGTCGTGGTGCAGACCAACCAGGACGCGGTCGGCACCTTCCGGACCATCGGCATGGGCATCGCCAAGGCGCTGTTCGACATCCGGGATCCGGCGGCCAATGCGGCGCTGGAGCAGGCCAAGGCGATCTTCGCGGACCTGCAGAAGGGCAGGATCGACCGCAGCGTGTTCACCGATGACGCCAACAGCTATTTCGATGCGACCGGGCTGCACGACTACCAGGCCAGCCTGGCGCCGCTCGGCAAGCCGGATTCCTTCACGATCCGCAGCGCCCGCAAGCGTGGCGGCATGCAGATGCGGGGCTACACGGCGACCTTCGGAGACAAGAAGCTGGCCATCACCACCTACCTCCTGCCCAACGGCAAGATCGAGCAGTACATCGTCGCGCCGATGGAGTGACCCCATCGCGTGGTGCCCGCGCGGTCGTCCCCAATCGCCGCGTTGTGCTGCCATTCGTGATGCGCCACGGATAATCGTCGATGGAAGTCGGGAAGGTCCATCCATGCGCTGATTTTGGTTCATGCGATCATCCCTTGATCGCTGCGTCACGGACCGCTCTCGAGACTGGTGCACGATGGCCGTGAAGACCAGGACGGCCATCCATGGCCTGACTTTTCACGAAAGCCCCTTCGAGTAGATCATCGGATGGTTGAACGCCACAATCCGCTCGGCCGCCAGGTCGAGTATCCCGAAATCGTCGATCCCTCGGTGCTGTTCCCGATCGCCCGCGCCGACGCGCGCGGGACGCTCGGCGTCGGTCCGCTGCCCTTCACCGGCGCCGACATCTGGAACGCGTGGGAGTTTTCCTGGCTGGACGCGCGCGGCAAGCCCTGCGTCGCCGTGGCCGAACTCCGGGTGCCCTGCGATTCGCCGAACCTGGTCGAATCCAAGTCGGTGAAGCTGTACCTCGGCGGCTACGCGATGACCCGCTTCGACCACCCGATGGATGTGTGCGCGCGCGTCAGTGATGACCTTTCCGCGAAGGTCGGTGCGCCGGTCGAGGTCGCGCTGCTCGAATCCGGGGCGTTCGATCGCCTCGCGGTCGCGGATTTCGCGGGCGAATCGCTGGACGATCAGCAGATCGAGGTGTCGGAATACGGACCGCCGCACGCGGAGCACCTGCGCGTCCGCGACGGCGCGCGCGCCGTGGAGGAAGCGCTGGTGACGCGGCTGTTCCGCTCGGTGTGCCCGGTCACCGGTCAGCCGGACTGGGCGAGCGTGCAGGTCCGCTACCGGGGCATCCCGATCGACCGCTCCGGGTTGCTGCGCTACCTCGTGTCGTATCGCTCCCACGCCGACTTCCACGAGGCGTGCGTCGAACGCATGTTCCACGACATCCAGCGGCAGTGCCGGCCGCTCTCGCTGCTGGTGTACGCACGGTTCCTGCGCCGCGGCGGGATCGACATCAACCCGTGGCGCGCCACCCCCGGCTTCGCGACGATGCTCCCGAACCTCCGCGACGCCCGGCAATAAGCACATCCCCCTCGATCCCTCTTCCGTCGGAGGGGGAAGACAACCTCAGCCCCTTCCCAAGGAAGAGGGGGCGCGAAGCGCCGGGGGATGCACGCGCCGCGGCGACTCCTTCCCGCCTCGCCGCGGCATTTCGACACCTCCGCTGTGATTCCCCGTCACCCCCGAGTATCCTCGGCGATTGCACGCCGTGTTCGAACGGGAGCCGTCATGCAACACGAATTCGATTACCTCATCCTTGGCGCCGGCATGGCCGGCGAAGCCGCCGCGCAGGCGCTGCGCGAAGCCGATGCGACAGCGACCATCGGCATGCTGGGTGCCGAATCGCACCCGCCCTACGACCGTCCGCCGCTTACCAAGAAGCTCTGGAAGGACGGCAAGGAAGAAGACATCTGGCGGCCGGTCGACAAGGCCCGCGCGCGCGTCGCGCTGCAACGCCGCGCGACACGGGTCGATCGTGCCGCGCACGCCGTGCACGACGACCAGGGCGACACCTGGCAATATCGCAAGCTGCTGATCGCGACCGGGGGCACGCCGCGCAAACTGCCCTCCGGTGGTGACGATTTCATCTACTACCGCACCTTCGACGACTACAAGCGGCTGCGCCAGGCGGTGAAGCCCGGTGCGCGGATCGCGGTGGTCGGCGGTGGCTTCATCGGCAGCGAACTCGCGGCCGCGATGGCCATGAACGATTGCCGGGTGACGATGCTGTTCCCCGAGGACACCCTCGGCGCCCGCGTGTACCCCGAGTCACTGGCGGAGGCCGTGACCGCGTACTACCGCGAGAAGGGCGTGGACGTGCGCGCCGGAACCGCGGTCGAAGGCGGCAAGCCGAACGGCGACGCCACCGAGCTGCGCCTCTCCGACGGCAGTACGCTGGTGGCCGACGCGGTGGTCGCGGGCCTCGGCATCACCCCGAACGTGGAACTGGCGCGCGACGCCGGCCTCGAGGTCGACAACGGCATCGTGGTCGACGACCACCTGCGCAGTTCCGACCCCGACATTTTCGCCGCCGGCGACATCGCGTCGTTTCCGGCCCCGTCGCTCGGCAGGCACCTGCGCGTCGAGCACGAAAACGCCGCGATCAGCATGGGCACCCGCGCCGGCAAGTGCATGGCCGGGCAGGACGCGCCGTACGACGAACTGCCGTTCTTCTATTCGGACCTGTTCGACCTCGGCTACGAGGCCGTGGGCATCCTCGATTCGCGCCTCGAGACCGTCGAGCAGTGGGTCACCCCGTTCCGCGAAGGGATCGTCTATTACCTCGATGCCGGGCGCGTGCGCGGCGCGCTGCTGTGGAACACCTGGGGCCAGGTGGACGCGGCGCGCAACCTGATCGCCGCGCCGGGGCCGTTCGATGCCGAAAACGTGCTGGGCAGGTTGCCGGCGCAGGCGTGACGCCCTCGCGCCGCGTGCCGGGCACTCTTCAGCAGCGCACCGGCGCGTCGAAATAGGCGCCGAATGCGGCCACGACCCTGTCGACATCGCTCGCCGAAACATCCAGGTGCGTGACCAGGCGCAGCGGGTTGCCGCTGCCGATCACGACCCCCTTCGCCTTCAAGTGTGCCCGCAAGGCATCCATGTCGGTGCCCGCGATGGTGCAGAACACCATGTTGGTCTGCACCGATGACGGATCGACGCCCAGCGCCGGAATCCCGGCCAGGCCCTCGGCAAGCCGCCGTGCATTCTCGTGGTCTTCCGCCAGGCGTTCCACGTGCTGCTGCAGCGCGATGATCCCCGCCGCCGCCAGGATGCCGGCCTGGCGCATGCCGCCCCCGACCACCTTGCGCCAACGGCGCGCCCGCAGGATCAGGTCCCGCCGTCCGCACAGCACGGAACCCACCGGTGCGCCGAGCCCTTTCGAGAGGCACAGCGACACCGTGTCGAAGTGGCGGCTGATCTGCGCGGCGGGCACGCCGAGCTTCACGGCGGCGTTGAATGCACGCGCGCCATCGAGGTGCAAAGCCAGCTTGTGCGCGTCGACGAATTCGCGGGCGCGCTGCAAGTAGGCGAGCGGCAACACCTTGCCGCCCTGCGTGTCCTCGAGGCACAGCAATCGGGTGCGCGCGAAATGGTGGTCGTCCGGTTTGATCGCGGCCGCGACCCGATGGAGATCCAGGGTGCCGTCCGCACGGAACTCGAGCGGCTGTGGCTGGATCCCGCCGAGCACCGCCGCGCCGCCGCCCTCGTATTTGTACGTGTGCGCCTGCTGCCCGACGATGTATTCGTCACCGCGCTGGCAGTGGCTCAGCAAGGCGATGAGGTTGCCTTGTGTCCCGCTGGCAACGAACACCGCAGCTTCCGTCCCCAGCATGTCGGCGGCGAGGCGTTCGAGCTCGTTGACCGTCGGATCTTCGCCATAGACGTCATCGCCCACTTCGGCGGCGGCCATCGCCTTGCGCATGGCGGGCGTGGGGCGGGTGACGGTATCGCTTCTGAGGTCGATCATGGATTCGTTCGCGGGTGAGGCATCCGGCCAAATCTAGCGGAGTCGCGGCCGACGCGTGGTGCGCGCTGCGGATCGGCTCGGCGGGACCAAGCGGGCTGTGCTTCGACACGTCCTCCATGGCACGGTCGCGACCGATCCTTTCAGGAGCCCTGTGCTAGGCTTTGAAGCCGATCGAGGTCGCTTCCAGAACAGCGTTTGTCGCTTCGAGCCGAGTGAAGACGGAGCTCCGCACTTTCCCGCAGCCGCTCGCCGGCATCCACGCGCTCACGGACTCCGAGGTGGGAGTGAGGCATCGAGGAAAATTTCTTGCAGCATCCGGCTGCACGGGCCCATGGATACCTTCGCTGTTCCAGCCGAACTCCTGACGCAGCCGGCACTGCTCGTTTCGGTGGAGGGCGTCGTCCAGGCGTGCAATACCGCATTCGCGTCCGGCATCGGCACGACCCCTGAAGCGTTGCGGGGTCGCGACCTGTCCACGCTCGTCACGGATGCCGAGCGCGCCCGTGACTATTTGCGGGCCAGTGCGAATGGCCCGGCGCCGCCCACGCGGCTTGCCTTCACCTGCGAAGGCATTACGGCGGTTTACAGCGCGCGGGGGGTCGCCCACAGCTTGTCGGGGGACCCGCAGCCGGTTCTCCTGCTGCTGAACCGGGTGGATCCGGGTCTTGCCGCGCCACCTGCGGCTGTCGCGCAAGGCCGGCCGGCCGAAGCTTCCGTCCGGAGCGAAGGTGACGTGCTCGACGTGACGCTCTCGAGCATCGGGGATGGCGTCATCGTGACGGATGCTGCCGGCTGCGTGACATTCCTCAACCCTGTTGCCGAACAACTCACCGGCTGGTCCTTCTCCGAGGCGCGGAACGCACCCTTTGCGGAGGTTTTCCGCATCGTCAATGAATACACCGGCGCTCCGGTCGATCATCCGGTGGCCAAGGTCATCAAAACCGGTGGAATCGTCGGCCTGGCGAATCACACCGTGCTAATCAGCCGGGACGGCAGGCGCATTCCCATCGACGACAGCGGAGCCCCCATCCGGTACCAGGGCACCCTGGTCGGAATCGTCGTCGTATTTCGCGACGTGACCGAGCGAAGGCGCGCCGAACGCGAGCGCGCGCGGCTCGCGGCCATCGTCGAGGGATCGGATGATGCGATCGCGAGCAAGACGCTCGACGGCATCGTGAGTTCCTGGAATCACGCCGCGGCGAGCCTTTTCGGCTACAGGCCCGACGAGATCATCGGCAAGTCCATCAGGCTCATCATTCCGCCGGAGTTGCAGGCCGAGGAGGACGCCATCCTGGCCCAGCTGCGGCGCGGGGAGCGCGTCGACCACTTCGAAACGGTGCGGCTCGCGAAGGACGGAACCCGCCTGGACGTTTCCCTGACCATCTCTCCGATCCGGGATCCGGGCGGCGAGATCGTCGGCGCCTCGAAAATCCTGCGGAACATCACGGCCCGCAAACGCTCGGCGAAGCGCCTCCGGGAAGAAATCCAGGTGCGGGAACTGCTCGGGGATGCGGCGCAGGCCGTCATCGGCGCCCAGCTCGACCTCGAGAAGGTCGTGCAGGTCATCACCGACGCCGCGAGGGAGATCACCGGTGCCGCGTTCGGTGCATTCTTCTACAACGTCCGGGATGAACTCGGGGAATCGTACCGGCTGTACACGATTTCCGGGGTGCCGCGTGAAGCGTTCTCCGGTTTCCCGCAGCCCCGCAACACAGGAGTGTTCGGGCCGACCTTTCGGGGCGAGGCGAGTGTACGCAGTGCCGACATCACGGCGGATCCCCGCTACGGCCACAACCCGCCCCACCACGGCATGCCCGAGGGCCATCTGCCGGTTCGAAGCTATCTCGCGGTCCCGGTGAAGGCAGCTTCCGGGGAGGTGCTCGGCGGTCTCTTCTTTGGACATCCGGAACCTGGCGTGTTCACCGAGCGGGCCGAGCGACTCGTGGCCGCGGTCGCCGCCCAGGCCGCCGTGGCTGTCGACAGCGCGCGCGCGCACCAGGCCCTGCAACGGGAGATCGACCAGCGCAAGAAGGCGGAGCAGGCGCTCAGCCAGGTCAATCGCCAAAAGGACGAGTTTCTCGCGATGCTCGCCCACGAACTCAGGAACCCGCTCGCTCCGATCCGGAATGCGACGGAACTCCTGTCCCACATGCTGCCGAGCGACGCCAATGTCCAGGCGGCTCTCGGCATGCTCAAGCGCCAGGGCGAGCATCTGTCGCGGCTCGTCGACGACCTGCTGGATGTTTCCCGCATCACCACCGGAAGGATCCATCTCAAGTGCAAGCCCACCGATCTCGCCGCCGTCATCACCCAGGCGATGGAGACCGTCGAGCCACAGGTGCGGGAGAAGCGGCACAGCGTATCCATCACGGCCTTGAGCTACGAACCGCTGTACGTGGAGGGCGACTTTGCGCGTCTGGTGCAATGCGTCGGCAATATCCTCGCCAATGCCATCAAGTACACGGAATCCGGTGGTGAGATTCGGGTTCGCACCCATGGGGACAAGGACAGCGCCTTCATCGAAATCTCGGACACCGGCGGCGGCATTCCGCCGGAGCTGCTTCCACACGTTTTCGATCTGTTCGTGCAGAACGATCGCACGCTCGATCGCGCACAGGGCGGCCTCGGCGTGGGACTGGCGGTGGTGAAGCGTTTGATCGAAATGCACAAGGGCGAGGTCACCGCGCGCAGCCGAGGCCTTGGCCGGGGGTCGACATTCGAGATGCGACTGCCCCGGATCGGGCGTCCGGTGGCAATACCCGCTGTCGCGGAGCGGCCCGCAGTGGAGCCACGGCGGGTGTTGATCGTCGACGACAACTCGGATGCGGCGGACTCGCTCGCGTTGCTCCTCGACTTCGAAGGACACGAGACACTCGCGGTGTACAACGCGAAAGATGCTCTCGCCAGCATGGAATCATTCAAGCCGGACGTTGCGGTGCTCGACATCGGCCTGCCGGAAATGAACGGGTATGACCTGGCGCGGCAGATACGGAAGATGCCGCAGTTGAAGGCCATGCGGCTCATTGCGCTCACCGGCTACGGACAGAAGGAAGACCAGGAGCGAGCCCACGCTGCGGGCTTTGACGGCCACCTCGTCAAACCCGTGGCCCTGTCGGCGCTGGAACAGGCCATCGGCGGCCACGCCCGCAAGCCACGGGAATGACCGCAGGCGAGATCGCCGCGATCGCGAATTTCCCCGCCGTGCTCGCGGATGCTTCTTGGATCGCGTTTGCAAGGCTGCTGCCGCCCCGTTGCGGCACGTTTCGGCTATTCCGGTCGCGCCGCTTGATCCGTACGTCCATTCGCGTCCAGGCGCCGCTGGTGGCGCGCCGCAACCCGACCTGGGACGAGCTTCCCCCGGCACCGTCCCCGCACGGCTCCTGCCGCTTTTGGCGAATGGCGCCGCGAGGCGGGGCGGCCGCACCCCGCCGCCGGATCTGGCACACAAAATGCTTGCCGATAGGACGACACCCATGGATCCAGCCAGTCCGTGCGAGGGAACCTGCCCCAGCTCCGACCGAACTCCAAGTTCAAGCGGCTGTTGCCGCTTGGGTATGCGCTTGCCGCCATCGTGGCGGTCATCCTGTTCTTCATGTGGGCTGCCCTGCAGGGGCAGACCGCGCTCGCCGGAATCCTCAATGGCGAGAGCATGTGGTCGAAGGCCCAGAACCGGGCGACCTTCGACCTGCTGGCCTATGCCGGCAGCGGCAACGAGGCCGACTACGCCGATTTCCAGCGCAACTACGCGGTGGTGACGGCCTACAACTCGGCGCGCGACCAGGTCCTGTCCGGGCACTTCGATTACCAGCACGTCGTTGCCACGCTGCACGGCGCGTACATGCTGCCCGTCTCGATCCCCAACATCATTTTCGTCTTCAGCCATTTTTCGCGGGCGCCGTACATGACGACCGCGCTGGAGCAGTGGCATGCGAGCGACGCGTTCGTGGCGGAACTGGGCGAGATCGCCGGCGACCTGCACCGCCAGTATTCGATGCGCCAGGTCGACCATTCGAAAGTCGCGAGCCAGTTGCGCCGCATCGGCGAAATCAACAAGTCCGTACAGCAGACGACCAACGAGTTTTCCATGACGCTCGCGAGGGCCTCGGTGGTATTCGCAAGGGTGGTGTCGGCAGGCGTGACGTTCTTCGTCTTCGCCGCGTTGCTGGTGTGGGGGTGGATCGCACGCCGGGTACTCGCGGCAATCCGCGGCGACCAGGAGCGCTACCGGCGGCTGTTCGACGGCACGGCGGACGCGATCGTGATGGTGGATGAAGCGAGTGGCCGCATCATCGACGCCAATCCCGCGGCGGGGGCCTGGACGGGGCTCGACCCGGAAGAACTGCGCGGTGGCCACTATGCGAGCCTGTTCGCCCGCGAAGCGCCTCATGAGGGGCTCTGGGGCGGCAACGAGCTGTGCGATTGCGATGGAAGCACCCGCCCGGTCGAGATCCAGAGCCACGTCATCGCGCTCGACGGGCGGATGATCCGCCAGGCCATCATCCACGACATGTCGGCACGCGCGGAACAGGAGCGCGAGATACGCACGGCCGCCGAGGCACTGGCCGCCATCGGGGAGGGCGTGATCATCACCGACACGCACTGGCGCGTGGTGTCGGCGAACCCGGCCGCGACACGCTTGACCGGTTTCCCGCAGGAAAGCCTGGTGGGCATGTACCTTGGCGAAACCCGCACCGGCGCCGGCGGCGCGCCGCTGCCGGCCGCGACGTGGCGGGAGATCGAGCAAACGGGGCACTGGTCCGGCGATGTGCGGAGCCAGCGTGCCGACGGAACCCTCTATTCCGAAAAGCTCGGCATCACGGCGATTCGCGACGCCAACCAGCGCGTGCGATATTTCGTGGCGGTGTTCAGCGACACTTCGATCGCCGAGGCCAGCCGCCGCCAGCTCGAGCACGTCGCCACGCACGATGCCTTGACGGGCCTCGTCAACCGCGCCGAATTCGAGCGGCTATGCCAGGCCGCGATCGAACAGACCAAGATCGACGGTACCTCCGTGGCGGTGCTGTTCATCGACCTCGACAGCTTCAAGGTCGTCAACGACAGCTACGGCCATGCAATGGGCGATCGCCTGCTGGTTCCCGTGGGCCAGCGGATCCTGGGCCAGTTGCGCGAGGGCGATGTCGCCAGCCGCATCGGGGGCGACGAATTCACCGTGCTGATGCCGAGGTTGCTGCACCGCGAGGAGGCGGCTTCGTTGGCTCGGCGGTTGTGCGCCGCGCTGGCGGAATCGTTCGAGATCGACGGCTACGAGATGGGCGTGACCGCGAGCATCGGCATCGCGGTGTCTGCGCCGGGCGAGGGCGACGCCACCACCCTGCTCGCCGACGCGGACGCCGCGATGTACGTGGCGAAGACCGAAGAGCGCAACACCTGGCGCTTCTACACCCCCGCGGTGCACGCGGACGCCAGCCGGCGAAGGATGCTTGCCACCGAATTGCGCAGGGCGCTCGCGTGCGACGAATTCCGGATGCTGTACCAGCCGGTCATCGAGATCGAAACGGGGCGCATCACCGGCGTCGAAGCACTCTTGCGATGGCAGCACCCGACGCGCGGCATCGTGATGCCCGGCGATTTCATTCCGGTGGCAGAGAGGATGGGCCTGATCCGGCACATCGACGAATGGGTAATGCACGCGGTGTGCGCGCAGATCCAGCATTGGGACCGGCTGGGCCTGCCACCCATCCGGGTGGCTTTGAACGTGTCGGCCCGCTGGTTCGGGCACAGCGGCTTCGTGGAAGCGGTGGAAGCCGCGCTGCAGGTGAGTGGCGTCGCGCCGACGCGGCTGGTCCTCGAGATCACCGAAGGCGCGATCCTGCGCATGGGCAAGGACACCGATCGGACGCTGCGTGCGCTCGACGCACTGGGGATCGGGATCGCGGTCGACGATTTCGGCACGGGTTATGCGTCGATGGCGTACCTGAAGCTGCCGGCGGTGGCCTACCTGAAGATCGATCGCTCGTTCGTCACCGGCCTGCCTGCGGACACCGACAATGCCGTGATTGCGCGCGCCATCGTGGCGATGGCGACCAACCTCGGCCTGGTCACCATCGCGGAAGGCGTCGAAACGGAAGCCGAGCGCAAGTTTCTGCTGCAGGCGGGCTGCGTGGAAGGACAGGGCTACCTCTATTCGCACCCGTTGCCGCCCGGCGAAATCGAGTGCGCGTTGAGGGCCCCGCAGTCGCGTGCCGAGCCACGGCGCGAACTGGTTGCATCGAACGACCAGGGCGCTTTCGCCGAGCTCCCGAGGGGTGAAGCATGCGGCTGAAACCACCGACCCCTGCGCCGCAACTGGCGTTCACGGACATCTATGGGAAGACCACCACGATCGGCGGTGCCACGGGCCGGCGGACCTTGCTGTGCTTCTTTCGCGATGCGAGCTGTCCATTCTGCAATTTCCGGATCTACGAGCTGACCAACCGGCATGACCGGCTCGCGAAGCACGGCCTGGAGATCATTGCGGTGTTCGCCGCCACGCCCGAACGGGTCAAGCGCTTCGCTGCGCGCAAACCGCGCCCGTTCACGGTGATCGCCGACCCGACTGGCGCCTCGCATGATGCCTACGGCATCCAGCGCTCGCTGCTGCGCAAGCTCAAGGCCATCGTGACCCGGATCCCGACGTTGCTCAGGGGCATGCGTATCGTCGGTCTGGCCGCCCTCAACACCAACAACTTGCTCCCGGCCGACTTCCTGATCGACGAGGACGGGCGCATCGTCGACTCCTGGTATGGACGCGACGCCGGTGATCGCATTCCGTTCGAGCGGGTCGAAATGTTTGCAGCTGAGCAGGGGGGCAAGGCTCCGGCGGCCGTCGCTGCTTAGGCGCGTCCCATCGGCAGATCGACGGGCGCAGGGTGCGGGGGACGTTCGGCAGCGACGCGCTCAATTCCCCATCATGCCGATCCTGTGCAGCCATGAGGCCGCCAGCTTCGGCCAGTGCGTGATCGGCAAATCCCGCGCCCTCAATCCGAACGCGTGGCCGCCCTTGGCATAGATGTGGAGTTCCGCCGGCACCCGTGCCCTGGCCAGCGCTGCGTAATAGACCAGTGACTGGTTGACGCCGTCCACGTAGTCGTCTTCCGCCTGCACCAGGAACGTGGGTGGCGTACCGCTCGAGACCCGGACATTCGGATTCAACTTGTCCTCGTCGGTCGCGAGGTGCCCCGGGTAGATCGCGATGGCAAAGTCCGGCCGCGCGCTTTCCCTGTCCGCGGCATCGATTGGTTGGTACACCGGGCGATCGAAATCCGTGCTGGCCTCCGCCACCAAGTACCCGCCCGCCGAAAAGCCGAGCACGCCGACCTTGTGCGGGTCGATGTGCCATTGCGCCGCATGAAAGCGCACGAGCCTGATCGTCCTTTGGGCGTCCTGCAATGACGGCACCGACAGCGCAAAGTCGTCGGGGCGGCAGTTGCAGTGCCAATCGAACGGCAC
>DASSOQ010000140.1:0-7450 GCA_035700365.1 Rhodanobacteraceae bacterium | reverse complement strand
CCCGTGCGGATTGCCGTTGTCAACGCGGCCCACGCCGGGAATGACGTTGCTCGCGCCACTGATGCTGATGTAAGGCACGGTCAGCTTCACCGACCAGCGATCGGCCTCGTAGCCGACGCTCAGCGGCACATCCCAGATATCGGTGTTGAAATCGGTGCCGTATTTGCCGGTGCTGTAATCCACGCCGGCACCGAGCGTGACGCGCCCGCTGCCGTCGTCGGCGTGCGCCGCGGTCGCGGAGAGCGCAAGCAGCAACATGGGGATGAAAGTCGCGAGCGGCTTCTTGCAGTTCATCATGGATTTCCTCGGAACGATGGGAAGCGGGCGCCTTGCGGCGCCCGCGCTGAATTTCGAAACGGGCGATCAGCCGCCCGGGCGGCCGACGTGATCGGGATGGTCGGGGCGCTGCGGCCGATCGGGACGTTGCGGGCGATCAGGGCGCTGCGGGCGATCCGGATGAACCGGGCGATCCGCTCTGTCCGGATGGGCGCTTGCGACCTCGGGCTTGTTGCCGTGCTCCGCGCCGGCCTGCGAATGACCATTGCTGTTGGACGCGCTGACCACGTCGCCCAGCCTGAAACCGAGCGTGTTGGCGATCTGGCCCCAGCCTTCACCCCCCGCACGCAGCGCCAATATCCCTTGCAGGGTTTGGGTGCTGCCGTCGGCCAGGGTGATGGTGCCGCCATTGAGCACGGCGTTGATCTGGTCGGCGGTCGGATCGGTGATGCCCATCTGCTTCAACTCGTCCTGCGCGAGCGCCAGCGCGATGTTGACGTTGCCCCAGCCCATCTTGCCGGTCGCGGGCTGGATGGTGGTCGGCGTGGTGGTGGTGCTGGTGCTGGTGGTGCCGTCGGGATTGGTGACGGTGGCGGTGGTCGTGGTGTCGAGCGTTGCCGAGGTGCCGTTGCGCAGCGCGTCCACCAGCGCCTCCGCATTGGATTCGGAGCCGGCGAAGGTCGCGTAGCGATTGGCGAGCCGGGCCGCCTCCGTACCGGTCGTGGTGGAAGTGGTCGTGGTCGTGGTGGATTGCGTGCCGTCGTCGGCGATGGCCTGTGCGGCAAACACGGTCAGCAAACTGGCGCACAGCAGGGTGAGCACAGGACGTTGCGTTTTCATGGTTGTCTCGCAGGTGGTTCAGGGGAGAGTCGTCGCGCAGGACTGCACACGCGTGAGGACATCTCGATCTTGTGCTCGCGATCAGCGAACGCGCAAGCTTTGTTGCTGCCCGATTCAGCGCGCGTTGCCACCTGAACGCAAGGACGTGCAGTGCGTCACACTGACACTGCGCACCGACGCATCATTGCCCCACCACCAGAATCGTGAAGCTGCCCGGCACCAGTGGCGGACGCGCGTGCGGATTGAAGGCGTCCGGCTTCGGACGCGGGCCGAATTGCGCGGCGGACAGGTAAACATCGCCACCCGGGTCCAGGGCCATGGTGCGCGCGCTCTTCTGCGTCGGCACGTTGGCGAGCACGCTGTAGCGGTCCGCGCTGTC
Organism: Rhodanobacteraceae bacterium; assembly: GCA_035700365.1. Lineage (GTDB taxonomy): Bacteria > Pseudomonadota > Gammaproteobacteria > Xanthomonadales > Rhodanobacteraceae > 66-474. The sequence goes on along the minus strand of DASSOQ010000140.1, from coordinate 5,955 downwards.
CTCGTGTACCACGGTCAGCGTGCCGCTGCGGCCGTTCGAACTGAACACGAGCCGCCGCTGCGGATCGAACGCGGCGCCGTCCGGGCCTTCGCCGATCGGCACGCTTGCGACGGACTTGCCCGAGTCGGAATCGGTCACTGCCATGTTGTCGTTCTGGCACACCGAGAACAGCCGGCGCCGCGCGACATCCATCGCCAACCCGGTCGGATCCTCGCAATCCTTCAAGCCCCAGGCGTGCGTCACCTTCATCGTGCGCGGATCAATCTCGACCAGCTCGCCCTTGTCCTCGATGTTGTCGTAGACGTGGCCGCGCGAATCGCTGACCGCGAACTCGGGCTTGCCCGGCAACGCGATGGTGCCGAGCAGCTTGCCGCTTGCCGCGTCAATCACGCTGGCGTCGTGGCTGCGGCCGTTGAAGGTGAAGACGCGTTTCGAATACGGGTCGTAAAGGATCGCGTCCGGGTTCTCGCCGCGCACGGCGATCGTCTGCTCGATTTTCAAGGTCGCCGGATCGAACACCGTCACCGTGTTCGCGCGGCCGTTGCTGATGAAGCCGCGATGCAGGTCCTGCGCGATCGCAATGCCGTGCACGCCCGACAGTCCGGCTATCTCGCCGATTGGCTTGCCGCTGCCGGCGTCCAGCACGACCACGCGATCGGAGCGGCTGGCGTAGAGATGCCTCGTTGCCGGATCGAAGGCGAGGTAATCCCATCCGCCCTCGCCCCCGATCTGCCAGCGCTGCAGCACGTGCCAGTGGCCCTCCGGCGCCGGCGCTCCGAACGCGCCCAGCGACAACACACCCATTACGCAAGCGACGAAATACCGTTTCATCACGTGTTCCTTGCAGGGATGGCGGGAATGGCAGCGCTCCGCACTATCCTACGCTTCCCTTCGCGGCCGCTGATCCGATGACCGACTCCCGCGCTTCCGAACGCGCCGCATGGATCGCCTTGCCGGTGCTGACCGTGATCTGGTCGCTGAACTGGACGGTGATGAAGTGGGCGCTGGAGTTCTGCGGTCCGTTCACGTTTTCCGCGATGCGCTACGTCGCGGCGACCGTGGTGCTGTTCGCGCTGATGGCGCTCCGGCGTGAATCGTTCGCGATGCCGCCGTTGCTGCCGACGATCGTGATCGGGTTGATGCAAACCACCGCCTTCCAGGCGCTGGTGCAGTGGGCGCTGGTCGGCGGCGGCGCCGGCAAGACCGCGCTGCTCGCCTACACCATGCCGTTCTGGATGGTGCCGCTGGCGTGGATGTGGTTGCGCGAAAAGCCGCGCGCGGCGCAATGGGCCTGCATTGCGGTGGCGGCGATCGGCTTGCTCTTCGTGATCGAGCCCTGGCACGCGCTCGGCAGCGTGGCGAGCACCGCGCTCGCCCTGGCCGGGGGGCTGGCCTGGGCGATCGGCACCGTGGTCTCCAAGCGTGTGTTCCAGCGCAGCCGGGTCGGCCCGCTGCAGCTGACCGCCTGGCAGATGCTGTTCGGCACCGTGGTGCTGGTGGCGATCGCCTTGCTGGTGCCGGAACGCACGGTGGTCTGGGCGCCGGGGCTGGTCGGCGCACTGGCCTACAACGCGCTGCTGTCCTCCGGCATCGCGTGGGCGATGTGGCTGCTGATCGTGCAGCGCCTGCCGACCCAGGTGGCGGGCCTCACCAGCCTGCTGGTGCCGATCGCGGGCGTGCTGTTCGCCTGGGGACTGCTGCACGAGCGGCCGGACACGGCCGAGTGGGTCGGCATCGGACTGATAGGAACAGCCCTTGTCAGTTTGAACTTCACGCGCCGCGTGTCAGGATAGCCAGCCACTCTGGATGGGAGCGTTTGCAATGGAATCTGCGGTCGCGCCGCTGCCGGCGCCGGATGAAGTGCGGCTGGCCATCATCGGCCTGGGCTACGTCGGACTGCCGCTGGCGGTCGGCTTCGGCCGCGTGCTGCCCACGCTCGGCTTCGACGTCAACAGGCAACGCATCGCGGAACTGAAAGAGGGCCGCGACCACACGCTGGAAGTATTGCCCGAGGACCTGCGCGCGTCTGCCAATCTGCGATGCAGCGACGACGCGAAGGACCTCGAGGGCTGCAACGTCTTCATCGTCACCGTGCCCACGCCGATCGATTCGTTCAAGCGGCCCGACCTGTCGCCGCTGGAATCGGCCAGCCGCACCGTCGGTCGCGCGATCAGGCGCGGCGGCATCGTCATCTTCGAATCCACCGTCTATCCGGGCGCGACCGAAGAAGTGTGCGTGCCGATCATCGAGCGCGAGTCGGGCCTGAAATTCAACGTGGATTTCTTCGCCGGCTACAGCCCCGAGCGCATCAATCCCGGCGACAAGCAGCACCGGCTGGAATCCATCACCAAGGTGGTGTCCGGCTCGACGCCGCAAGCGCTGGATTTCGTGGACGCGCTGTATCGCAGGATCGTCGCTGCCGGCACGCACCGCGCTTCCAGCATCCGCGTCGCCGAGGCGGCCAAGGTGATCGAGAACACCCAGCGCGACCTCAACATCGCGCTGGTGAACGAGCTGGCGCTGATCTGCCACAAGCTCGGCATTGATACCGGCGAAGTGCTGGAAGCGGCCGGCACCAAGTGGAATTTCCTGCCGTTCCGACCCGGCCTGGTCGGCGGCCACTGCATCGGCGTGGATCCGTACTATCTCACCCACAAGGCGCAGCAGATCGGCTACCACCCGGAAGTGATCCTGTCCGGCCGCCGCATCAACGACGGCATGGGCCAGCACGTGGCCCAGCGCGTGATCAAGCTGATGACCCAGCGGCGCATGCACGCGGCCGGGTCGCACGTGCTGATCCTGGGACTCGCCTTCAAGGAAAACTGTCCGGACCTGCGCAACACCCGCGTGGTGGACGTGATCGAGGAATTCCGCGGCTACTCCGCGCAGGTGGACGTGCACGATCCGTGGGTAGATGCGACCGAGGCCAAGCGCGAATACGGACTGGACCTGATCCCCGAACTCAAGCCCGACGGCTACGACGCGATCATCCTCGCCGTCGGCCACAGGCAGTTCCTTGGCATGGGCGCCGGGAAACTGCGCGCGCTGGGCAAGCCCGGCTGCGTGCTGTTCGACGTCAAGCAGTTGCTGCCCGTCGCCGAAGTGGACGGGCGCCTGTAAAAAGCAGCCGGGATGGATCGCAGTGGAATCCGGGGACCGCTCGCGGGGAAAGCCAAAGCTTTTGACACGGATCAACGCGGATCGTCGCGGATAGAGCTGATGTTCATAGCTCCTGATCCGTGTTCACCCGTGTCCAGGCCTTTTGATCCTCTCAGGAACTCCTGGCGCAGCAGTGTGTAGGTTGGGGTGAGCGGCTCAATGCGAAATCCAACACGGGTTTGCGTTGGGGTTCGCCGGATCAAACTCGGGCTCACCCCAACCTACGAAACTTTTGCTTCTGATCCGTGTTCATCCGTGTCCAGGCTCTTTTCTGCTGGCAGTGGGCGCGTCCTTCACGAGCCGCGGCATACAAGTGAATGCGCGATGAGACCGATCGCGCTCGCACTGCTTCTCGCGCCGATGCTGGCGCTGGCCGGCTGCGGTGGCGCCAAGCTGCTGCTCGCACCCGCGACGCCCCCACCACCGAAAGGCGCAAGCCAGACCGTTCACGGGCCGGCGTATGCACCCGCGCAGGTCGCCCGCGCCGCACCGGATCCGGCGACCGACTGGGGCGCGTACAACAAGACGCGCTCGGGCAATCGCTACTCGCCCCTGGCGCAAATTGATGCGTCGAACGTCGGCAGCCTGAAGCAGGTCTGCGCGTTCACGCTCGACCAGCCGGTGAACATGCAGTCGTCGCTGGTCGAGATCGGCGGCACGCTGTACTTCACCACGCTGGAAGACACCTATGCGGTGGATGCCGGCACCTGTGCATTGCGCTGGCGGCACACCTACCGGCTCGCGCGCGCGCCGCCGTTCGATCCCAACAAGGTGAACCGCGGCGTCGGCTGGCTCGACGGAAAACTGTTCCGCGGCTCCAACGACGGTCGCCTGTACGCGCTCGATGCCGGTACGGGCGAGGAGCTCTGGAACGTGCCGGTGGGCGATCCGGAAATCGGCGAAACCTTTCCCGCCGCGCCCGTCGCCTGGAACGGACGCGTCTACATCGGCAACGCCGGCGGCGACAACTTCGGCGTGACCGGCCGCATCATGGCCTTCGACGCGAACAATGGCGGCCGACTTTGGAGCGCCGACCTGGTGCCGACGTCCGGCCCGGCCAGCCAGACCTGGCCGCCATCCACGGTCGAGCATCCGCGGGCCGGCGCGGCGACCTGGACGTCGTATACGCTCGACACGCAACGCGGCCTGCTCTGGGTGCCGACCGGCAATGCCGCGCCCGACTTCCTGAAATCCCTGCGTCCCGGGCGCAACCTCTACACCTACTCGGTCGTCGCGCTGGATGTGACCACAGGTGCGCTGAAGGCCGCGAAGCAACTGGTCACCGAAGACGACTTCCACGACTGGGACATTGCCGCGCCGCCCGAATTGATAGACACCCCGGAGGGCCGGCACCTGCTGGTCGCCGCCGGCAAGAACGGCTACCTCTACGCACTCGACCGCGACACTCTGCAGGTGCTCTACAGGACGCCGGTCACGCGCATCGAGAACGTCACCGCGCCGCTCACCGAACAGGGCACGCATTTCTGCCCCGGCATAGACGGCGGCGTGGAATGGAACGGGCCGGCGTATTCGCCGCGCACGAACGCGTTCTACGTGAATGCGATTGATTGGTGCATCACCGTTGCCACGCGGCCTGCCGCCGAACTGCAAGGGCGCAAGGGCCTGCCGTGGACGGGCGCGAAGGATCGCAAGGCCCCGTTCGGCGTGCAGGACAAGCAACGCAGCGGCTGGGTGACTGCCGTGAACGCGAAGGACGGTTCGATCCTGTGGCGCTACCACGCACGCGCGCCGCTGGTATCGGGCATCACCGCCACTGCCGGCGACGTGGTGTTCACCGCCGACATCGCCGGCGACTTCATGGCCTTCGACGCGCGCAGCGGCAAGCTGCTCTGGCAACGCAATCTCGGCCAGCCGATCGGCGGCGGCGTGATCGCCTATTCGGTCGCCGGCAGGGAATACGTCGCCGTCGCCTCCGGCATGGACTCGCCGCTCGGCTGGCAGGTGCACAGCACGCCGGCGCGCGTGGTGGTGTTCGCGTTGCCGTAGCCGCCGACACCGATGATGTAACCCGGATGAAGGCGCGCAGCGCCGCAATCCGGGACATGCGTGCAGGTGGTCCCGGATTCCGCTGCGCTCCATCCGGGCTACTTGAGCAATACGATCATCCCGGATCGCGAAAGATCCGAAAGCGGCCATCCCTGGCCGCACTTCGCTCAATGAGAATCCGGCGCCAGCGGCATTTCCAGATAGCTGGGATGTTGCGGATCGAGGTGCACCTCGAACGTCGCGGTGCGCGCGTCCTTCGCCGTCTCGTAGCCGAGGCGCCCGCCGGAGTTGTAGTTCTTCTGCAGGTCCGGCATGTTGAGCGGTGCCAGCACAACGCGCAGGCGCGTGCCCGCCGGCAATTCGCGCACGGTGAAGTAGAAACCGTCGAAATGCCACGGGTCGATCGCGCCCGGTTTGACCGATTCCGCGTGCGTGACGCCGTGACGGAAGCGTGCGCGCATGAAATCCTGCCCCAGCACCAGCGTGCGGCCGTCCGGCAGGATCGCATCCACTTCCGCGCCGACGTCGCCATCGGGCGTGTCCAGCGAGATGTTGGCGAGCAACTGCATCGCACCGGCGAGCGTGATCGCCTTCGGCAGCCGATCGCTCACGTAGACCAGGCGATCGCTCTTGAACGGCTCGGCCGAGTGCACCAGCGGATCGTTCCCCTGGTCTTTCAACAGTTCGTTCGCCGGCGTCAGTTCGAGCGGATCATCGGTGAAGGTGTCGGCCGGCTGCTCGCCCGGTTGCGCGGTCGCCAGCAAGCCGGCGTGGAATACATCGTGTGCG
>DASSOQ010000139.1:0-7997 GCA_035700365.1 Rhodanobacteraceae bacterium | reverse complement strand
CCAGCGCGAAAACCAGACGATGGCCACCATCACCTTCCAGAACCTGTTCCGCATGTACGACAAGCTGTCGGGCATGACCGGCACGGCGGACACGGAAGCGTTCGAGTTCCAGTCGATCTACAACCTGGACGTGGTGGTGATCCCGACCAACAAGCCGATGATCCGCAAGGACAACGCGGACCTCGTGTTCCTGAAGCCCGAGGCCAAGTTCAACGCGGTACTGGAAGACATCCGCGACTGCCGCGAGCGCGGCCAGCCGGTGCTGGTGGGCACCGCTTCGATCGAGGTCTCCGAACTGGTGTCGGGCCTGCTCAAGAAGGCCGGTGTCTCGCACGAGGTCCTGAATGCCAAGCAGCACGAGCGCGAGGCCAAGATCGTCGAACAGGCCGGCGCCCCGGGCGCCGTCACGATCGCGACCAACATGGCCGGCCGCGGCACCGACATCGTGCTCGGCGGCAGCCTCGAGGCGGCGCTGGCGGAACTCCCGCCCGATGCCACCGAAGCCGACAAGGAACGGGTCAAGGTCGAGTGGAAGAAGCGCCACGAGCAGGTGGTCGCGGCCGGCGGGCTGCACATCATCGGCACCGAGCGCCACGAATCGCGGCGCGTCGACAACCAGTTGCGCGGCCGTTCCGGGCGCCAGGGCGACCCGGGTTCCTCGCGCTTCTATCTATCGCTCCAGGACAACCTGATGCGCATCTTCGGCGGCGCCGGGCTGGTCCGCTGGATGCAGCGCTTCGGCATGAAGGAAGACGATGCGCTGGAAGACCGCCTCGTCAGCCGTCAGATCGAGAAGGCGCAGCGCAAGGTCGAGGCCCACAACTTCGACATCCGCAAGCAGTTGCTGGAGTTCGACGACACCGCCAACGACCAGCGCAAGGTGATCTACGAGCAGCGCCGGGAACTGCTCGAATCCGACGACGTCGCCGACACCGTGGCCGACATCCGCCACGACGTGTTCGAGTCGCTGGCGAGCCGCTTTGTGCCGCCCGAGAGCATCGACGACCAGTGGGACCTCGCGGGGCTGCAGGCGACGCTCGAATCCGACTTCGGCATGAAGCTCGATCTAAAGAAGTGGCTGGAGACGGACCAGGAAGCCGACGCGGCCGCCATCCACGAACATGTGATCGAAGCCGCGGACACCATGTTCGCCGCCAAGGAGCAGCAGGTCGGCGCCGAAGTCATGCGCGCGCTCGAGAAGCACGTGATGCTGACCGTGGTCGACAGCGCGTGGAAGGACCACTTGGCCAGCATGGACTACCTGCGCCAGGGCATTTACCTGCGCTCCTACGCGCAGGTCGATCCGAAAAAGGAATACAAGCGCGAGGCATTCCGGCTGTTCGAGGACATGCTCGAACGCATCAAGACCGAGCTCGTCCAGACGCTGGCGCGCGTGCGCATCCGCAGCGAAGAGGAAGTCGCCGCGCTGGAAGCCGAGCAGCGCCGCGCCGCCGAAGCCCGCGCCATGGAGTTCCAGCACGCCCAGTCCACCGGCTACGACGCCCCGCCGGGCGCCGAAGCCGGGCAGCCGCGGCAGGGCGCCGAAGGCGCCGTCGCAACCGCCACACCGATGGTGCGCTCAGGCCCCAAGATCGGCCGCAACGATCCCTGCCCCTGCGGCTCCGGCAAGAAATACAAACACTGCCACGGCGCCCTGACGTAGGTCGACATCCCGGCGCAGGGATCTGGTGCTTTTCCCCTCTCCCCTCGGGGGAGGGTGCCCCCAGGGCGGGTGAGCGTACGTGCCCGCGAAAGCCCCGCAATCCCTCGATCGTCATCCCGGCGCAGCCCGGGATCCAGCGCTTTTCCCCTCTCCCCTCGGGAGAGGGTGCCCGCAGGGCGGGTGGGGTACGCGCCCGCCAAGCGCCCCAACCAACAACGTCCTTCGGACCGCGCTCAGCGCCCAAACCGCCCCTAGATCTGCGCCCGCATCAACACGTACCCGTCCGGATCCTCGAGCCTGAACTCCCCACCCGGCATGTAGAACGGGTACCTGATCCCGCCCGCCGCGTAGCCAAGCGCCGTCAGCTCGCCGTGCGTTTGCTCGATGTCGTCGTAGTACAGGTAGAACAGGATGGCTTGCTGGCCCGGATCGATCGGCTCCGACGCGACGCCGACCATCAGGTTGGCCTTTTCGCTGTCGAGCCAGGTTCACACGGGCGCTGTCTGGCCGTCGGGAACGACGGTGGTTTTCACCCTGAAACCGAGGCCGGCATAAAACCCGATGCTCCGTTCGACGTCGGCGACATGGGCGTACGGAACCAGCATTCGCGATTGAGCTGCCATGTCACCTCCGCTGCGAGGCTCGCCATCGGCGACGCGCGTCGTGCACCCGCCGAAGTCCACGATCAGTCGGCCTGCAAGTCCTTGCGCAGATAGAAGGCCTTGTGTCCTTCGGGAAAATCGTCCAGTACGCCGAAGACCCGGTACCCGAGCTTTTCGTAGAACGGTTTCGCCTGGAAGCTCGTTGTCTCCACACGGGCATGCCTGAAGCCGTGTTCGAGGGCGAAGGCCTCCGCGCGTTCGACCAATTGCGTGCCGATCCCGTCGCCCCGCGCTTCTTCGGAAAGCCAGAGCAGCTCGATGCAGAGGTATCCCCAGAACGCATTGGCCCTGATACCCCCGACCAGGTTGCCCTGCTCATCGCGCGCAAACACCGCGAACTTCAGGTCCTGCGAGACCTCCGGCAAGCCGGGCACCGTTTCCCTGTTGAATGCCTGGATCCCCTGGCTCAGGAACTCCATGTCGGCCGGCTCGGGTGTCTTCGTGACTTCGATCTTCATGGGCCGCCCGACGGCCAAATTCGGAAACCATGCCGGGCGGCTGGGCAGCCCGAACGGGAGGCGCGTCCCGACGCTCGCCGGCGACCGCGAACGCTCCGAAGTGTATCGGACAGCATGTTCAACCCATCAACGCCGTGACGTGCGCAGCCACATCCTCGCGCAGCGCAGCGAGGTCGTAGCCGCCTTCAAGGGCGGAGACGATCCGCCCACCGGCATGCCCATCGGCGAGTTCGACGAGGCGCCTGGTGATCCACGCATAGTCGTCGGGGACGAGGCGTAGTTGCGCCAGCGGGTCGCGGGCGTCGGCGTCGAAGCCGGCGGAAACCAACAGCAGTTGCGGGCGAAACAGGTCGAGCTCGGGGAGCAGGCGCTTTTCCCAGGTCGCGCGAAATTCGCCGGAACCCGTGTTGGGTGGCAACGGCGCGTTGAAGATGTTGCCGGCGCCGTGATCGTCCGCGGCGCCGGTGCCGGGGTACAGCGGCGCCTGGTGGGTGGACGCGTACAGGACCCGCGGGTCGTGCGCGAAGATGTCCTGGCTGCCGTTGCCATGGTGCACGTCGAAATCGACGATGGCCACGCGTTCGATTCCGTGCACGGCCAGGGCGTGCGCCGCGGCGACCGCCACGCTGTTGAACAGGCAGAATCCCATCGCCTGGTTGCGGGTCGCATGATGACCGGGCGGGCGCACGGCGCAGAATGCGCGCCGAGTTTCGTCGCGCAGCACGGCGTCCGTCGCGGCGCACACGGCGCCCGCCGCCCGCAATGCGGCTTCCGTGGACCCTGGTGACATCACGGTGTCGGAATCGAGTCGCACGAACCCTTGCGCGGGCGCGCCCGAAAGGATGCTGTCCACGTACTCGGCGTCGTGCGCGCGCAGGAGCTGCTCGCGCGTCGCCCGTGGCGCTTGGATGCGATCCAGTGCCGAGAAGCGGGGATCGTCCAGCGCTTGCAATACGGCGCGCAATCGGGCGGGAGACTCGGGATGACCGAAGCCCGGGTCGTGCTCGAGGCAGGCAGGGTGGGTGTAGAGGTGCATGGCCGTTCGATGCTAGCGCAGCCCGGTTGGCTCGGCATGGATTCCGGGGCCGTCCGCGGCGGAGCAGGGGAAGCAAGCCATCGCGTGCCAAGCTGCCAGAAGCTTACTTCGGCCGCGGACGTTTCTCGTGCTGCCACAGGACTTCGCCGTGCCCGCTCGCACGCGCCAGCACGCGTGCCAACACGAACAGCAGGTCGGACAGGCGGTTCAAATACCGCACGACTTCGGGACGCACGCTCTCCTGCCGCGCCAGCGCCACCACCCGGCGCTCGGCGCGCCGGCAGACGGTGCGCGCGACATGGCACTGCGCAGCCGCTGGCCCGCCGCCCGGCAGGATGAATTCCTTGAGCCGCGGCAGGTCTTCGTTGTAGTGGTCCAGGGTCTCTTCGAGGCCGGTGATATCCGCGTCGTGGACCAGCTCCATCCCCGGCACGCACAGTTCGCCGCCAAGGTCGAACAGGGCGTGCTGGATATGGACGAGGTGTTCGCGCACGTCGTCCGGGACCCCCGCGCACGCGAGCAGCACGCCGATCACCGAATTCAATTCGTCTACCGTGCCGTACGATTCGACCCGCGCCGAATCCTTGGGCGTGCGGGAGCCGTCGCCGAGTCCGGTGGTGCCATCGTCCCCGGTGCGGGTATAGATCTTCGAGAGCCGGTTGCCCACGGCAACGCGATCAGCGGGTGATCAGTGCGCCGCGGTCAGCCGCAGCACGCTCCAGCGGCGGCCGAGCAGGGCGAATCCGCCGAACAGCAGGGCGGACCACATCAAGGTGCCGGGCAGGGTGCCGTATTGGTAGAACGGCCAGCCCGCGACATAGCAGGCCACGAGGCCGGACGCGGTGTGCGGGTACATCGTGCCGCCCAACCACACGAAGAAGTTGGTGACCAGGTAGAAGCCTGTGGCGCTGCCGATCGCAGCCAGGGCGGTGTTGCGGAAACCGACGCGGCCGCGCAGCGCGAAGCCGGCGAACGCGGTGAGCGCGACGCAGCCGTAGACCGCCAGCATCATCCAGCCATAGAACCCGATGAAGCAGTCCGCCAGGAACAGCGCGATCAACGGCACCGCGATCGCGAGCCTGCGGTCTGCGAAGCATGCGCCGCCGAACAGCGCCATTGCCTCGACCGGCGTGAAGTTCCACGGCATCGCACCGGAGGCGGCGTGCACGCCCAGCCGATAGAGGACGGTGAAGGCGACCATGCCGCACAACACCAGCGTGCCGGGGGTGAAGAAGGTCGATTGCGGGGCGCGGGACGGCAGGGCTTGCGACATGGAATCCATCCTCTTGTTCGATGCGGTGGCGAAGCCGCCAGGGATGGGCGCGCGGGAAGGACGCGGCGCGCGCCGGACGGCTGATCGCACTAGCTTACCGCAACGGGCGCGGCACGCGGGCTGACCCGCATCAACCGGGTATCATCATGCGATGAACGAGCGGGCGGACCTGCTGATCGTCGGCGGTGGCCTTGTCGGCGCGAGCCTGGCGCTGGCGCTTGATGCCGCCGGCCGCAGCGTGACGCTGGTCGAAGCGATGGCGCCGCGCGCCGGCGGTGCCGCAGGCGACGATGACCGCAACCTGGTGCTCGCGCGCGCATCGGTGAACGCGCTGCGGTCGCTCGGGGTATGGCCGCGGCTCGAGGCGGCGGCCGGAACCATCCGCCACCTCGAGGTCAGCCGCGCCGGGGAATTCGGGCGGGTGCGGATGTCCGCCGAGGATGCGGGTGTCGATGCGCTCGGACGCGTGGTGCCCGGACGGGTACTCGCCTCCGCATTGGAAGCCCGCCTGGCCGAAGCCCGGCACGTGCAACGGCTGGTGCCGGCGGCGCTGGAATCGCTCACGCCCACGGATTCGGGCTGGCTGGCGCGCATCGCGACAGGCGGCGAGGTGCGCGAAATCGAGGCGGGCCTCGTGGTGGGCGCCGACGGCAGCGCTTCGATGGTGCGCCGGCAGGTCGGCATCGAGGCGCACGAACACGATTATTGGCAGAGCCTGTTCGTGTGCACGGTTTCGTGCGGACACGACTTGCCCGATCGGGCCTTCGAGCGGTTCACCGATGACGGTCCCGTGGCGTTGCTGCCGCTGCCGAACCGGCGGCGTGGCCTGGTGCTGACGGTGGACGCAAGCCGGCACGACGAGGTGGCGGCGATGGACGATGCGGTGTTCCTCGCGATGGCGCAGCAGCGCTTCGGCTGGAAGCTCGGTGCCTTTTCCCGGCCGGGCAGGCGTTTTCCGCACCGGATCCGGCGCGTGGTCGCGCAGGCGCTGACGGCGCGGCGCGCGGTGCTGGTCGGCAATGCCGCGCAGACCGTGCATCCGATCGGCGCGCAGGGATTCAACCTGGGCCTTCGCGATGCCCTGGTGCTCGCGGAAACGGTGGGCGCCGCCGATGATCCAGGCGCACCGGATCTGCTCGCCGACTACGCCGCTCGCCGACAGCCGGATCGCGAGGGCGTGCTCGCCTTCAGCCATGGACTGGTTTCGCTCGCCTGCCTCGCGCAACCCGCGCTCGCGCCGCTGCGTTCGCTCGCGATGGTGGCGTTCGACCGGCTGCCGCCATTGCGGCATGCCATGGCGCGGCGCGGCATGGGATTCCGCGGCCGGCCCCCGGCGGCCGTACTGGACACCGCACCGTGAGCGCGCGTCGGCCCGCACTCGACATCGCCGTCGCCGGGGGCGGCATGGTCGGTGGAGCCTGCGCGCTCGCCCTGGCGCGGCGCGGTTTCGCGGTCGCGCTGGTGGAAGCGCACGAACCGGCGCCGTGGGTCGCGGGCGAACCCGAGGACCTCCGCGTGATCGCGCTGGCGCCTTCGTCTGCGCGGCTGCTCGAGGAACTGGGCGTGTGGCGCCATATCGAGGAGGCGCGCGTTTCGCCGTACCGTTGCATGCGCGTCTGGGACGCGGCTTCGGGCGCGGAGATCGCCTTCGATGCCGCGCAGGAAGGGCGCGCGCAACTCGGCTGGATCGTCGAAAACAAACTGGTCGCGCGGACGTTGTGGGATTCGCTGGATGCAGCCGGCGTGCGGCGCATTTGTCCCGCGAAGGTGGCGGCGTTCGCACGTCGCGAGGATCGCGTGACACTCGACCTTGCCGACGGAAACGCGGTTTCGGCGGCGCTACTGGTGATCGCCGACGGAACGGGTTCGCGGCTGCGCCAGCAGGCGGACATCCGCGTGCGCGGGCGCGATTACCACCAGCGCGCGGTGGTCGCGCACGTCGCGACCGAGCGGCCGCACGAGGCCACGGCGTGGCAACGCTTCACCCGCGAAGGTCCGATCGCGCTGCTGCCTCTCGGCGACGGCCGTTCCTCGATCGTGTGGTCGCTGCCCGAGGCGCGCGCGCGCGAGGTGCTGGCACTCGACGACGAGCGGTTCTGCGAGGCTGCGGGGCTCGCCACGGACTTCAGGCTCGGCCGGATCACGGCGACGACACCGCGCGCGTCGTTTCCACTGCAACTGCAGCTTGCGAAAACCTTCGCCGCGGATCGCTGCGTATTGCTGGGCGACGCCGCGCACGCGGTGCATCCGCTGGCGGGGCAGGGCGCGAACCTCGGCCTGCGGGACGTCGCCGAACTTGCCGCGGTGCTCGGCGAAGCGCGCGCGCGCGGCCGGGATTTCACGGTGCCCCACGTCTTGCAGCGCTACACGCGGCGCCGGCGCGCGGCGGCGACGATCGATGCGCGCTCCTTCGATGCGATCGAGCGCATGTTCGCGTGGCAGGCGCCGGGCTGGACGGCATTGCGGGGGTTCGGCATGCGCGCGGTGGATGCGTTCGGCCCATTGAAACGTGCACTCGCAGCGCATGCCGAAGGAACGGCATAGCGCGATTGCTTTTCTCCTTCCCCTTTCAAGGGGGAGAGCCGGGGTTTCGCGCGGCACTGCCGCGCGCCGGCGAACGGCTGCACAGGGATGTGCAGACCGGGCTTCAAGGGCAGGAAGCCCGAGCCGGGATGGGGATGGGGTTAAGGTCGATCGCGATAACCCATCCCACCCAAGCCCCCCCTTGAAGGGGAGGGCTTAAACCAGGTTTTGGTCCGGAAGGGCAAGGAGACGATCATGCGCAAGGCAATGTTCGTGTTGTTGCTGATGTTCGGCGTCGCATCGCTCGCACACGCTGCGATGCGCACCCAGACCATCGACTACACCGTCGACGGCAAGGCCATGCAGGGCGTGCTGGTCTGGG
>DASSOQ010000138.1:0-5564 GCA_035700365.1 Rhodanobacteraceae bacterium | reverse complement strand
CAGCCATTCCCAGAATGGCACGGGCTTGGTGTGCGGATTGTCAACGCGGAAGATGCGCACGCCCTGGTCGATCCAGAACCGCACCACGTCCCGCAACGCCAGCCACAGCGAGGGCAGGGCGTCGCGATAGAAGTGGACATTCACGATGTCCTGGTATTTCTTGGGCGGGTTCTCGGCGTACTTGATCGTGCCGTCCGGACGCCAGTCGAACCATTCGGGGTGCTCCTTGATCCAGGGATGGTCGCGCGAGCACTGGATCGCGAAATCGAGCGCGATCTCGATGCCTTGCTCCTTCGCAGCCGCGACCAGCCGCCGGAAATCCTCGAGCGTCCCGAGTTCCGGATGGACCGCGGTATGGCCGCCTTCGGTCGAGCCGATCGCCCATGGGCTGCCGGGATCCTCGGGCGCGGCTTCCAGCGCGTTGTTGCGGCCCTTGCGATGGCTTACGCCGATCGGGTGGATCGGCGGCAGGTACAAAACGTCGAAGCCGAGTTCGCCGACGTAGGGGAGCCGCGCGATCACGTCGTCGAAGTTGCCGTGGCGGTGCGCGTCGTTGGAGGCCGAGCGCGGGAACAGCTCATACCAGGCGCTGAAACGCGCCGCCGGGCGGTCGACGAGGACTTCCAGTTCGTGGCGGTAGCGCGCTGCGTTGGTGCGGGGGCCCTCGCTGCGCATCTGTTCGAGCAGTTCGTCGTCGAGCAGCAGGGCCTGGAGCCGCGCGTCGTCCGTGGCGGCGTCGAGCTTCTTGACCATGGCCCCGAACCTGCGGGGTGCGCCCACGGCCGCGGCGTGCACCATTTCGCGGCCCTCGATCAGCTCCAGGGCGATGTCCTGGCCGGCGTCGCGCTTCTTCAGGAAGTCCTCGCGCCAGGTCGCGAAGCGGTCGCGCCACGCCTCGATCGTGTACACGTAGCGGGTGTTCCGGTCCACGGTGAACGTCCCGCGCCAGCGGTCGTTGTTCACCAGTTGCATCGGCGCTTCGCGCCACTTGCGGGCATGCGCCTCGCGCCAGCAGATGCAGGCCGCCAGTCGTTCATGGCCGTCGCAGAAGATGTCCGCCCAGACTTCCAGCTCGTCGCCGACCACGCGCTTGACCGGATGCCGGCCGCCATCGATTTCGGGCCAGACGTCCTCGATCACCACGCGTTCGGCAGCCAACCGCACCAGCCGGTCCTGGCTGCCGCGGGTGGTAGGAGAGTGGCTGGGCATGGACGAACCCTCGTTCCGTGTGGGTTGCGGATGCCGCGCGGGGACACGCGGGAGCCCCGACTATAAGCCAGCGCTTCGGGCCAAGCCAAACCTCGGAGTGATGCAAATGCCTATTGTGTAAAATTACGGATTGAGTGTCTTTGCGTGATCCGCCCGCCAAAATACGGCCCAGCGCTGCTCCCGGCACTCCTCATCCTCCGGGTCGGTCGCTATCGAGGAGCCTGGCGCATCGGCGCGTGGCGAATGGCGCCAACCACCCAACGGCAGCGTAGCCGCCAATGCCAGGAAGGTCTTCCAGAAAAAGCGGCCGGTGTACCCGGCCGCTCCGTCTGCAAACGAACCGGGGTTACTGGCCGCCGACCGTCACCTGCTGGCTCGTCGACGACGACTCGCCATCGTTGTCCGTCACCGTCAGGGTCACGGTGTAGGTGCCGGGCGACGCATAACGATACTTGAGCTTCTGGCGCGTCGAGGTGCGACCGTTCCCGAGATCCCACAAACGCGACACGATGGTTCCGTCGGGGTCGGTGGACGTGTCGGCCACCTGCACGAACATTCCACGGGTCTTGACGGTGAAGCTCGCGACCGGCGGCTGGTTGCCGCCGCCTCCGCTCAGTTCCTGGTACACCTCGCTCCAGATCATGCTGCCGCGCCCGCTGGCGAGGTCGAAACCCGGCGCCGCCGCGTTGCCGTTGCTGCCCTGGGTGATGTCATGGAAGTCCGAAGCCGACAGCGGATACAGCAGCGGTGCGGCAAAGCCGAGGTTGCCCTTGCCGGCAATGACGCGCGCCCAGAAGCCGGCGAACATCGGCGAGGAAAGGCTGGTGCCGCCGACCTGCACGATACGGCCGCCGTCGATGATCAACGCCCCCGAGTTGGGACTGGCGTCGAATGACACGTCCGGCGCCGCGCGGTGATCCCCCGCCCAGAGCGTCTGCCAACCCGGCTTGGGTTCCACCGCACTCTCGGCGCCGCCAGCGCCACTCCATACGACCTCCTGGTTCCACGCCGCATCCGGCCCGGTGCTCGCATCCAGGGTCGTGCCGCCGACGGCCACCACGTATTGTGAAGTGGCCGGCCAGCACGCCGCGTCCTGGTGCAATGCAAAGCAGCTGCTCGCGCCGTCGTCTCCGGTCGAGAAGGAAAACGTCTGTCCCTGCGCGACGCCTTGCTCCAGGACGGCGTCGGTGGAGGGGAAGGTCCCGTCGTTCTGCGCGTCCACTTCGCTGACGCCGAGCGATCCGTTGACCACCGGAGCGGTGTTGTCGGTGACCGCGAGGTTGATGCCCTCGGCCACGGCCGTATCCGTGCTGATGTTGGGCATCATGTAGAACACGATGGAACCGACCTCGCCGCCTGCCGCGCCCACGATGGTCTGGCTGTCGAGTTCCCACTCGAGGGTGCCGGCGGTATCCCGGGTCGAGGTGCCCACGATCCGCGTCGTGACCGTCGGATAGCCGTTCTGCGAGGTGAACTGGTTCAACGAATTGATGGTCTGCGTGAGCCTGCCTTCCGCGAGGATGCCGACCGTGACGCCGGCGGCGGTCGGCAGGCTCGTCGCCCCGTAGATCGACGGAAATTCCGTGGGGCTGTGGCCAGTGACCGCCTGCGTCCCCGCCCTGCCCGCGTTCTTCTGGTGCAGCAGGTGCGGGATGTGCACGTTCTGCAGGCCCATCACGCCATTGATCATGCCGGCAAGCGAAGCCGGCACCGTCGCTGTCCGCGTGTTGGCATATGCCAGGCGGCCATCATGCGTCCGGACGCTGACCAGGGACGTATTGAATGCGCTTTGCACGCTCGATGCCGGCGCATCCCCGGAAACCAGCAGCCGGTTCGGCGCAATCCTGACGTTGGTGAATCCGCGCTGCCGCAGGAAATCGGCCACCTTCCGGGCTTGCGCCGCGGTCGGCGCATAACGCTGTGCGAACTGCGCACCCGTGAGCGGCTTGAAGCCGGGCCTGGCGATGTACGCGTCCAGCTCCGCCTTGTTTCGCAGCTTGAGCCCGATGACGATGTGCATCGGCTGCGACAGTGCGAGCGGTCCGGCCACGACGTCGCCCTGCGCCAACCGGGTCGGTCTTGCCATCGCCGTGCCGGCCGATGGCGCAGCCGCTCCCGCCGCCCCGGCCATGGCCATGCCGAGCGCGACCACGAGGACACTCAAATGAAGTTTGGTGTGCATCCGAGACTCCCTGGTTCGACATGAAGGAATGTCTGGTTACACGACGCAGCGCCGACCGAATCAGCGGCTATCCAACGCCTATCCGGTGATACGTGCCGGATCATGATTGCGGCCGCGAAGCGGGATCCCAGACTCGATCGGTTCGCATGCGCGAACCACCCTTGGTCGCGGCTCGTGCAGTCGAGATCCCGGGTCGCGGCGAGCGCACGCTAGCAGCGGCAAAAACCACGCGCACGCTGCGCCGCACCATGGATGTCCGAAAGCGTGAACCATGCGCTTGAAGTCATGGACGTGCGGTGATAAGGGGCGGCGCCGGCCGGCGGCGCCGCTCGCGTTCGCGGAGCCTCGCGCGCCAGCCCGCGACACGTTCTGGCCGGCGGCGGACGCGGCTATCCTTGCCGGGTCCATTCCAGCGCGGGCTCTCCATGCTGACGATCCACTGCAACGGCAAAGCGCGACCAACGACGTGGCAATCGGGAACCCCGATCCCCGCGGACGCGGCATGGCTCGACCTGTGCCAGCCGGATGAGGCCGAAACGAGGGCCTGCCAGGACGCGGCGGGCGTGCCGTTGCCGAAGCGCGAGGACATCCGTGGAATCGGCCTGGCCGGGCGCAACCGCTGCCTGGGCGATGCGCTGTTCCTGCAGGTGTCGAGCTTTGCCGACGCCGAGGACGACAAGAAGCGTCCCACGCCGCTTGCGCTGGTGCTGACTCCCCGCCTGCTGGTGAGCCAGCGCTACGCCCCGTCCGCAACGTTCGACAACGCCGCGAGCCAATGGCACGACACCCAGCGCGACGACGGTCCCGCGAGCGCGCTCGCCGAGCTCATCGAAACCATGGCCGAGCGCACCGCCCAGAGCATGCAGAAGGTCGCGGACGAAGTGGCCGAGCTCTCCCGCAAGGTCTTCACCGGCACCCGCGAGAACACCCGCGTGCTGCGCCGCTGGCTGGTGCACGTCGGACACCTCGAGGCGCGACTCGCGGCGACCCGCGGTTCCCTGCTCGGCATCACGCGCATCGTGACCTTCATTTGCGAAAACGATCCGGACTGGATTCCGGAAGCCCAGGGTGCCCGCGTTTCAATGGTCCGCAACGACCTCAAGTCGCTGGACGAATTCGACGAGCAGTTGACCGGCAAGCTGCAGTTCCTGTTGGACTCGATCTTCGGTTTCATCAGCGTCAACCAGAACAGCGTGATGAAGCTGTTCACCGTGGTCGCGGTCGCGGCGTTCCCGCCCACCGTGCTCGCCGGCATCTGGGGCATGAATTTCAAGTACATGCCGGCACTTTCGCAGCCCTGGGGTTATGCAATGGCGCTCTCCGCCATCGCGCTCAGCATCCTGATCCCGCTCGGCATCTTCAAATGGCGCGGCTGGCTGACGCGCGATTGATGTCGGCGGACGGAGCCAACTCGCAGGGCGGACGCGGCCCGCTTCGCATGTGTCTGGGAATTGATCGGCGGACGGAGTCCGTCCTGCGTGCGGCCAGACGCGAAACCGGCGGACGGAGTCCGCCCTACTTCTTGTCGCCCAGCAGCCGCTGCATCGCGGCATGGAGCGCGCCGATGGACAACGGCTTGCCCAGATGGGCGTCGAAGCCGGCCGCTTCGGCGCGCTGTACATCGTGGCTGCGGGTGAACCCGGTCAGGGCGACCAGCGGAACGTTGCGGCCCTTCGGGAGTTCGCGGATGCGATCGGCGAGTTCGTAGCCGTCCATCTTCGGCATGCCGATGTCGGCGAACACGATGTCGAACGGTTGCTGCTCGAATTTCGCCAATGCTTCCTCGCCGTCGCCCGCGACGGTGACCTCGGCGCCGTCCATTGCCAGCAGGCGGCCGAAGGTGTCGGCGGCATCCACGGCGTCGTCGGCGATCAGCACCCGCACGCCCCGCCATGAATCCTGCGGCAAGGGTTCGGTCGCCGCCGAGCCTGACGGCCCGACCACCCCATACTCGAAGCGCGGCAGGCACACCTTGAACGTCGACCCCTGGCCAGGGCCCGGCGATTCCGCGTCGATGTGTCCGCCCTGCAGTTCCGCCAGTTGCCGCACCAGCGCCAGGCCGATGCCGAGCCCGCCCTTGCCGCTCAACGCGCGATTGGGCGCCTGGCCGAACATCTCGAAAATGCGCGGCAGGAATGCCGCGTCGATGCCCTGCCCGTCATCGCGCACGGTC
>DASSOQ010000137.1:0-40471 GCA_035700365.1 Rhodanobacteraceae bacterium | reverse complement strand
ACGGCGCAGCCGGGCCCGAAGGGCCGCAGGGCAGGATGCCCGGAGTTTTCCGGCGTATGCACACGACTTGCCGGCTCCGCCTTCGGCTTGAGCCGGCCTACTCGTACTCGGCTGCCACTCGCCTGCGGCGCGGCACCGATGTCGACCAGCCGCGCAACCTCGCGAAATCGGTCACCGTCGAGTAGGCCGGATCAAGGAGCGCCAGCGACGGATCCGGCGCATGGGGGCCGGTGCGCAGGAATGCACCCAGTGCGTCGGCAAACTTTACAGTCCGGCTGATTTCGCCTTGGCCACAAATGCCGCAGGTCATTGTTGCCGTTGCATTTGTTGCGGTTTGGCACGTTAATTGCTGTAACAGCGTCGCGAACTGCGGTTTGCGCAGGGACGACCGCCGTGAGGCGGCACGATCGACACTACCAACAGGGGGAAGCACCCATGAAGATTTCCAGGATGCTGCACATGCGGCGCGCGTTCTTGACGACGGGCGCACTATTCTTGATCGGATGCATCAGCACGCCCGCAATGGCGGGTTTCATGGCAAGCAATGACGGATTTTTCAGCTACACCGGGACGGTCACGGCGCCCGACGGAACCCCTTATACGATCCCGGCTTATACCTCCACGCCCGACGACACCAGCTACGTCGGTCGCGATGCGAGCATCTATGTGACGAGCAACGCTCCGACCGTCGATGCGGGCGCGGGCTTCGAAAATTCGACCCTGTTCTTGACGAACTGGTATTCCAGCCTCGACGGAAACGCCGATGGCTATGGCAATCCCAACAATAGCGATACCGGTTTCGTCCAGCTCTACGACTCCATCAACCAGGGCGTGGCGAGCACGAGCGGCGGCTGGACCGACGGCAGCTACACGACGTTCACGCTCACCGTCACGGGCAATGCCGGCGGACCCACGGATGACCGGCTTTGGGCGGCACCCAAGATTGGTGGTCCCGCCAGCGATACCGCAGGCAACTTCGGAACCTACCAGCTGGTGCTGACCGCCACCTTTGCCCCCGGCGCGGTCAGCGAGGAATCTCCCGGATGGTTTTCGACGGATGCAACGCCGTTGTCGATCACGGGCGGCTTCTCCGGGCAGTTCACCAATACCGGAACCTACGCGCCCGGGCTGTACCAATTCGACTTCGACTTCCTCGACGCCAGCTGGGCCGGAGCCAATGGCGTGGGTAGCCCGAGTTACTTCGGTGGCTCGGCGGTTGCGGTACCGGAGCCCGCGGCCCTGGGGCTGTTCGGGTTCGGGCTGATTGCGCTGGGCCTGTGCGTGCGGATGCGCCGCAGGTCACTGGCCTGACCCGCAGCGGTAACGCGTGAAACAGGAAACGGCGCCTTCGGGCGCCGTTTCCGTTGCAGCATCTCAACCCGAACCGAACGGCAACCGGTCCAGGTCCACGTTGCCACCGGTCAGCACCAGCCCGACGCGCTTGCCCGCGAACCGTTCGCGCTGCGCAAGAACAGCCGCCAGCACGGTCGCTGAAGACGGCTCGACGGTCTGTTTCAGTTCCTTCCACAGGAGCCGCATCGCCGCCAGGGTGGCATCGTCCTCGATGGTGATGACATCGACGCGATGCTGTTGCAGCATTGCGAGGTTGGGTGCGCCGACGGTGGCGCGCAGGCCATCGCAGATCGTCTCGGGCACGATGTCGGCGACGCGCTCGCCGCGCCGCAATGACTGGAATGCATCGTCGGCGCCCGCAGGCTCCGCGCCGACGACCTCGCACGACGGCAGCAATGCGCGCAGCACGATGGCGCACCCGGAAACCAGGCCGCCGCCGCCGACCGGCGCCACGACCGCGTCCAGCCGGGGCACTTGTTGCAGCAACTCCAGCACCACGGTGCCCTGGCCCGCGACCACGCGCGCATCGGCGTAGGGATGCACCAGCGTCGCGCCGGTTTCCCGCTGCACGCTTGCGCAGGTTTCTTCGCGGGCCGCCTGTGTCGGTGCGCAGCGATGGACGATGCCGCCGGCGCGCTCGATGTTCGCGAGCTTGGCCGCGACCGCGCCCTCGGGCACCACGATGTGCGCAGGAATGCCGCGCGTCGCGGCGGCGAGCGCGAGGGCCGCACCATGGTTCCCGGAGGAATGGGTCACCACGCCACGCCGCGCTTCCGCGTCGGGCAGCGACCACACCGCATTGCAGGCGCCACGGAACTTGAAGGCGCCCCCGCGCTGCAGGTGCTCGCACTTGCAGAACAACGTCGCGCCTGCGATGGCGTCCAGCGCATCCTCGCGCAACACCGGCGTCACGCGCGCGTGCGCGGCGATCCGGGCGGCGGCCGCGCGGATGTCGGCCGGCGTCGGGGCAATGAAGTCGGTCATGGTGGCGCGAATCTTACACGTCGGGCTTGGTCGCCCGGAAACAGCGGGAGCTGGCCACGACGATCAACGGACAGAGCCAGATCCGTCGCGATTGACGCATTCCCGCGCACCGGTCGAACACCGGCACGGCTGGTAAAATGGGCAGATGGATACCCAAACCGATACCGGCACGCCTGCCAAGGAAACGATCGTCCGCCTTGCCGACTACCGCCCGCCCGCGTGGCGGGTCACCCACGTCGAACTCGTGTTCGACCTTGGCGTCGACGAGACCATTGTTCGCTCGAAGCTGACCCTCGCCCGCGATCGCGACGAACCGTTGCACCTCGATGGCGAGGATCTGGAGCTCATCGAAGCCCGCGTGGACGGACGCAAGCTCGGCGACGCGGAATACGCGATCGATCAAGGCGGCCTGACGATTGCCGGCGTGTGCGACGGCAGCACGCTGGAACTGGACGTGCGCATCCATCCGGCGCGGAACAGCCAGTTGTCGGGTCTGTATCTTTCGGGTTCGCGGGAGCGCGGGTTCCTGCTGACCCAGTGCGAGGCACAGGGGTTCCGGCGCATCACGTTCTTTCCCGATCGCCCGGACGTGCTGGCGCGCTACGACGTGACCCTGCGCGCACCGAAGGCACGGTTCCCCGTGTTGCTGGCGGGCGGCGAGCCGATGGAGTCGGGCGATGCCGGCGATGGCCGTCATTTCGCGCGCTTCGTGGATCCGCATCCGAAGCCCAGTTACCTGTTTGCGCTGGTCGCGGGGCACCTCGAAAAGATCGAACGCCCGTACCGAACCGCCGACGGCCGCGACGTCATCCTGCGCCTGTGGGCCGAAGACGGTGCGATCGGTCGCTGCCACTACGCGATGGATGCGCTGGAGCGCGCGATGCGCTGGGACGAGCGCAGCTACGGCCGCAATTACGACCTGCCGGTATTCAACGTCGTCGCGACCGATGATTTCAACATGGGCGCGATGGAGAACAAGGGCCTCAACATCTTCAACTCGAAGTACCTGCTGGCCGACCCGCAGGTCACCACGGATGATGAATATCGCCGTGTCGAGGCGGTGATCGGCCATGAGTATTTCCACAACTGGAGCGGCAACCGCGTCACCTGCCGCGACTGGTTCCAGTTGAGCCTGAAGGAAGGCTTCACGGTGTTCCGCGAGCATTCGTTCTGCGAGGACATGCATTCGGCCGCGCTGAAGCGGATCGAGGATGTCGCGACCCTGCGCCGCGCACAATTCGCCGAGGACGCAGGGCTGCTCGCGCACCCGGTTCGTCCCGCCGAATACCAGGCGATCGACAATTTCTATACCGCGACGGTGTACGAGAAGGGTGCCGAGCTGATCCGGATGCTCGCCGGCAAGCTCGGGCGCGATGGCTTCCGGCGCGGTACCGACCTGTACTTCTCGCGTTTCGATGGCCAGGCGGTCACGATCGAGGACCTGCTCGGGGCCCTCGGCGAAGCCAATGACACGGACCTGTCCCCGTACCTCGCGTGGTATGCGCAGGCGGGCACGCCGGAGGTCCGGGCGAGCGGTGCATACGACGCGTCGGCCAGACGCTACGCGCTCACGCTGTCGCAACACACGCCACCGACGCCCGGACAACCGCACAAGCAGCCGCTGCCCATCCCGGTGCGGGTCACGTTGTTCGCGCGCGATGGCACCCCGTTGGCGTGCCGGACGGACGATGGCGCTTCCGGGGTTTCAACCGACCACGTGCTCGAACTCCACGGCGCCGAACAGCGCTTCGTGTTCTCGGACGTCGCGTCGGAACCCACGCCTTCGCTGTGCCGCGGCTTCTCCGCCCCGGTTCGCGTGGTGTTCAACTACAGCGCGGGACAACTCGCGTTGCTGCTCGGTCACGAAACCGAAGGC
Source organism: Rhodanobacteraceae bacterium (assembly GCA_035700365.1). GTDB lineage: Bacteria > Pseudomonadota > Gammaproteobacteria > Xanthomonadales > Rhodanobacteraceae > 66-474. The sequence goes on along the minus strand of DASSOQ010000137.1, from coordinate 36,258 downwards.
TTCGATCGCTGGAACGCGGCGCAGGAACTGGCGGGCCGCGCCTTCGACGAAACCCTGGCCATCCGGCCGGAACATCCAGCAGTGGATGCGTGGCTGGATGCATTGGCCCGGCTGTTCGCCCGGCGCGCGCAGCCGATCGACCAAGCCCTGCTCGCGGACCTGCTGTCGCTGCCTTCGGCCATCGAGCTCGGTGTCCGCCACGCGCCGTTCGATCCGGACGCCGTCCACGCGGGGCGCGAGGCGCTCGAGGATGCGCTGGCGGCGCGGCTCGGCGATGCGCTGCGCGCGGCGTACCGCGAACTCCACGCGAATGAAACCGGCTCCCTCGACCAGGATGCCGCCGCGCGCCGGCGCCTGAAGTCGCGGGTGTTGGCGCTGCTGGCCCGGCTGGACCCGTCGCAGGGTGCCGAACACGCACTCGCGCAGTACCGCGATGCGCGTGGCATGACCGACCGTCTGGCGGCGCTGGCGACGCTGGTGCGCCGGGGCGCACCGCAAGCCGCCGATGCGCTGCGCATGTACCGCGAAAGCTTCGACGGCGACGCACTGGCACTCGACAAGTGGTTCTCACTGCAGGCCACCGTCCCCGTCCACGAGACGCTGGCGCGCGTGCAGGCGCTCGAGGCCGATCCTGCCTTTTCCCTGGCCAATCCCAATCGCGTGCACGCCCTGCTCGGCGCATTCGCCCGCGCCAATCCGGTCGCATTCCATCGGCCGGATGGCACAGGCCATCGCTGGTTTGCGGGCAAGCTGGTCGAGATCGACGCCGGGAATCCACAATTGGCCGCTCGACTCGCGAAGGCGTTCGAGGACTGGCCGCGGCTGGAGCCGGCTCGCCGTGCCTCCGCCGAGAGCGCCTTGCGCGAGCTGCTGGGGCGCGGCGGGCACTCGCCGGATCTCGGCGAGATCCTGACGCGGATGCTGGCGGCCGGCCATCCCTCGGCGCAACCCGCCGCGTAGCCCGGATGGAGTGCAACGGAATCCGGGGAGGCTCCCCCGAGGCCTTCCCCGCGTTGTGCCTCGCCTGATTTGGGCCATGGAGCTGTCCGCTGAACGTGCGGGCCCGGCATCTGCACGCGACCGTCCGAAGGTGTACCATCGGGTACAGGAAATGGCGCGTCCGGAGGTGTGCCATGCGCAAAACTGGTGAAATGCGGGCATTGGCGCGCACCGCCCGCCTGGCCGTGCTTGGTGCCGGGGTTCTGCTGCTGGCCGGCTGCGCTACGGGCTATTCGTTCGTGCAACCGGGCGCCGCGGGCAGCAGCGGCTATTACACCGGCGACGGCCCCTACTCGGGGCAAGGCTATTACGACGACTACGGAACAGGGCCCTACTACGCTGGCACCGGCGGGTATGGCTACTACAACGGCACCCGGCCTTACAGCAGTCCCTACGGGTATTACGGACCGGGATACGGGTACGGTTACGATTACGGTTCGCAGTGGATCTTCAACCTCGGGATTTCCAATGTCTGGAATTCCCCGGGCTACTGGGGGCCGTGGTACACGACCGGTTACTCCTCATGGGGATGCGGTTCGTGGCGCTGCGGCAACCATCACCACGGCCATCACCACGATCACGACAACGGATCCTGGCGGCACGACGATGCCTCCTCGCTTCCGGTCGAGGATCCCCGGACCGCAAACGGTTCGCAGCCGGATTTCAACGTCGGACGCCAACGCGCCATGGAGAGGACCGCGTGGCGGCAAGACCATTACGTGCGTTCGCCGCGGCAAAATGCGGCGGTGCCGAGCTTCGGCGCCATCCCGGCGATGCCCCGCTACAGTGGCGGCCAGGCGCCCCGTGCGACCTCCTTCGGCAGCCCTGCTGCGCGCCCCGCGGCCGCTCCCATGAGGATGCCGGCGCCGCAGGCCGTCAGCCGCGCGCCGATGGCTGCGCCGCCGCCCAGTTTCCGGCCTGCCATGCCGGTCCGGGCCGCTCCGCCGGCGGCTTCGCGTACCGGTACCAACACCGGCACCAAGGTTCAGTAGACGTCGCGGTCGGCCGCTGCGCCAGGCAAAAAGAAGGCGGGGAGTGCGGCACGCCGCGCTCCCCGCCTCCGCCCCCCGAATCGGTTCAGTGCGAGACGCCGAAGACCATGTCGTCCAGTTCGCACAGCCGGCGCCCGACCGGATGGTTCGCCGCTTCCGGCGGTGAGCCGGCGGGACGGCATTCGCGGATTTCCTCGGCCTCGAGCTCCAGCCGCCCCATCTGCACCATCTGGTCGTGGTGCCGACGCACCTCTTCCCATTCTTCGTTGGTCATGTCGATGAAATTCATTGCCACGTCTCCTGTTCTTGCGGAAACCCCCTCCGGATCCTTCCGAATCCTTCAAGTGGCGTTCATCCGCATCCGCTGATACTCTTTCGCCAAAGGGGCAGTCGCGATATCTTTCGCCACTTCGGCACTCGATGTTTTTCCCAATCTGGCGCCCGGAACACGGTTACTCTGGATTCCCCCTGTTCCTGATGACCGCCGGGCGCCAGTTCCTTTCGTGCATCGCCTTCATGGTGCTTCCTTCCTGGTGCTACCGCCGACGCGGAGACCGGGTGTTCGTGCTGCCGGTCTCCTGCCGTTCGCGGCGGCTGCGTCGGCGGAGCTTGGGAGTATTTCTGCAGGTCGCATGCCAATCCATCGGGCACGGCAGCGGAAATTTGCAAGAGAATGTGACGTCGCCGGGTAGGCGCCGGATTACGTGCGCGGCACACGGGGCCCGTGACAATTCGCAACGATTGGTCGCTGCGTTTCCGCGCTTCGCTGACGTTGCCCGCGGCGGCACCGTTCGGTTCGGGGACAAACGCTCGAGCCAAGTGACACGCGGCGACCGCTTGTGACGTGAGCGTGACGGGTCCGGGCGGCGCAGGGCGGGCGCTGCCCGCCGGCACAAGGGAAGGTGGCGGACAATGTCCGCCCTGCGAAATCGCCAGGCCGTTGGACACTGAAGCACATACCCATGGATTCCACGCACCGTTATGACGTGATCGTGGTCGGTGGCGGCCATGCCGGCACCGAAGCCGCTTTGGCGGCCGCGCGCTGCGGGGCACGCACGTTGCTGCTGACGCACAACATCGAAACCATCGGCCAGATGAGTTGCAATCCCGCCATCGGCGGGATCGGCAAGGGACACCTGGTCAAGGAAATCGATGCGCTGGGCGGCGCGATGGCGCACGCGGCCGATCGCGCGGGAATCCAGTGGCGTACCCTCAACGCATCGAAAGGGCCTGCGGTGCGCGCGACGCGCTGCCAGGCCGACCGCGTGCTGTACAAGGCGGCGGTCCGGCACATCGTCGAGCGCCAGCCGAACCTGGAACTGTTCCAGCAGGCCGTCGATGATCTCGTGCTCGAATCCGGTCGCGTCGCCGGGGTCGTCACGCAAATGGGACTGGCCATCCGCGCGCCGCGGGTGGTGCTGACCGTCGGCACCTTCCTTGCCGGGAAGATCCATATCGGCCTGGAAAACCATGCGGGCGGTCGCGCGGGCGATCCGCCTGCAACGACGCTCGCGAGACGCCTGCGCGAACTGCCGCTGGGCGCCGATCGCCTGAAGACGGGCACGCCGCCGCGCATCGATGCGCGCACGCTCGATTATTCGGTGTTCGAGCAACAACCCGGCGACGATCCGTTGCCGGTGTTCTCGTACCTCGGCTCGCGCGACGAGCATCCGCGCCAGGTGCCGTGCTGGATCACCCACACCAGCGAGCGCACCCACGACATCATCCGCGCGGGCCTCGACCGTTCACCGCTCTATACCGGAAGGATCGAAGGCACTGGCCCACGTTATTGCCCGTCGATCGAGGACAAGGTGGTGCGCTTCGCCGACAAGGCTTCGCACCAGATCTTCATCGAGCCGGAAGGACTGGACGCCATCGAGATCTATCCGAACGGCATCTCGACGTCACTGCCGTTCGACGTGCAGACGGAACTGGTGCATTCGATCCCGGGCTTCGAGCGCGCGCACATCACGCGTCCGGGCTACGCGATCGAATACGACTATTTCGATCCGCGCGGACTGCACCCGTGGCTCGAAACCAAAGCCATCGCGGGTCTGTATTTCGCGGGCCAGATCAACGGCACCACGGGTTACGAGGAAGCCGCGGCGCAAGGCCTGGTCGCCGGGTTGAACGCCGCGCGGACGGCGCGCGGCGAGGAAGCCTGGTGGCCGCGCCGCGACGAAGCCTACATCGGTGTGCTGATCGACGACCTCACCACCAACGGCACGATCGAGCCGTACCGGATGTTCACCTCGCGCGCCGAGTTCCGCTTGCATCTGCGCGAAGACAACGCCGACCTGCGCCTGTCGGAAAAGGGTTTCGAACTCGGCGCGGTGCCGCGGGAACGTTTCGATGCAATGCGCGCGAAACGCGAAGCGGTGGAACGCGAAACCGCGCGTTTGAAGTCGCTGTGGGCGACACCCGTCAATGCGCTCGGTGCGGCGCTGCAGTTGCAGCGCGGGATCACGCTGTCGCACGAGGCCAACGCATTGGAGTTGTTGCGCCGCCCGGAACTCGGCTACACCACGCTCGTGGCCACGAACGGTTTCGGTCCCGCCGTCGCGCGCGAGGACGTCGCCGCGCAGGTCGAGGTGCAGGCGAAATACGCCGGTTACCTGGAACGCCAGCGCGACGAAATCGAGCGCCAGCGCCAGCACGAGTCCGCGGCGATTCCGGACGACTTCGACTACGACCGCGTGCGCGGATTGTCCGCCGAAGTGTCGGCGAAATTGAAGCGCGTGCGTCCCGCGACCGTGGGGCAGGCGCGCCGGATCAGCGGCGTCACGCCGGCGGCGATTTCGCTGCTGCTGGTGCACCTGCATCGCCAGCGCGCCGCGTAGGCGCATCATCCCGGATTGCAGGGCGGACCGTTGGCGTAGGCCGGCTCACGCCCGAAGGGCGGAGCCGGCAAAGGCAAACCGGCGCGCCAAATCCGCTGTGCCGGCTCCGTCGCTGCGCGCCTTGAGCCGGCCTACTTGATGCGCGCCTTGAGCCGGCCTACTTGGACTCAACGCCGGCGGCGTTCGGACCTCGTTAACGCGCCCGCCGCAATCATGGTCGAGGCGTGCAATGCACGCACGGCGCAGCGCCGCAATCCATTTCATGGGCTACCGGCCACAGGCACGGCTGCGTCCATACGGAGGAACACCGCGCGGATGATCCGCGAAGCCACCGCCACCTGGACCGAGACCGTCTATCGTCCCTTGCGTCGCGTGGGCCGGCGCATCTCGCACGAATTCGCCGCGGGCGCGCCGCGGCCAAACCGCCGGCCTGAACGTTACCTGGCGCTGGACAACGCGCGCTTCGCCTTGATCGCGCTGGTGGTGGTTGGCCACCTGCTGGAACAACTGGTGCACACGGGGCCATTCTCGGACACGCTGTACCGCTGGATCTACCTGTTCCACATGCCGGGCTTCATCCTGATCTCCGGCGCGCTGTCGAAGCGTGCGCTGACGCGCCGGCGATTGCTGGGGCTGGCGACCGGGCTGCTGGTGCCCTACGTCATCTTCCAGACGCTCTACCCGGCCTGGGATGCCCTGCTGTTCCCGGGCAACGACTGGTCGCAGGGCTACCTCACGCCGTACTGGCTGTTGTGGTACCTGCCCAGCCTCGTGTGCTGGCGGCTGATGCTGCCGTTGTTCACGCACCGCTGGGCCCTGCCGGTGGCGGTCGCGATCGCGCTGGCCGCAGGCCTCGCGCCGTGGATCGGGTACCCGTTCTCGCTGTCCCGCACGCTGGTGTTCTTTCCGTTGTTCCTGCTCGGCCACCGGATCGGGGCGCAGCAGTTGCAGCGGCTCGGCGCGGCCCGTGGGGCGAGGGTTTGCGCGGTGCTGGTGCTGGCTGCCGCGGGGGTGGGGGCGTGGTGGCTGCGCGGGCTGGATCCGCAATGGCTCTACGCATCGGTCGGCTACGCGACACTTCACGTGGATGCCGTGCCCGGCTCCGCGATCCGGCTGGCCCTGCTGACGGCGTCCGCCGGATGCGCCTTGGCGGCCATCACCCTCGTCCCGCGCCGCCCGGTGTGGGCCGGGTTCGGGCGGCGCAGCCTGACCACTTATCTGATGCACGGGTTCCTGATCCGGGGACTGCTTGCTGCCGGGGTCTTCGCATGGCTCACGCAACTGGTGGCGCCGCCGCTGCAGGTGCTGCTGTGCGTGGCGGGCGGCGCGCTGATCGCTGCATTCTTCTCCACGCGGTTCATGGACAAGCTGGCCACGCCCTTGACGCGCCCGGTGCGATGGCTCACGCCCGCAGGACGCACCCTGGCGAGGATGCGTCCCGGATGGTGGTGGGCACCGGCGCGACCATCGCTGGCCGGGCGTTCAGCGCCGCGCGGCCGGCGGACGGCAGACCGCAAGCGCGACGCTTCCGCCATACGCCGGCGGATGGAATAAAACAAACGTCTGTATTAGGCTTGCGGCGTTCCGCCACTCCGGCGCTGGGAGATTCCCCGAATGCTTCGCCCCCGTCACCTCGCCTGCGCCGTGGCGCTGGCGCTCGCAAGCTCCGCCGCGTTCGCGCAATCCGCGCCCCCCGCGCAGCCTTCCGCCCATGCAGGCCTGTTCGACCAGGTCGTGGTGTTCGGTGACAGCCTGAGCGACGACGGCAACCTGTCGCTCGCGATGGAACTGCCGCAGATCATGCGGTTCACCACCAACCCCGGGCAGGTGGGCGTCGAGGAAATCGCCGGCTACTTCGGGTCACCGGTGGCGCCTTCGCTGGCGGGCGGCACCGATTTCGCGTTCGGCGGCGCCGGCTTGGTGAACAACTCGCCCGGCACGCCCTCGACGGTTCCGACGCTGCCGTCCCAGCTCGGGCTGTACCTGCAGGCGACCGGCGGCAAGGCGGATCCGAACGCGTTGTATTCGGTCTGGGGCGGCGCGAACGACATTTTCTATGCCGGCACCTCGGTGGTTGCCGCCGCGACGGCGCAGACCTTGATCCAACAGGCCATCGCGGCGCAGGTCCAGCAGGCGATCACGTTCGGCCTGATCCCGAACGATCCCGACGCCATCGCCGCGTTCACGGCCCAGATCACGCCGGCGGTCACCGAACAGGTCACGGCGGCGGTGCTCGCCGGCGCCGGTGTATCCAGCCTGATGACCGCCGACCAGGCCCAGGCGAGCATCCAGCAGGCAGCCGCGACCGAGGTGGGAATGATCCAGCAGCTCGGGAACTCCGGCGCGCGCTACGTCATGGTGTTCAACCTCCCCAACATCGGCCTGACCCCGTCGGGCATTGCCCAGGGCCCGGAGTCCGCGGCCCAGCTCACCGGACTGGCACTGACCTTCAACAACACCTTGAATGCGGGTCTCGCCGGCACCGGCGTCAACATCATCCCGGTCAACACCTTCGCGATGCTCAACGAAATCATTGCCGATCCGGGTCGCTACGGCTTCACCAATGTCACCGAGCCGGCCTGCACGGGCGGCGACGGCAGCTCGTTCGAATGCCTGCCGGCCGGAACGCCCGGCGCCACCGTCACCTACCAGCCGGGCACGGAGAACACGTACCTGTTCGCCGACGGCGTGCATCCGACCACCGCCGCCCACGCGATGCTGGCGCAGTACGCGGAATCGATCGTCATCGCCCCGGGCCAGATGTCGCTGCTGGCCGAGGCGCCGCTGCAAGTCAACGAGAGCCTCAACCGCTCGATCGTCGACCAAGCCATCAACAGCATGGCCACGGCACCCGGCAACGGCTTGAGGCTGTGGGCCAACTACGACCATGCGCACCAGGGGCTCGATGCGCAGGTCAATTCGCCCGAGAGCAGCAACAACGTCAACACCCTCAACATCGGCGCGGACGTCCATCCTTCGGACATGGTGACCGCCGGAATGGCGTTGACCATTGGCCAGCAGAAGGACGACTTCGCCGGCAACGCGGGCGGTTTCAAGCTCCAGGACATCCTCGCCAGCGGCTACGTGATGTGGAACTGGGCCCATCAGGGATACGTGGGCGCGATCGGAAGCTTCGGACACCTCGGCTACAGCAACATCCACCGGAATATCCCGATCGGTCCGACCGTCCGCTACGAGGAAGGGAGCACCTCCGGCTCGCACACGGCCTTCGCGCTGACCGGCGGCTGGTGGATCGACTTCGGCAATTGGCGCACCGGCCCCTACGGCGACCTTTCCTGGCAGCGCATCAAACTCGACGGCTTCAGCGAGAACGGCTCCGACGCCACCGCAATGACCTTCGGCACGCAGGAGCGCACCGCAACGATCGGCACGCTCGGCTGGCAGTTGACCGCCAACCTGCAGGCCGGCAACGCGTTGCTGCATCCGTTCGCGCGCGTCGCCTGGAACCACGACTACGGCGCCGATCCGCGCGACGTTTCGGCGGGCCTGGTCACGATGCCCGGCACCTTTGCATTGCCTGGATTCGCCCCCGACGACAACTGGGGCACCGCCGGCGTCGGGCTGGCCGCCGATTTCACCCCGGGATTTTCCGGCTGGATCGGCTACGAAGGCCGCTTCTCGGATTCGACGCAGAGCGTCAACAGCCTGAACATCGGCGCCAGGCTGCGATTCTGAGCGCCAATGGGTTCCGACGAAAAGGCCGCGCAAGCGGCCTTTTTGCTTACGCATTCGTTTTCGGCATGGACGGGCACTGCCGCCGGCGCGTGCGGTGGATAGTGTTCGCCTCAGGCGCCCCGCTTGCAACGCCGCGCAAAGCCATCCCCCTCCGATCCCCCTTCGCAAGCGAAGGGGGATGAAGGAAAGGCCGCGCACTGCCGACCACTCCTTCCGAAGGAAGGGGTCGATGGCGTCTGAGGAAGCAGACGGCATCGGGGGATGCTATCGGAGCAAAAGAGCCATTCGCTCTGCCGTTCGCTTGCAAAGGGGGAAGAGGCGGCCAAAAGCCATCCCCCTCTCACGCTTCGCGTTCGCTTAGCTGGCGAAGGGGCAATAAAGCAAAGGCCGCGCATTCGCGCGGCCTTGTGGACACGTTGCCACCCCTTCCGGAGGAAGGGGTCGATGCGGCTGCTCAGTGGTTCTTCGCGAACTTCTTGTATTCGGCTTCGGCTTGCTTGTGCAGCGCGCTGGCGTCCTCATCCGAAAGCGTGGTGGTCTTGCCGTCGCTGATCTGTTGCTTCAGCACCAGCACGCCCTGCGAATCCCATCCTGCCTTTTCGGTCGAGGTGGGCGCCGCATCCGGCTTGGGCATGTGTTCGCGTACGACCACCCAGGGCAGGCCGTCGCGATACGCGAATTCGGTCTTGGTGAAGCCTTTGTCCGCCTGGTTGACCTGCACGATGATGAACTCGACCCCATGGACGTCGCTGAACACCTGCCAGCTCCGCGACTCGCCGATCTTGCTCGACGTGCCGGACTTCACCTTCATCCCGCCGGTCTGGCGCTTGGCGTCCTCGAAATCCGACAGCATCTTCTCGGACGGGGTCGGCTCGGCTGCCAAGGTGATGGTGACGTGGGCCGGCTGGCCGTGGGTCAGCACCGGTTGCTGCAGCTTGGTGGACCAGGTGCGCCCATTGTCCTGCATCGTCGCCTGCAACACATAAAGGTCGTTCGCGTTGATCGCCGACGACGAGAACGGAATCCGGAATGTCTGCGGGAACGTCGGCGGATTGAAATCCTGCTTGTTGACGGTGACGCCGGGTTGCTGGGTCACGTCCACCAGCGAGAGTTCGAGCTTGGCCTGCGGGCTCACCGGGATGTTCTGTGTTTCCAGCGTCACTTGCCCCGTGACGGCCGTCGCGGCCGTTGCGGGGGTGCCCGCCGCGCCCGCCGACGCGCCCGCTGCAGCCGACGAGTTCCCGGACTGGCCGGACGTCCCGCACCCGGCCAACAGCAGAGCGGCCACGGCGACAGACAACGGAACAAGAACAACCTTTCGCATGGGGATTCCTCAAAATGGGACCGGCGCTCCAAAAGAACCGCCGGCAACGTGACGAGGGGCCTGCGCAAGCGCGGCCGGACTTTTCATCTTAGCGCCGACCATTGCATTTCGAAAGCCGGGCACTCGGGAGCCATCATCAGTATTTCGCGTCGCCAAAACGTGAGGGCAGGCCGATCGTTGGGGTCGGACTATTGAGGGTGAAAGGCGAAATCGGGTCCGTCGCAGGTGTTAAGAAAACGTGAACCGGATTGTCCGTGAGGTTTCCGGGGAGTTGCAAAATAGTTAAGGGGACGCTAACGTCAGCCTCGCTTTTCGTGACGTGGACCCCGCAATGGGGCTCAAAGCCGGTGTTTTTTACGGGTGCCACGCCACGCAAAAGTTCGGTCCGCCATGCAAGTCCATGGGCGCGGCGGACAACGACAACCCGAAAACCAGTTGGGGAGTACTCCTGATGAACCGCAAGCTCTTGGCCTCGGCCATTTGCGCCAGCCTGCTCGTTGCAGGAACGGCGTACGCTCAAGACAATCCTGCGCCGCAGGCGCAGACCCAGCAGCCGGCGACCCTGCAGACGATCACGGTCACCGGTTCGCACATCCGCGAAGCCCAGCTCGCCACCGCGCAGCCGGTCATCGCGATCACCCACGATGACATCCAGAAGCAGGGCTTCACGTCGGTCGCCGACATCCTGCAGAACCTGACGGTGACGGGCTCGCCCGCGATCAGCCGCGCCGACGTGCTCGCATCCGGCGAGGCGGTCGGCGGCTACTACGTCGACATCCACAACATCGGCGCCTCGCGCACCCTGGTGCTGTTGAACGGCCATCGCCTCGGCACCACCACGGGCGGCCTTGCCGACCTGCAGCAGATCCCGATTGCCGCCATCGAACGCATCGACGTCCTGAAGGACGGCGCCTCGGCCGTTTACGGTTCGGACGCCATCGGTGGCGTGGTGAACATCATCACGCGCGACAACTTCACCGGAGCCGAGGTTTCGGGCTACGTCGGCCAGTACGACGAAAACAGCGACGGCCAGAAGCAGACCTACTCGATGACCATCGGCGCCCGCGGCGACAAGGGCTCGGTGATGCTGTCGGCCGAGTACGCCAAAGAAGATCCGGTCTGGGCCCGTGACCGCTGGTTCTCCGCGACCCCGAAGGGTCCCTACCATCCGAATGCCGGATGGACCGTCGTCGGCAAGCAGGGCGTGTTCTTCAATTACAACCCCACGACCTACGCGCTGTACGGCATGTGCGACTACTACTTCTGCACGCCGAACCCCGGTGGCGATTACACCAAGATCGGTCCGGACGGTGACTACCACCCCTCCGACTTCACCTCGGGGTCGCCGGACACCACCAACACCAACGAAAAGTACATGTACAACTCCGGGACGGAGCGCAAGACCCTGTTCGTCAGCGGCAGCTGGGACTTCAACGACCACGTCCACTTCCAGTCCAACATCCTCTACAACGATCGTACGACCTACGTGGAAGACGCGGGCTACCCGTTCCAGCCGGCCTTCACGCTCCCGGGCAGCAGCACCATCATCGGCCTGTCGCCCGACAGCTACTTCAATCCTCTGGGGAACGGCCCCAACGGCAACGGCGAAAAGCCGGACAGCAACCTGCTGTTCTACCGCCGTGGCTGGGAAGTGTCGCGCTCCGAACATGACAGCCTGACCACCTACCGGTTCGGCGGCGCGTTCTCGGGCGACTTCAACATCGGCGACCACAACTGGAACTGGGACATCGGCGGCTACACCAACGAGAACCGCTACCTGCGGCGCAGCCGCGGCAACTTCAACCTGGTCGCCACCGCCGAAGCCCTGGGGCCGTCGTACCTCAATACGACCACCGGACGGGTGGAATGCGGCACCGCCACCGATCCGATTCCGTACGGCGCCACGCCGGGCTCCTGCGTCCCCTGGAACCCGCTGATCCAGGCCGACTACACCGGTCCGGGCTCGCTGACGGGCAATCCTGATCTGCAGACGTTCCTGTTCCCGATCTTCGCCGACACGGGCACCACCAAGACGACCGACTACACGGCAAACCTCACCGGTTCGATCGTGACCTTGCCGGCGGGCGACCTCGCGGTCGCGTTGGGCGTGGAGTACCGCAAGGAGGAGGGCAAGTACATTCCGGGCCCGTTCCGGCAGAGTGCCCTCAATACCGACCTCAGCGTGGGTCCGACCGGCGGCCAGTACGACGTCAAGTCGGAATACCTCGAGGTGAGCGTTCCGCTGCTGGCGGATATGCCGTTCTTCCAGTCGTTGTCACTCGATGCAGCCGTGCGCCACGAGAAGTACTCGTCGTTCGGCAGCACCACCAACGACAAGATCAGCCTGACCTGGCGTCCCATCCAGGACCTGATGATCGCCGGCACCATCGCCCACGGCTTCCGTGCGCCGCAGATCTCCGACCTGTACGGCGGCCTGAGCGGCGACTTCGCGTTCTACACCGATCCGTGCGACATCACCCAGCAGGCCGGCAGCAATCCAGAGGTGGAAGCACGCTGCTCGGGCGGCATCGGTGATCAGGCCGGTATCGCCAATGCGGCAAGCTTCCGTCAGTTGGGGCAAGGCGGCCAGTTGTGCGGGTCGTACCCCTGCCAGACGGGCACGCAGTTCTTCTCGGGTTCCAACCCGAACCTGCAGCCCGAAAAGGCGCTCAACCGGAACGCGCAGATCGTGTACAGCCCGAGCTGGATCCCCGCCTCGTGGGGCAAGCTGGACATCACCGCGGACTACTTCGACATCATCATCACCAACGCGATCTCCGGAGACAGCATCGGCAGCGTGTTGAACGACTGCTATGTCCTCGGTGTCGTCAGCCGCTGCTCCAGCTCACTGTTCACGCGCGGCCCCAATGGCGTGATCGATTACGCCCTCACGGGCGAGAAGAACGCCGGAATGATCCGGGTGAAGGGTGAAGACCTCGGGATTCGCTACCAGCTTCCGCAAACGTCGTTCGGCCTGTTCACGTTCAACTTCCAGGGCACGTACTACGATTTGCAGAACCAGAAGCCCGACAACCTGCCGGATACGCCGCTCAACCACTCCAACAGCTGGGGTAGTGCCTTCCGTTACCGCGTGAATGCGAGCCTCGACTGGTCGCTGGGCAACTGGGGTGCGACCTGGACCACGCGCCTGTACTCGGCGATCAAGGAGCAGTGCTCGTATGACAACACGTCCGAAGGCGGCCCGGAATGCAACACCCCCGGACACTACGAGAACGGCGTCGTGTCCAACATCAACATCACCGGCGACACGGCGTTCAACGACCTGCAGGTCCGCTACACCATCGCGCCGATCCAGGCAACGGTATCGCTCGGTGTGAACAACGTGTTCGACCGCTTCGGGCCGATCCTGTACAGCGCCCCGAGCTCGAGCATCGCTCCGTACTACGGCGGATTCGATATCGGCCGGTTCTACTACGTGCGGTACAACCAGAAGTTCTGAGCAAAGCTGCAACGATGCACCTTCGCGGCCCCGGCAACGGGGCCGCTTTTTTGTGGGCCGGCGGGACACGTCAAGGCAGCGCATGCGCAGGGCCCGTTTTGCACGGACCGGCAGACGATCCAGGGAACCAGATCGGCGCCGCATGTCCGCAAATCATCGTCATTCCAGAGCCGCCGCGCTTCTTGCGGGGGAAGCCGGAATCCGGCTTGATCTTTGCCGAGCGACAAAACGGACTGACTCGCGCTGCCTCGGCGCTCGCCCTTCAGGCCACCCGCGGCGTCGGTGTTTGCGGCCCCGCAACAACGGAGTGGAGTCGCGGGCGGTGAAGCCGCAGGCGACCGGGACAATTGCGGGCGCGGCAGCCTTATCCCGCCGAGGCGGACAAGGCGCGGACCAGCGGCTCGAGTTGCGCAGCGTAGGGTTTCCAGCTCGAGGAAGACCGCGTGTGGATGGGCTCGCGCACCTGCGGTGCGCTCAGCGATGACACCGGCGACAGATTGCCGGCGATGTCGGTGCAATGCGGTTCGAAGGGCAAGCCGCAAAACGCGAAAATCTTGCGCGCGGTCTCCGCCGGATCGCGCACCAGGCTCGCATAATCCACGTCGAGGATCTTTCCGGCCATCACGCGGTGCCAATGCGCCATCAGGCGCCGGTGTTGCCGGAAATGGGCGGCCAGGCTGCCGAGGTCATACGCGTACCGGTACTCCGGGTGCGTGCCGAGGCAGGCGCGCCAATTGGAAAAGCAGACTTCCACGCCCTCGCGCATCAGGTTGATGATGCGAGCATGCGGCAATGCCTTGTGGATCAGGCCCGCCAGGATCCAGTTGGGTGGCAGCTTGTCCACGTAAAACGCCTTGCCACGCGCGTGCCACCGGGTCTGTTCGAGATACCTTCGACCGATGGCTGGCCAGTCGGCGTCGACCAGCCGCTCGACCGTGACGTCATCCATCACGCCCGGGGGGTCATGGTCGACCATCCAGGCCAGCGCGCGCGGGAAGGCCACCAGCTCGCCGGCGGATTCGATCCGCGAGTGGTTGCCGAGGATCCGCTCCAGCACCGTGGTACCCGAACGCGGCAGGCCCAGCACGAAGATCGGCTGGGGGCCGTCCGAAGCGACCGCTTCGGCCTGCAGGAAGTCGGGCGTGCAGACTTCCATCAGGCGGTCGAACATCGCCGCCTCGTGCTCGGGGTCGTACGGCATCAGCGCGTGCAACACGGCGTTGCCGCGTTCGAGCGCGCGCCACGCATCGGCGAACCGGCCGAGGTCCTCGAGCTCCTTGTAGTACGCGAACTCGAGGAAGGCGTAGTCCTCGGTCTTGGGATCGACGCGGTCCATGGCGAGCTTGATCGCGCGCAGGTGGTTGCGCTGCGCCGTCTGGGTGCGAAGGGTGGCGAGCTCAAGGTACGCCCGGGTCGGCGGCGACCCCGACGCGATGCACTGCTCCAGGTCGGCTTCGGCCTCTTCGATCCGGCCGTTGAACAAGAGTTGCGTCGCGCGCTGGAACAGGAAGGTCGGGCCGCGCGCGCCTGCACGAGCGGCGCGCTCGATCAGCGCGAGCGCGACCTTGTGTTCGCCCAATGCCTTCCGCTGCCGGGCCGCACGCACCAGGACGTTCGGATCGGCGCTCGAGGCGATCGCCGGATCGTCGAGGAGGCGTCGCCCCGCGACCATCTCGCCGACCTTCAGCAACCCGCCGATCAGCTCGCCCAAGAGCATCGGATCCGCGGGTGGATGACGGGCCGCCTCGAGGGCGTGGCTCGCGGCCAGTCGCGGGCGGTTCTCCGCGCTGTGTACGCCGCTCAGCAACAGGTGCGCGGGCGCCGATGCGGGATCGGAGGCAAGGACGGCGTCAAGCTCGGCCCGGGCGGCGTCAAATTGCCGCGTTGCGAGGTACCGGTCGATCCGGGACCATCGGTTGTCTGCAGGTGTATCCACAACGTACAAGGTATCAGGAACCCGACGTCGAGCGACCCTCGTTTCGGGAGCCGATTTCCCCCCCAGCCGCTATCGCATCGGCCAGCGATTGCAATTGCGACTCGTAGCGGCGCCACTCGCCGAATCCGCGGGTGTGCAGGCTCGAACGCACCTGCGCCGCGCTCGGCGTCGCGCTCGGTGCGGCATTGCGGGTGATATCCGCGCAGCCCGGCTCCCATGCCAGCCCGCAGAAGTCGAACACCTTGCGCAGGGTGGCATCGGGGTCGTGCACCAGTTGCTCGTAGGGCACGTCGAGGATCGCGCCCGGCATGCTGCGATGCCACTGCGCCATCGCGCGCCGATAGTCGTGGTACACGCCCGCGAGTGTCTGGAAGTCGTAGCTGTAAGCGCAGCTCTCGCCGAAATACGTGCGCCAGTGCGAGAAGCAGACATCCATCGGGTCGCGCACCAGGTTGAGGATCGGTGCCCGCGGCAATGCCCGGTGGATCGCGGCGGCCCACATCCAGTTGGGTGGCTGCTTGTCGATGAAGAAGGCCTTGCCGCGGCCGTACCACCGGGTTTGAGCGAGATAGCGGCGGCCCAGTTCGCCGTGATCGAGACCCGGCAGGCGCGACATGAACGCCTGCCCGGTCAGGTTGCGGGTATCGGCCGTCCAGTGCAACTGGAGGACGAAATCCATCAACTCGCCGGCAGCCGCGACCTGGGAGTGGTTGCCGAGCATGCGCTCCAGCAGCGTGGTACCCGACCGCGGCATGCCGATGATGAAGATCGGTTGTGGACCGGGTTCCGCAGCGGGCGCGGGATCGCGGCCCACGGCCGGCCAGGCTTCGAGGAACCGGTCGGACAAAGGCTGCGGTCGCCGGAGCCGCTCCGGCAGCCGGGCATGCATCAGTTGGTTGCCGCGCACGAGGGCCTGCCAGGCCTCGTCATCGCGCCCCAGGTCTTCCAGCGTCTTGTAGCGCGCAAATTCGAATGCCACCTGGTCGCTCGTGCCCGGCGGCGCCATGCGGGTGCCGGCATCCAGCGCAGCGAGGTAGTTGCGCCCGGGCGTCTGCCGGCGCAGCCCGACCAGCGGCACCGCGACCCGGCCGCGCTCCGGCGCATCGGCCAGGCATGAAGCGAGTTCCGCCTCGGCCTCCTCGAGCCGGCCGCTGTGCAGGAGGGCTTCGCCCCGCATGTACCGGAGGGCAGCGTCGTCGCACCCCAGCGACTTCGCCTTGTCCAGCAGCACCAGCCCCTCGGCGTGCTGCTGCAACCGCCTGCGATGCGCCGCCAGTTGCATCAGCAACAACGGGTCTTCGCAGCCGGCAAGGATCGGTCGGTCCAGGCATTCGAGCGCCGCGACGTTCTCGCCCAGTTGCAGCAGCATGCCCGTGACCGCCGCCAACGCCTGGGGATCGTCGGGCGAGACGCGTGCGCCATCGAGGACATCCCGGTCCCCATCGCGGACGCGATCCTCGATGAGCGCGATCTGCCCGGCGAGAAGGTGCACGTGGATGCCGCCGCCGCGGCCCAACGCCTTGTAGGCGGTGAGCACCTGGCGCGCCTCCTGCAACTGGCCGCGCGCGAGTGCGGCTTGGGCCTTTTGCCACAACAGGTCGGAGTCGAAGCGCCCGACTGCCGGAACGGCTGCCATCAGGGTCGCGCCACGGTGGTGGCGACTGCGCCGGGAGCATTTGCCGGGATCGGCCGCCCAGAGCTGCAGGCGCAGGAGGCGGAATCTTGGTCCATCGTCATCTCCGAAGCGCTGTAAGGTGCATCCCGCCATTGTGCCAGCCGCACGCGTTGGTCACGGGGCGCCACCGGGCAGGGCGGGTCTTGTTCCGCGTGCCGGGCCGCTGCCGGGTACGTTCGCCAGACACACCATCGCGCCTTGCGCCGGGAGTGCTTTCACTTCCAGCCCCGGCGGCGAGTCGGGGGGCACGGGGCGTTCCCACGGGCAACCATTCGCGAATCTTTCACGCGTGTTGCGTCTGCATTAAGTTATTGCTAGTGTGAACTGCGCGTTAAGATCACTTTTGACGCGAATTCTCAGGAAATCAATCACTTATGCTGCGGGCCGACGGGCCGGCGCGGCCTCACTATCGAACGGATCGGACATTCCACCGACCCGCAACCGAAACCAGCATCACCGGGGAGTACTTTCTGATGAATCGCAAGCTCTTGGCCTCGGCCATTTGCGCCAGCCTGATCATGACGGGCGCGGCATTTGCCCAAGACAATCCCGCGCCGCAGCAGCCGCAGGATCAGTCCACGACCACGGGCGACTCCGCCCAGGAAAACACGCAGGACACGTCGAACCAGAAACCGCAGACCCTCGAGTCCGTGACGGTGACGGGCTCGCTGCTGGCTCGGCCCGAGTACGAAACGGTCGTTCCCGTCCAGGTGGTTCCGATCCAGGCCCAAATCGCGACCGGCTCCTTCGATACGGCCAGCATCCTCCAGTCGACGGCCGTTGCTGCCGGGGCCACGCAGATCAACAATCAGTTCAGCGGCTTCGTCGTGGGCGGCGGCACCGGGATCCAGACCATCGACCTGCGCGGCTTGGGCTCCAACCGCACATTGGTGCTGATGGATGGCCAACGGCCCGGGCCCGCCGGAACACGCGGCCAGACGGGTGCCGGTTTCGACCTCAACGTCGTTCCGGACGTCATCCTTCAGCGCGTCGAAATCGTGAAGGACGGGTCGTCTTCGATCTATGGTTCGGACGCAATTTCCGGCGTGGTCAACCTCATCACCAAGAAGCGGCTCGACCACACCGAGATGACCTTCGGCGTGTATGCCCCAGAACACGACGGTGGCGAGCAGTACAACGCGTCCATCGGCACGGGCTGGAACTTCGACAACGGCAACATCATGTTCGCGGCACAGGTCCAGGACCAGCGTCCGCTTGCGCTCGGCCAGCGCGATTATTTCAAGTGCCCGCAAGACATGGCTTGGGGCAAGGATGGGGCGCGCATCGACCGCGCGGACCACTCGATCATCGGGAACACCGCGCTGGGCGGGTGCAGCACCGGGAATCTCTACGCCAACACGATCATCGACTATTTCGACTTCGGTACGCGCTACGTCCCCTCGCCGGACGGCGTCACGATCGGACCCTTCCCCGGCTACCGTCCGCGTCACAACGGCCGGTATGACGATGGCAATCCCGCCGGCGCGTATTACGAGGACGTCCTGAACTACCCGTTCTCCGGCAACGAATGGGTCATCAACGAAAACCGCAACACAAGCTTGTACGCGAGCAGCCTTTTCACGTTCGGCAGCGTCAACTGGACCAACCAGTTCCTGTACGACCATCGCCTCACCGAGACGCGGGGATTTCGCCAGTTCTTCCCCACCGTCTTCAACCCGAACGATGGGGGTTACTACCTGCCGATCATGCCGTTCACTTCGAATGACAAGGTCGAGGTCGACTACTACTACCTCAGGACCCAGCTGGACGGCGGCTTCGGGTCGAGCAGCTGGACCTGGCAGGTCAATGGCACGCACAGCCGATCCGACGGCGATTACGGCCACATGGGCATCGATTCCCGCGTCAGCGGGGACCTGACAGAGGCTTCAAACACGCTCGATCTTCCGCCCATCGATTACTTCGATCCGTGCGTCCTGAGCGGACGCTGCATGAACCAACTGATCGACGCGGTGGGGCTGCCGACGAAAGGCAGCACGGAATACGCCCAGAGCACCATCAACGCCGTGGTCACCGGTGACATGTTCGAGTTGCCGGCGGGCGCGGTAACCGGAGCATTCGGCGCCGAATACCGCCACTTCAAGATCGACGATGTTCCCGATCCGAACAATGCCGCGGGTTACGAGTGGGGGTTCACCTCGGCGCAGGAAACCAAGGGCGCCGACCACGTCACGGAAGCCTTTGGCGAAGTCGGTATACCGCTGCTCAAAGGCCTGCCGGCCATCGAGTCGCTGTCCGCCGACATTTCCGCGCGCGTATTCAAGTACGCCAGCGTGGGCGACACCGACAACGTGTGGAAGTACGGCCTGAATTGGCAGATCACGCCAACCTGGCGCGTGCGCGGCACGATCGGAACATCCTACCGTGCGCCAGCGTTGTACGAGTTGTATCTCGGCAATCAGTCCGGGTTCTTGAGCCAGCTGCAGGTCGACCCTTGCATCCTCTGGGGCGAAAGCACGAACACCTTCCTGCAGACCAACTGTGCGGCTGCCGGCATACCGGCCGATTATGCGGGTGGCGGGTCAAGTGCCACGGTCTTCCAGGGTGGCGGCAAGGGCTTCCTGGTACCCGAAACGTCCCGCGCCAAGTCCATTGGTTTCGTGTGGACGCCGACCTTCGGAAACTTCAACCTCGCCCTGGACTATTTCGACTACAACATTCGCGGAGAAATCGGAACCCTCGATGCCGGCGACATCACCTTCGGATGCTACGGTCGGCCGATCTATCCGAACAGCTTCTGCAACCTGTTCCATCGAAACCCGCCGGATGCGGCAGCCAATGCGAACCAGATCACCGATATCCACGCGACCTTCATCAACATCAACAGCGAGCGGACCCGTGGCTACGACCTGCAGATGAACTACAGCGACGACTTTTCGTTCGGCAAGCTGAAGGCGGATGCGGAGGTGACGTACACGATCGAAGACACCCAGCAACTGTTCAGTACGTCGGAAGCGAGCGGTTTCGCTTCCACGGATTTCGTCGGGTACATCGGCCGGCCCAAGACGGTCGGTCTCGCACACGTGAGCCTCGAGCGCGGGGACTGGACGTATACCTGGCAGGGCAGGTACGTCAGCAGTACCGAGAACAAGGACCTGGACGGCATCTTCACCTACTTCGGATACGAAGGCGCCGCGCGCGACATCAAGGCAGGTTGGCGCTTCTATCACAGCGTGTCCGCGAAGTACGACATGGGCAAGATCAGCATCCTGTTCGGTGTACGCAACCTGTTCGACAAGAAGCCGGACTTGATCTCCGACGGCGTGGATACCCGCAAGGGCAACGTGCCGCTCAACGCTTCGCAGTACGACTGGTTTGGCCGTACCTACTTCGCGCGCCTGAACTTCGAGCTCTGATTGGAGGAAGACCGCGCTTTCCTGGAGGAGGCGACTTCCCGTCGCCTCCTTTTTTTTGGTCCGTCGCCCGCGGCATCCGCGATCGATACAATCCTTGCTCCATGGCCGGGATTGCACGCGGTGGTTGCATGCGACGGAGCACACGCATTCGAAACATGAGGGGTAGCACGCACATGCAACGCACGTTTTCTCGCGGTCTCGCTGGCGCACTGCTGGCGGCGACGCTGGGCCTCCACCCGGCCCACGCTTCCGCGCCGATTCCCATCGAAGACCTCGCGCGGCTCCCGGCGCTGCAATCGGTGACCATGAGTCCGGATGGCGAGCATCTGGTCGGTCTCATTCCCTCGCCCGACAACAAGGACCAGACGGCGCTGGCCGTCTGGGACACCGATTCGCTGCCCGCGCCCCCAAGGGTGGTGACCCCTTCCGGTGGCGAAGGCAAGATGCAGTTCATCGCGGCGTTTGCGTTGAAAGCGGACAAGATCCTTGCGATCGCCCGGCAGGAGTGGACCGGCCAGCTGGGGGGATGTGGCGAAGGAAAGGTCACGGGGGCGACCAGGACTTTCGTCGCCAAGGCGTACCTGACCGGTCTCGATCAGAAGAAATTCGACGAAGCGTTCGCCAGCGACAAGCGCGACCTGGGGATCAGCAGGAATACCCGCATTTGCCTGGAACTTGCGGGCACCGCGTCGCTGGTGGACATGCTGCCAATGGACCCCGACAAGGTGATCATCCGGCGGTCGGGCGCCCTCAGCCTCGACTCCGGTTATTACCTCTACAACCTGAAAACCGGAGATGCCGAGCTGCTCTTTCGTGGCGGTTCGCGGACCGCACCCGCGCTGTTCGACCCACGCACCGGCAAGCTGCTGGTGAAGTCCGAGATCACGAATGTCGGGGACGACTACGAACAGCGTTTCCTGATCCTGGACCCGAAAACCGGGCAATTCGAGCCACAACCGGCGCTCACCACCCGGCTTTCCAATCGACATGAAGTCAGCGTCGTCGGGATCGACGACGCTTCCGGCAAGTACTACGTGCTGACCGACCAGTTCTCCGACCAGGTCCAGGCGCGCTTCTACGACGCGACGACGCAAAAGTACGACGCGGACCCGGTGGTGGCCGACAGGAATCATTCCATCGTCGGGCTGGTATTCGGAAACCAAGCCATCGATTTCAACAAGGTCGTGGGCTTCGTCGTCGGAGGTCCTTACCTCCAGACCATCTATGTCGACCCGACCCTGAAAGCCATCCAGGCCGGGCTCGAGAAGTCGTTCCCAGGCCGGCAAATCGGCATTTCAAGCTATTCGAATGATTTCTCCAGGGTGTTGTTCACCACGGAGAGCGCGAGCGAACCGGAAGCCTTCCACATGCTGTTCGACAAGCAGCGCGTGGTGAACCTCGGCAGCGAGCGCCCCTGGATCAAGCCGGGCATGACCGGAAAGGAAAGCTGGGTGACCTACCAGGCGCGCGACGGGATGAAAATACCCGCGATCCTGGACTTGCCGGCGGGCTGGCAGGAGGGCGATGCCCCCGCGCCGGCGATCGTGATGCCACACGGCGGTCCCTGGGCCCGCGACTTCATGGGCTGGGATCCGACGGGTTGGGTACCGATGCTCACGTCGCGTGGCTACGCCGTGCTCCGTCCCCAGTATCGTGGTTCGGCCGGTTTGGGCCATCGTCTGTGGCTGGCGGGCGACAAACAGTGGGGCAAGAAGATGTCCGACGACATCGATGACGGAGCTGCCTGGCTGGTCGCACAACACATCGCCGACAAGGACCGCATCGCGATCTTCGGATATTCCTACGGCGGTTTCGCGGCGGTGGCGGCCGACGTCCGCTCGCCTTCCCCGTACCAGTGCGCGATTGCGGGGGCCCCGGTCGCGGATCTCGGGCGGCTCGGCACCTCGTGGAGCGACAACCGCGTTCAGCGGATCATCCAGGGCTGGACGGTCCGCGGCATGGATCCGATGCAGAATATCGACAAGGCGCACCTTCCGATCCTGATCTATGACGGCGACCGCGACGTGCGGACGCCGCGGCGAATCCACGCCATCCCGTTCTTCGATGCCGTGAAGGGCAAGGTTCCGGCGCAATACCACGAGATCCCAGACATGCCGCACAGCCTGCCGTGGTACCCGAGCCAGCAGCGCACGACTTTGAACATGATCATGGACTATCTCGAGACCGACTGCGGTCCGGGTGGCCTCTGACGGCAAGCTGTGCGTGGGACAGCCCTGCGGATCGACGGCTGGCGCTGCGCAGCCGGGACGCGGGAGCATCGTGCCGCCGTCCGGGCTGCGTTGCGGCCACCGGCATCCAGCACCTTGGGGCTGCGCACGGGTCGTGGCAATGCCGCGGGGATTCAGGTCGCGGATGCGATGACGCTGCGCAACGGTTCCAACCGATCGCCATAGCGTCGCCACAGTCCCATGGCGCGGGTGTGGACGGGTTCGCGCACCTGTGGCGAACTCAAGGTGGAAACCGGGGTCGTGTTGTGCTCGATGTCCTCGCACCCGGCTTCCCAGGGCAGCCCGCAGAAATCCAGGACGCGGCGGAGCGTCGCAGCCGGATGGCGCACGAGGTCGGCGTAGGCGACGTCCATGACGGCGCCGGGGTATGCGGCGTGCCAGCCAGCCATCAAGCGGCGATACAACCGGTAATGCTCCGCCAGCGTGCCGAACTCGTAACTCCAGGCATGGGCATTGCCGAACCGCGCACGCCAGATGCTGAAACAGGCCTCCATGGGGTCACGCACCAAGTGCAGGATCTTTGCTCCCGGCAACGCGGCATGGATCAGGCCGGTCAAGAGCCAGTTGCCGGGCTGCTTGTCGATGAAGTAGGGCTTGGTTCCGGCGCGCCAGGCAGTTTGTGCGCGGTAGCTTCGACCCACTTCGGCAAAGTCGAGCGTCGACAGGCGCGCGAGGAATGCAGGGCCGAAATCGGAGGCGGTGTCCGCCACCCGCATCAGCTGCCGACTGAAATCCATCAGTTCGCCAGCGCCCGCGACAAGCGAATGATTCGCAAGCATGCGCTCGAGCACCGTGGTGCCCGTGCGCGGCAGGCCGACGATGAAGATGGGGCATGGACTGCCGCACGGGGCGCCGGCGGGCCGCGGTGGATCCGCGGTCAAGTGATCACAAAGCATTTGCATGCCCGCTTGTTCCAGCGCCGCGTCCGCGGCAGCGTGTGCATGCATCACGCCATTGGCGGTTGCCAGGGCCTGCCATGCCGCGCCGGTGCGCCCGAGATCTTCCAGCACGTGGTACCGGGCGAACTCGAAATCAGCGTGTGCGCGGCTGCCGGCTTGCACGTGCCGAAGGCCGGTTTCGATGGGGCGGAGCCGATCGTCATCCTGCGTTTGCCGGCGCAGCCGCACGAGTCGATAGGCCGCGTCGCCGTAACCCGGGGCCCGCGCCAGGCAAGCCTCGTATTCAGTCGCCGCTTCCTCCAGACGGCCCACGAACTCCAGTTGCTGCGCCCGGTAGTGATGGAGAATCCCATCCTGAGGGCGCATTGCGATCAGCCTGTCGAACGCGCCCAGCGACTGGACATGCTGGCCCAGGCGCTGCCGCAGGTCGGCATACCGCAACAACGTGTCCGGCGCGTCGATTTGCTGCCAGACCGGTCGCTCGAGCAAGCGTTGCGCGACAGCTGTCTCCCCGACCTGCAACAGCGTGTCAATCAATTCGCCAAGTACTTCCGCCTCGTCGGCCGCGGCTTGCGCAGCCTCGAGCGCACGCACCGCAGCATCTCGCGGATGGCCCTGCCGCAATGCGATCTGCGCGGCCAGAAGCCGCGTTCGCATGTCCCCGGGCGCCAGTGCCCGCAGCGAGTCCAGTTGCGCCTGTGCTGGGGCCAGCTGGCGCTGTGCCAGGTACTTCCTGGCACGCGCCCAGTGTCGCTCCACCGGTCGGCTCACGGGAGTGCGGCTCCGCAGTCGATTCCGGCGAGCCCGCGGGCAAGGCGCGGAAGGCGCGCTTCGTACCGTCGCCATTCGCCGACTGCGCGCGCATGCAGCGGCGTTCGTACCTGCGCCGCGCTCAAGGTCGCTACGGGTGTCGCGTTGCTGCGCATGTCCAGGCAGCCGGGTTCCCATGCGAGGCCGCAATGGGCGAACACCCGGCGCATCACGGCTTCGGGTCGGCTGACGAGATCGGCATACGAAACGTCCAGGATCACGCCGGGCATCACGTTGTGCCAGTGCGCCATCGCGTGCAGGTAGGACTGATGGTAGGCGGCAAGGCCCGCCATGTCGTAGCTGTAGGCATAGGTGTCCCCGAAGAACGCGCGCCAGTTGGAAAAGCACAGGTCCATCGGATCGCGCACCATATGCAGCAGCCGCGCGTGGGGCAACGCGGCGTGGATCAGGCCCGCCAGCACCCAGTTCGGCGGCTGCTTGTCGATGTAGAAGGACTTGCCCGCCGCGCGCCACTGCGTCTGCGCGAGGTAACGGCGCCCGACCTCGGCAAGGTCGAGATCCGGCAACCGCGCGAGGAACGCCTGCCCCTGCGTGTTGCCCGTGTCGGCTGCCCAGTGCAACTGGTTGCCGAAGTCCACCAGCTCGCCTGCACTGGCCACGCCGGAATGATTCCCGAGCATCCGCTCGAGCACGGTGGTTCCCGAACGCGCCATCCCGACGATGAAGATGGGCTGCGGCCCTTCGGCGTTCGCGGCTTCGTCCGGCCGCACCCTGTCATGGTCGCAAGCGCCGATCAGCCGCTCCAGGTAGGTGTGCTGCGCGGCGGGGTCGAAAGGGTTGCGCGCCCGCATGATCGCGTTGCCGCGGGCGAGCGCGTCCCACGCTTCGTCAAGGCGGCCGAGGTCGTCCAGTTCCTTGTAGTGCGCGAATTCGAGTGCAGCGTGGTCACGTGATCCTTGCGCGACCCGGGCGAGGCCCGAAGCCAACAATCCCAGGTGATTGCGGTCCGCCGTTTGATTTCGAAGCCTCGACAGCGCAAGCGCCGCGCGGCCCCGGGTCGGCTCCTGCCGAACACATGCCTCCAGTTCGGCCTCCGACTCGCCAAGGCGGCCGTTGAAGTAAAGCTGCACGCCGTGATGGAAGCTGACCTCGGTGCCGCCTGCACCGGCGGCGATCGCGCGCTCGATCAGGGCCAGTGACTCCACATTTTCGTCCAGACGCTGGCGGAAATCGGAGAGGCGCAACAACCAGTCCGGCGCGCTGGCCTGCGCGAGCCCCGGCCGCGCCAGGCATGCGCGGGCGGCGACCACTTCGCCCACCCGGAGCAACGATTCCACCACGCCGCACAAGGCCTGCGGTTCGTCGGGTGCCGCATCGTTCGCCGCGAGCGCAAGGCGCACCGCGTCGCGGATCCGGTCTTCGCGCCACGCCAGGTCCGCCGCCAGCAGGCTGGTCCGGTAATCCGAAGGGGCCGCGATCTCCAGCGCCTCCAGTTGCACGCGCGCGGCCCCGAGTTGCCCCTGTGCAAGGTACTGCGCGGCCCGCTCCCGGCGTCGTTCGACCGATCGGCTCATGCGTTCGGCGCCTGCGAAAGCATCGCTGCCAGTTCGGACAGTTGCGACTCGTAGCGCCGCCATTCGCCGAACGCCCGGGTGTGCACGCCCGCACGCACCTGCGCCGTACTCAACGTGGAACTGGGGGCCGTGTTGCGGGAAATGTCGGCGCATCCGGGTTGCCATTCCAGTCCGCAGAATTCGAGGACCTTGCGCAGGGTCGCCTCGGGTTCGTGCACCAGGTCCGGGTAGTGGACATCCAGGATCGCACCCGGCATCAGCGCGTGCCACTGCGCCATGGTGCGCCGGTAATCGGCGCAGTAGCAGGCCAGCGTCGACTGGTCGTAGCTCCAGGCGCTGGCATCACCGAAGAACATGCGCCAGTTGGAGAAGCACACATCCATGGGATCGCGGACCAGGTTGAGGATTGGCGCCTGCGGCAACGCCGCATGGATCACGCCCGCGAGCGACCAGTTGGGCGAATGCTTGTCGAGGTAGTACGGCTTGCCGTGCGCCCGCCACTGCGTCTGCGCGAGGTAGCGTCGCCCGACTTCCGCGAAGTCGACGCCAGGCAGCCTCGCCAGCAGGACATCGGGATGCGCATTGCTCGAGTCGGCCACCCAGTGCAACTGCGACCCCATGTCGGGCAACTCGCCGGTGACGGTGATGTCGGAATGATTGCCGAGCATGCGTTCGAGCAGGGTCGAGCCGGAGCGCGGCATGCCCACGACGAAGATGGGGCGCGCGCCATCGGCCGGGCGTGCACCTGCGCGCCGGATGCCGGGCACGCACTGCTCGAGGAATCGGTCGAGGCCGGCGCTCCGGTGTTCGGCCTGCGCCCGCAAGCGCGCATGCATCAGGGCATTGCCGTGGGCCAGCGCTTCCCAAGCCTGCTGGTCGCGTCCGAGATCCTCCAGTGTCTTGTAGCGCGCGAACTCGAGCGCGGCGTGGTCCGCTCCGCCTTGCTTGACCGCGCCCAGGCTGCGCGTGATCAGCTCCAGGTGGTTGTGCTCGGGCGTCTGTGTCCGCAGGCGCACCAGCGGCACCGCGACGTGACCATGGCCGGGCGCGCGCGCCAGGGATTCCGCAAACGCCGCTTCGGCCTCTGCGAGGCGGCCGTTGAACATCAGCTCCTCGCCGCGCCGGAACTCGAGGGCGGGCGAGTCGTGGCCTTGCGCCTGCGCGCGTTCGAGCAGGGCCAGCGCCTCGGCGTGCTCCTCCAGGCGCTTGCGATGTCCGGCAACCCGCATCAACAAGAGCGGATCGTCGCAGGCCGCGAGGGCCGGGTGTGCCAGCAATGCCCGCGCCGCAACGATCTCACCGGTGACCAGCAGCACGGCGACCACGGTGCAGAGGGTTTCCGGATCCGTGGAACCGGCACGGGCCGCCTCGAGGGCGAATGCCGCGCCCTCGCGAATGCGGTTTTCGCGCCAGGCGATCTGGGCGGCGAGCAGGTGCGTCAACGCCGCATCCGGCTCGTGGATGCGCATCGACGCCAATGCATGATGCGCGGCGTCGAGCTGGCCACGCATCAGATGCTGGCGCCCTTCGAGCCAGCGCGGATTGGAGGAAGGGCCGGCGGGCTGGGCCGTTGACGCCATCACAGCAGCGCGATGTCGGCGATCGCGTCGAAGCGGGCCTTGATTCGTGCGAGCAGCGCGACGCGGTTGGCACGCAGTGCCGCGTCCTCGGCCATGACCATGACTTCGTCGAAGAAGCGGTCGATCGGCGCCTGCAATTGCGCGAGGCGGGTGAGTGCGCCGATGTAATCACGCCCGGTCGCGGCGCATTCGAGCCGGGGCGCGTTGTCCTCGCGTGCGGCATCGAGCGCCTGTGCAAGCGCGTGCTCGGCGGACTCGCGCAGCAGCGCAGCGTCCAGTTCACGTTGCGCGGCGGCATTCGCATCGATGCCTTCCTTGCGCAGGATGTTGGCGACGCGCTTGTTGGCCGCGGCGAGGTTCTCCGCCTCGGGCTGTTCTGCGAAGGATGCCACGGCGCGCAGGCGACGATCGAAATCCAGGAGGCTGGCGGGATGCACCGCGGCCACGGCTTCGAACTGCTGGGGCGTGAAACCCTGCTCGGTGTAATAACCGCGCAGGCGATCGAGGATGAAGGCGTGCAGCTCGGCGGCCAATCCTGCACGGGGCATGCCTTTGCTTGGCCCCTGTCCCTCCGGCAGAGGCGGAGCGAAGTGAACGCGCGCGGAGCGCGACCCCGAAGGGGCGGTTGAGGGTTCGGACTCGCGCGTGTCAGCCGATCGCGACGCCGTAGCCTCACCCAAGCGCTGCGCGCTCGACTTACGGTCGCCTCTGCCGGAGTGAGAGGGGACCAATGCCACTTCCGGAAGCTGCGCCAGCGCTTCCTTCAGCAGCACGTCGAGATCGAGGTCCAGCCCGCCCTCAATCAGCGTCCGTGCGAGCCCCAGGGCGGCACGGCGCAACGCGAACGGATCCTTGTTGCCCGTCGGCTTCATGCCGACCGCGAAGATGCCCGCCAACGTGTCCAGTTTGTCGGCAAGCGACAGGCACTGCGCGAGCGTGCCCTGGGCGATATCGTCGCCGGCATTGCGCGGCCGGTAGAATTCGTCCAGCGCCTTGGCGACTTCGGCCGACTCTCCCTGGGCGATCGCGTAGTGGCGTCCCATCACGCCCTGCAACTCCGGGAACTCGCCGACCATCCGCGTCAGCAGGTCGCAGCGCGACAGCCCAGCGGCGCGCGCGGCATCGGCCGCGTCCACGTCGATGCCCTGCGCGAACAGGCGCGCGGCGATCGCGCTGGCAAGCTCGGCCACGCGCACGGTCTTGTCCCACAGGCTGCCCAGTGCACGCTGCCACACCACGTCCTCGAGAAGCCTCTGGTACGACGCGAGCGGCGTCTTCAGGTCTTCGTCGAAGAAGTACTTCGCATCGGCGAAACGCGGACGGATCACACGCTCGTAGCCGTGGCGCACCTGCGCCGGGTCCTTCGATTCGAGGTTGGCGATGCCGATGAAATGCTCGGTCAGCCTTCCTTCCGCATCGAACACGGGCACGAACTTCTGGTTGGCGCGCATGGTGGTGACCAGCGCCTCGTGCGGCACCTCGAGATAGTCCCGATCGAACGTGCAGGCGATCGCGGCCGGCCATTCGCTGAGATTGGCCAGTTCCTCGAGCAGTGGCTCGTCGAGGCGCGGCGTGCAACCGGCAGGCGCGACCCGCGCGACTTCGTCGCGGATCCGCTGGCGGCGCTCGGCCGGATCGGCCAGCACGTTGGCCGCGCGCAGCGAATCGGTGTAGCTGTCGGCGTCGGCGAGGTGCACCGGATGGGGGTGCATGAAACGATGCCCGCGCGACTGGCGACCGGCTTTCAGGCCCAGCAACTCGCCGGGGATCACCTGGTCGCCGTGCAACATCACCAGCCAGTGCACGGGCCGCACGAAGGAGGCGTCATGGTCGCCCCAGCGCATGGGCTTGGCGATTGGCAGCGCGCCGGTGGCCTCAAGCACGATTTCGGGGACCAGTTCGGCGGTGGTACGGCCCGGGGACACCCGGCGATGCACGAAGCGTTCGCCCTTGGCGTCCGTCGCACGCCCGAGTTGCGTCCATTCGACGCCGGCCTTGTTGGCGAACCCGAGCAACGCCCTGGTAGGCTGGGCCTCCGCGTCCAGCGCAATGTCGACGTACGGTCCGAAGCTTTCGCTGCGCTGCTCGGGCTGGGTGAAGGCTACGTCCGGCACCCACACCGCGAGACGGCGCGGCGTCGCGAAGGCGCGCGCGTGTTCCACGTCGGCCGCGATGCCGCGCTTGACGAGGCCCTCGCACACCGATCGCGCAAACGCCTGCGCAAGCTCGTCCACCGCGTGGATGGGGAGTTCCTCGCACCCGATTTCGACCAGAAGGGACTTGACGGCGCTCACTTCAATCCCTCCCTGGAGCCGTCTTCTGTTCGGCATCCTGCCTCACCCTCGCACGGTGCGCGCGATGCCCCCGGCATCGCGCAAGCGCGCCGCGCTCGCTCCTCGACGCCGATCTCGATCAGCAGCGAACGCTCAGCCATGCGCGGCCTCCGCGTCCGGCGCCTCGCGCGGCGCGACCCATTCCTTTGCGACCGCCTGCGCCAGCGCCCGCACCCGCAGGATGTAGCGCTGGCGTTCGGTCACCGAAATCGCGCGGCGGGCATCGAGGAGATTGAACGCGTGGCTCGCCTTCATCACCTGCTCGTAGGCGGGCAGCGGCAGGTGCAGCGCCACCAGCTTGTTGGCTTCGGCCTCGCAGGCATCGAAGCGGTGGAACAGCTCCTTCGTATCGGCGCGCTCGAAGTTGTAGGCGCTCTGCTCCACCTCGTTGCGGTGGAACACGTCGCCGTAGGTGACGACGCCGTGCGGCGCTTCGGTCCACACCAGGTCGAACACGCTGTCGACGTTCTGCAGGTACATCGCGAGCCGCTCGAGGCCATAGGTGATCTCGGCCGTCACCGGCTTGCATTCGAGGCCGCCGGCCTGCTGGAAGTAGGTGAACTGGGTGACTTCCATCCCGTTCAACCACACTTCCCAGCCGAGGCCCCAGGCACCGAGCGTCGGCGATTCCCAGTTGTCCTCGACCAGGCGCAGGTCGTGCACCAGCGGATCGATGCCGAGCTCGCGCAAGCTGCCGAAGTAGCGCTCCAGCACGTCGTCGGGATTGGGTTTCAGGACGACCTGGTATTGGTAGTACTGCTGGAGGCGATTGGGATTCTCGCCATAGCGGCCGTCGGTGGGCCTGCGGCACGGCTGCACGTAGGCCGCGGCCCAGGGCTCCGGGCCGAGCGCGCGCAGGAACGTGGCGGGGTGGAAGGTGCCCGCCCCGACCTCGAGGTCCAGCGGCTGCAGAAGCACGCACCCCTGGTCCGCCCAATAGCGGTTCAGGGTCTGGATGACCTGCTGGAAAGTCGGACCTGCCAACTGCGTCCCCGGTGCGCCGCGCAAAGCGCGTTAGTATAGCCGCAGGGCCCGATCCACCGCGGTTTCGGGCCGTCATCCGCAGGCGGGGCATGGCATGGCGGCAATTCCCAATTCTGCAGCGGCCCTGGGCCGGCACGGGCGTCTGGAACTGGGCGAGGTGCTGGCCGCGCTGGTCGCCGATGGGTTGCTGGCCGCCGAAGACGCCAAGCGCATCCGCGGCAGCAGCCGCGCCGGCCGGGGCGCGGTCGAACTGCATCCGCTGGTGGTGATCGCGAGCAGCAAACCCGAGAACCGCGCCGACCGCGGCAAGCCGCTGACGGTGGAGTCGCTGACGGTGTGGCTGGCCGAGAAGGCGGGGCTTCCGTACCTCAAGATCGATCCCATGAAGATCGACGTGGCGGCGGTGACGCAGGCGGTGAGCCAGGCCTACGCGCAACGCCACCGGATCCTGCCGGTCGCGGTCAACCACGGCACGGTCACCTTCGCGAGCCCCGAGCCCTTCGACGACCACTGGGCCGCCGACCTGTCGCAGATGCTGAGGCGCGAAGTCAAGCGCGTGGTCGCGAACCCGCTGGATATCCACCGCTACCTGATGGAGTTCTACGGCGTCCAGCGCTCGATCGCCAAGGCGCGCGAGGCCAAGCAGGACACGATGGATGGCTCGGCGATTCTGAACTTCGAGCAGTTGCTGGAGCTCGGCAAAAGCGGGGAGATCGGCGCCGACGACCGTCACGTCGTCCACATCGTCGATTGGCTGCTGCAGTACGCGTTCGAGCAGCGCGCTTCCGACATCCACCTGGAACCGCGCCGCGAAGCCGCGCTGATGCGTTTCCGGATCGACGGCGTGATGCACAAGGTGTTCGAACTGCCGCCTGCGGTGATGACCGCGGTGACGGCCCGCATCAAGATCCTGGCGCGTCTCGACGTCGCCGAGAAACGCCGGCCGCAGGACGGCCGCATCAAGACACGTTCGGCGGGCGGGCGCGAGGTGGAGCTGCGCATTTCCTCGATGCCGACCGCATTCGGCGAGAAGATCGTGATGCGGATCTTCGATCCCGACATTGTGGTCAAGCAGTTCTCGCAGCTCGGGTTTTCGGACGAGGAAGAAAAGACCTGGCGGGGCATGGTCGAGCGGCCGCATGGCATCGTGCTGGTCACGGGTCCCACCGGTTCGGGCAAGACCACCACGCTGTATTCGACGCTCAAGCACCTCGCGAAGCCGGAACTCAACGTGTGCACCATCGAGGACCCGATCGAGATGGTGTCACCCGAGTTCAACCAGTCGCAGGTGCAGCCCGCGATCGACTTCGACTTCGCGGCCGGCGTGCGCACCCTGCTGCGGCAGGACCCCGACATCATCATGGTCGGCGAGATCCGCGACCTCGCGACCGCGCAAATGGCGGTGCAGGCGTCGCTCACCGGGCACCTGGTGCTCTCGACGCTGCACACCAACGATGCGCCCAGTGCCATCACCCGGCTGCTCGATCTCGGCGTGCCGCATTACCTGATCCAGTCAACACTCTCGGGCGTGGTGGCGCAGCGGCTGGTACGTACCCTCTGCCCGCACTGCAAGCGGAAGGCGAAGCAGGATCCGCAGACGTGGGCGGTACTGACCCGTGGCTGGGTGATCCCCGCACCGAGCGAGGTGTACGAACCGGTCGGCTGCCTGGAATGCCGCAAGACCGGCTTCCTGGGCCGTACCGGTGTCTACGAAATGATGCCTGTGACGCCCCGTCTGCGGGGGATGGTCACCGCGCAGCTCGACCTCGATGGCTTCACCCGCTTCGCGCTCGAGGACGGCCTGCAGCCGTTGCGGATTTCCGCTGCGACCCAGGTACGCCGCGGCCTGACCACCGTCGAAGAAGTACTGTCGGTATTGCCCGCGGCGGACTGAGAACTTGTTCGCGATTCGCCGCTCGCACTGAGCGTCAGCGCCGAAGGCGCGAAGTCGAAGTGTCCTATGATGTGGCATTCCGGTGTTTCGGCTCCGCGAAGCTTCGCTTGGTTCGCGTAGCCTGCCCTGGGCTTGTCGAAGGGCTCGACACGAATGGTTTCGCTCTTGTCAGCGGAAAAATTCAAAGAGGCGGCGATGCGTCCACTGCTCCTGATCCAGACCGGCGAGGCGCCGGAATCCATCCACGCCCGCTTCGGCGGGTTTGCCGACTGGTTCCGGAACGCGATGCGCGTCGAACCCGCGCAGCTCCGGGTCGTGCGGGCGGACGAAGGCGCCGTGCTGCCCGCCCCGGATTCGGTTGCCGGTGCGGTGATCACCGGCTCGGCGGCCATGGTTACCGAACGCGCCGACTGGAGCGAGCGCACGGCCGCCTGGATCCGCAATGCCTTCGATGCGGACACGCCCCTGTTCGGCGTGTGCTACGGCCACCAGTTGATGGCGCACGCGCTGGGTGGCACGGTCGGCTGGCTACCCGCGGGCCGCGAGATGGGAACGCGCGCGATCACCGGCCGCGCCGGCGCTGGCGGAGATTGGCTCGACGTGCTTCCCGCAACCTTTCCCGCGCATGCAACCCATCGCCAGTCGGTGCTGGAGCCTCCGCCGGACGCCGAGGTCCTGGCATCCTCCGATCTCGATCCGCACCAGATGCTGCGCTACGCGCCGCACGCGGTCTCGACGCAGTTCCATCCCGAATTCACCGTTGCGGCGATGCGCGCCTATATCGATGCGCGCGCCGACGCGCTGCGCGAGGAAGGAATCGATCCTGACGAGCTGCGCGTCGCTGTCCGCGAGACCACGGCGGCCCGCGCCTTGCTGGAGCGCTTCGCGCTGACGGCGTTGTCACGGCGGCACGACGAAGAGCAGGCGCTCCTCTAGTAACTCCGCTCGCGCAAACGCCGTTCGACCGCGCCGCGGGACACCACCGCGAACAGGATGCCGAAGCCGAATCCGGCGATGTGCGCCCACCACACCACGGTGCCGAATCCCGGTCCGGCCCAGGTGAACAAGAGCTGCAGCAGCACCCACATCCCGATCAACAGCGCCGCCGGAACCCGGATGAACTGGAGGTACAGGCCCAGCGGCAGCACGAGGCCGAGGTGGGCGCGCGGAAACAATGCCAGGTAGGCGCCGAGGATGGCCGATACGGCGCCGCTGCAGCCGACGATCGGACGCAGTTGCGCGGACAAGGTCCACGCACCGACCAGGTTCGCGAAGGCGCCTCCGACCAGGAACAGCGCCAGGAACCGGCGGGAACCGAGCGCGCGCTCGGCGGGCAATCCGAAGATCACCAGGAACAGCATGTTGCCGACCAGATGCAGCCAGTCCGCGTGCATGAACAGCGAAGTGAGCGGCCGCAGCCACAGCCAGCCCTCGAGGTACACGCCGCGCCGGAACAGGTGCGCGGGCACGGTGCCCCAGTCGCCCAGCACGAAGTCCCGGGTCGCGGGCGAGGACAGCATCAGCCACAGGTAGCAGGCGACGCAGGTCACCACCAGGAAGGGCGTGACCCAACGCGGATGTGTTCGGCGCCGGCTGGGCACGTCGATGAACATGTGCGTACCTTATCGGCGCGCCGGTACGGGAGCCACGTTTCGCCCGTTTCCCGCCGGCGCCCATCCAGAAAATCGTGACGGGAATCCGCAGGATCGTCGACGCGCCCGTCGCGCACCAATCGTGGCGGCGCGGATCGAGAGCGGATGCCAAGGGCCGTGGCACGCCTCGGCCGCGCGGATCATCCGGTGGCGCGCAGCCGCACGCGCGCGAAATTGCGCTTTCCGACCTGGAGTACGCCTTCAAAGCCCGGCCCGAACATCCGCTGCGGGTCGTCGGCCACCACCGCGTCGATGCGCACCGCGCGCTCCTTCAACTTCCGATTGGCTTCCGAATTGCTGGACGTCAGGCCCGCCGCCGTCAGCAACGCGGGCAGCCGCAGGCCCTCGGCGGACACCGCGATTTCGTTCAAGGGCAGCGACGAGGTGTCGCCTTCGCCGCGCACGACCGCGTGCCATCCGGCGATGGCCCTTTCGGCCTCGGCGGCACCGTGGAAGCGCGCGGCCAATTCGCGCGCGAGCCGCAATTTCGCATCGCGCGGATTCAGCGTACCGCTGGCGACGTCGCGCTTCAGCGACGCCAGTTCGTCCAGCGACACCTCGAAGCTCAACAGTTCGAACCAGCGCCACATCAGGTCGTCGCCGATCTTCATGGTCTTGGTGACCATGTCGATCGCGGGTTCGTCGATGCCGATGTAGTTGCCGAGCGACTTCGACATCTTTTGCACGCCGTCGATGCCTTCGAGAAGCGGCATCGTCAACACGACCTGCGGCGGTTGGCCGAAGTGTTCCTGCAGGCCGCGGCCCATCAGCAGGTTGAAGCGCTGGTCGGTGCCGCCGAGCTCGACGTCGCATTCGAGCGCCACCGAGTCGTAGCCCTGCACCAGCGGATACAGGAACTCGTGGATCGCGATCGGCTGCTCCGACTTGAAGCGCTTGGCGAAATCGTCCCGCTCGAGCATTCGCGCCACGGTATGCTGCGCGGCCAGCTTGACCATGTCGGCTGCCGTCATCTTGCCGAACCATTCGGAATTGAAGCGCACTTCGGTGCGCTCGCGATCGAGCACCTTGAACACCTGCCTTGCGTAGGTGTCGGCGTTCGCCTGCACCTCTTGCGGCGTCAGCGGTTTGCGGGTGACGTTCTTGCCGGTCGGGTCGCCGATCATCCCGGTGAAGTCGCCGATCAGGAAGATCGCGGTGTGCCCGAGGTCCTGGAACTGGCGCATCTTGTTGAGCAGGACCGTATGCCCGAGATGCAGATCCGGCGCCGTCGGATCGAATCCCGCCTTGATGCGCAGCGGGCGCCCGAGGGCCAGGCGGCCCTCGAGCTCGTCGTCCTTCAGCACGTCGACGGCGCCGCGGTGGATCAAGGCCAGCGATGGTTGGTGGTTGGTCATCGGTCGTCCTGGAAAGGGGTTCCGCCGCCCCGAAAAACCGGGACGGGTTCAAGCGTCGAAAGTGACCTCGGGGTTAATTATGTGTTAATCGCGAAAGTTCGTGCAAATCTTTGTGAAACAAGGCATTGACGCGTCCTTCACGAGGCCGCTATGGTACGACCCGTTCCGCCTCTCCGCCCGCTTCCGGACCCTCCGATGGATCGCCTTCTCCGTCGTGTTACCCCCCATGTCGTGCGCCGCCAGGCGATCCGCCGCAAGACCCGTCATTGCCACCCCCATTTCTATGCACGCTGTGCGCATTGGTCGTTCCATGCCGAAGCGCCGGCGATCGCGTTTCGCTGGGCACGCGAACGCTGGGTGCTCGGTGGCGGCGCCTTCCTGCTCGCGTTGCTGACGGCGCTCGGAATCCCGGCCTGGGCCAGCGTGATCCGGCACAAGGCGGTGCAGCCGGTGACCAAGGAAACCCTCGCATTGCAATTGCCGCCGGCGCCCAAGGAGGCGCCGCATGCCGCCGTGGCGTCCTGGAAAACCGTGGAGGTCCAGCCCGGCGAAACCTTGTCGGAGATTTTCCAGGAGCAGGGACTGTCTTCCGCCGACCTCGCCAGCGTCATGGCCAGCGGCAAGGATACCGGCGCGCTCAAGACCCTTCACCCGGGCGACCAGCTCGAGTT
>DASSOQ010000136.1:0-2820 GCA_035700365.1 Rhodanobacteraceae bacterium | reverse complement strand
CGCTCGCGATCTGGTGCATGCAGGATGCGATCATCGATCCGTCGGCCCTGGATGCCATCCGCAAGGGCCTCACGCATTCGCCTGACATCGGCGTCACGCAATTGCATGGTTGCGGACACATGTCGATCATGGAAAAGCCGCGCGAGGTGGCGCGCGCGATCACGCATTTCGTGCTGTTGCCGTGAGCCTGGTGCGAGGCACGCCCTCCACGCGCCGCGGAACTCCCCGGCGGCGCGACAGTCTCTGCAGCATGTCCCGTGTTCCCGCCATCCTCGTGTTGTTCTTCGGCTGTGCCGCCGCGGCGGCGCAGCCGCCGGCCGCAGCGCCGGCATCCAGCCCGGCGGCGCCCGCTTCCGCGTCATCGATCCCCACGCTCCAGGCCATCAACGTCACCGGCGTGGTGCCGGGGCCGGGACTCTGGAAGGTCAGCCGGGGCGACCATGTGATGTGGATCCTGGGCGTGGTGCCGACGCTCCCCGCGGGCATCGAATGGCGCTCCGCGCAGGTCGCGCAGGCGATCGCCGGCTCGCAGGCCGTGCTGGAGTCGCCGGGCGTCAAGCTCAAGGTCGACACCAACTGGTTCGGCAAGCTGTTCCTGCTGGTGCCGGTGTACCGCGCCCAGCGCAATCCCGACGGCAAGACCTTGCACGACGTCCTGCCTCCGGCGATCTACGCACGCTGGTACTACGCGCGTGAACGCTATTTCGGGAACGATTACTCGGTGGAGCGTTATCGCCCGATCATCGCGGCCGCCAAATTGATGCAGAAGGCATTGAAGGCGAACAACCTGCGCGGCGACGGCGAAATCAAGGACACCGTGGAGGCCCTGGCCAAGCAGCATGGCGTCGCGCTGGTCGACACGCGGGCCACGCTGGAGATCCGCCATCCGCACGACGCCGTCAAGGCGTTCGCCGCGGCCGGGCCGGACGGCGTCGCGTGCCTCGGGCTGGTGCTGGACATGCTGGACAAGCGGATCCCGGATGTGCGCGCCCGCGCCAATGCGTGGGCCACGGGCGATATTGCGACCCTGCGCCGGGTTCCGGAGAGCGCCTACCGCGATACCTGCAAGTCGGCGATCACCGGCGCGGGGTTCGCGAAATCGCTCGGCATCGAAAACCTGCCCGCGCAGATCGAAGAGCACTGGCTCGGCGCCGCCGACGCCGCACTCGCCGCGAACACGCAAAGCTTCGCGGTGTTGCCGATGCCGGCCCTGCTCGATCCGGACGGGTTCCTCGCGGCGCTGCAGGCGCGGGGCTATACGGTCACGGCTCCCGACGAGGCGCCCACGGACGAAGCAGCACCGGCCGCGAGCGTCGCGCCCGCCGCCTCGACATCGGTGCATTGAGCGGCGGCTCCGGAATGCTCCTGTTGTTCAACAAGCCGTTCGACGTACTGTGCCAGTTCACCGATCGCAGCGTGCCGCCGCGGCGGACGCTGGCGGAATTCGGGCTGCCACCGGACGTGTACCCTGCGGGACGGCTGGACCGGGATTCGGAAGGCTTGTTGCTGCTTACCGACGACGGCGCGCTGGCCCACCGGATCACCGATCCGCGGCACGCCGCGCCCAAGACCTATGTCGTGCAGGTCGAAGGCGAACCCGATGACGCGGCATTGAACAGGCTGCGTTCGGGTGTCGCGCTGAAGGATGGCGTGACGCGCCCGGCGCAGGCGCGCGTGCTGCCGGGCGCGCCGGACCGGCTGTGGCCGCGCGAGCCACCGGTGCGGTTCCGCAAATCGGTTCCCGATGCCTGGCTCGAACTGACGATCCACGAAGGCCGCAATCGCCAGGTTCGCCGGATGACCGCCGCCGTGGGGCTGCCGACCTTGCGGCTGGTCCGCACCCGGATCGGAGAACATGGATTGGACGGCCTGCTCCCCGGCGCATTCCGCAGCCACGGCCCGGCGCCGGTACCGGCGCGCCGGTCGACAGGGAGCACGCGGCGATGAGCTTCAAGGATCATTTTTCCGGCCACTCGAACCTGTACGCGCAGGCGCGACCGCACTACCCCGACGCGCTGTTCGCGTGGATCGCCGAGCAGGCACCGGCGCGCGAATGCGTCTGGGATGCGGGCTGCGGAAACGGGCAGGCGAGCGTCGCGCTGGCCCGGCATTTCGAGCGCGTGGTCGCCACCGATCCGAGCGACCAGCAGATCGCGCAGGCCGTTCCCGATCCGCGCGTGGAATATCGCGCGGAACCCGCTGAACACAGTTCGCTCGCCGCGCGCTCGGCCGACGCGGTGACCGTGGCGCAGGCGCTGCATTGGTTCGACCTGGATGCATTCGTGCGCGAGGTGCGGCGCGTGGCCAAGCCCGGCGCGCTGTTCGCGGCGTGGTCATATGCGAATTGCAGCGTGGCGCCCGCGGTCGATGCGATCGTCGCGGATCTCTATGATCGCGGGCTGGGACCCTACTGGCCCCCGGAGCGGAGGCTGGTCGACGAAGGCTACGCGTCGCTGGCGCTGCCGTTCGCTCCGGTCGCGGCACCCGCCTTCGAGATGCGGGTGGACTGGAACGCGGCGCAATTCCTCGCGTATCTCTCGTCCTGGTCCGCCGCGCAACGCCGCAGCAACGCGACCGGCATCGATGCCGTTGCCGCGGTCGCCGACGAAGTCCGCGCTGCGTGGGGCGATGCGGCGCGACCACGGCCGGTGCGCTGGACGCTCGCCATTCGCGCGGGGCGCGTGTAGACACTCTGTTCCGCGTCAAGTGGTTTCGAGGTCTGGGTATAGGAGCGTCGTGTCGTAAGGCTTCGGGTCTTTCATGATGGCCCAGGCGGCGGTGAGCGTCTTGCGCATGATGGCGACGTTGGCTTGCATTTTC
>DASSOQ010000135.1:0-2521 GCA_035700365.1 Rhodanobacteraceae bacterium | reverse complement strand
GCTGGACAGCGCGATGCCGTCGGCGTCTTCCTGCAGCGCGGCGCGCACCACGTCTTCGACGCTGCGGTTGTGGCCGAGGTGGATCACCTCCGCACCCTGCGACTGGATGATCCGCCGCATGATGTTGATGGCGGCGTCGTGCCCGTCGAACAGGCTGGCGGCGGTGACGAAACGCAGCGGCGTGGTGTCGGTGCGCGGTTCCTGTTCGGGAAGCTGGGAGGCGGGTGAACTCATGCGGCCATCGTGGTCTGGAAGTGGCGGAACCACTCGATTGTAGCGCGGCGACAGGCGCGCCGCCCCGCATTGCTGCGCACGGTCCGGGCGCGTTCCGGAACCTCGCCGGCGCCTGCATCACACACAGATGACGCGGGCGACCTTAGGCTCTCGAAAGGACCGCCCACGGAGTACGCCATGAAGCGCCTGATCCTGACCGCCCTCGCCACGCTGCTGCTGGCCGCCTGCGCCACCAGTCCGACCGGGCGCAGCCAGTTGATGCTGGTGTCGCCCTCCCAGATCAGCGACATGGGGATCGCCACCTTCAACGAGATGCGCGATGCGGGCAAGTTCGCCAATGCCCCGGACAAGCGCGCCTACGCGACGTGCGTCGCCGATGCCCTGATCAGCGTGCTGCCGCCGCCGTGGTCGCGCGAGAACTGGCAGGTGGCGATCATCGACGACCCGTCACCCAATGCCTTCGCGCTGCCCGGCGGGCGGATCGGGGTGAACCTCGGCATGTTCAAGGTCGCCAGGACGCCCGCCGAGCTGGCCGCGGTGCTGGGGCACGAGCTCGCACACGTGGTGGCCCACCACCCGGCGGAGCGCGTCTCGGATCATCTGGCCGCGCAACTGGGCGTCGCCGCCGCCAGCAGCTACGCCGCCACCCGCGGCATCAATCCGTCCACCGCCCAGGCGTTGCTCGGCGCCGGCACCCAGGTTGCGCTGCTGCTGCCGTTCTCGCGCACCCAGGAAAGCGAAGCCGACGTGCTGGGCCAGCGCTACATGGCGCAGGCGGGGTTCGATCCGCAGGCCGCGGTGACGTTGTGGCAGAACATGCAACAGGCCCATCCGTCCGGGGGCGGCGCGACCTTCCTGTCCACCCATCCCTCGCCCGGCAACCGGATCGCCCGGCTTTCGGCCAACGTCCCCGGTCTCGAGCCGGTTTACCGCGCGGCACGCGCCAACGGCCACGCGCCGAAGTGCTCGATGTAGGCGTCGAGACGCTCGTGCAGGCGGGCTGCCCCGGCCCCGGTCCCGGGAGGTCCAATGCCTTCGAACGCTGTCGGGCTGCTCCCGGAACACGGTCCGGGATCGACCCGGCCTACGACAGCATCGGCCGGGCCTGCACGTGCTCCTGCCGCAAGCCGTAGCCGAACAGGCGCGCCGGGATCTGCCGCACGGCGCGGAAGCCCAGCAGGAACCGCAGCCAGGCCGGGATGCGCGGCGGCGCGCCGGCCTGTTCCAGCGCCCGCGAGATCAGGCGCGTCTGCATCGTGATCTGGGCGCGCTGGACGACCCGCACCGGCCACTCGCGGCGACGCTGGATCGCGGCCAGCAACGCTTCGTCGATTGCGGCGCCGTCGTGCAGGGGCCGTGCCAGCGCGTTGGCCGCAGCCACCGCGTCCTGGATCGCGAGGTTGATGCCGACACCGCCGACCGGCGACATCGCGTGCGCCGCGTCGCCGATCAGCAGCAGCCCCGGCCGGTGCCACCGTTCCAGCCGATCGATCTGCACCGACAGCGTGCTGACCTTGTCCCACGATTCGATCGCGGCGCGGCGGTCGGCGAGGAACGGTGCGAGCTGCGCCACCGCTTCGCGCAATACGTCGATCGGCTGCGCGCGCAGCGCGGCGTCGCCGCCTTTCGGGACCAGGAATGCGGTCTGCCAGTAGTCGCTTCGATTCAACAGCACCATCATGTGGCCGCGATCGACGATGCCGAAGGTGTCCTGCGGGTCACTGTCCTTGCGGGGCATGCGGAACCACAGCACGTCCATCGGCGCGCCGTACGCCCGCCCCTGCAATCCGGCCGACGCCCGCAGCGTGGAATGCCGGCCGTCGCAGGCGACCACCAGATCCGCGCGCAACACGTAACCGCCCTCCGGCGACTGCACCTGCACGCCGACCGTGCGACCGCCCTCTTCCGCCAGGGCCATGGCCGTGTGACGCATCCGCAGGTCGAACGTGGGAAAGGCACGCGCCGCGTCCGCCAGCATGTCGAGGAAATTCCACTGCGGCACCAGCGCGAGGTAGCCGTACGGATGCAGGCCGCGAAAATCGACGATCGGCTGCCGGCGACCGCCGACGATGGCGGCGAGGCGGTCGACCCGGTGCTGCGGCAGACGCTCGAAGCGCTCGCGCAGGCCCAGCTCGTCGAGGATCGCGAGGGTCGATGGATGCACGGTGTCGCCGCGGAAATCGCGCAGGAAATCGCCGTGCTTCTCGAGTACCGCCACCGGCACGCCCGCGCGCGCCAGCAGCAGGCCCAGCATCATCCCGGCGGGACCGCCGCCGACGATGCAGCA
>DASSOQ010000134.1:0-6557 GCA_035700365.1 Rhodanobacteraceae bacterium | reverse complement strand
CGCCGTTGCGGCGGCGTGGCCCGCTCACTTCGCGAACAGCTTGCTCCGGTCCGCGAACGCCTTGAACTCCAGCGCGTTGCCGGACGGGTCGAGCAGGAACATCGTGGCCTGTTCGCCGGGCTGGCCCTTGAAGCGCACGTGCGGTTCGATCACGAAGCGCGTGCCGGCGGCTCGCAGTTTCTCCGCCAGCGCGTGCCATTGATCCATGTCCAGCACCAGGCCGAAGTGCCGCACCGGCACGTCGTCGCCGTCCACGTCGTGCGCGGCGGATGCGCGCAGTTCCTCCGGCGCGAGGTGCGCGACGATCTGGTGGCCGTGGAAATCGAAGTCCACCCAGCTCTCGCTGGAACGGCCTTCCGGGCAGCCCAGCAGTTCACCGTAGAACGCGCGTGCCTGTGCGAGCGACGCAACCGGAAAAGCGAGGTGGAACGGAGGCAGTTGATGCATGGAGAGTTCCAGAGAAGATGGTGCGTGATCGCGAGGATTGTCGCACGCGTGCATTACGACTTTCATACGTGATCTTCTCGCTACGTTTCCACGGCTGCCGACAACATTCGCGCCCACGCGCATCGGGTGCATCC
Source organism: Rhodanobacteraceae bacterium (assembly GCA_035700365.1). Lineage (GTDB taxonomy): Bacteria > Pseudomonadota > Gammaproteobacteria > Xanthomonadales > Rhodanobacteraceae > 66-474. The sequence goes on along the minus strand of DASSOQ010000134.1, from coordinate 5,976 downwards.
AGGAGTACGCCATGAGAGGATTGATGACGCTTGCGACCGGAATTGCCGTCGGCGCTTTCGCCATGTACATGTTCGATCCGGAGGAGGACCGGCGCCGGCGCGCACAGGTGCGCGAGAAGGCAGCCTCGGCCGGGCACGACGCGGAGCGCCTGGCGCGCGGCGCCTCGAGGCACGCCATCAACCCGTTGCGCGGCGCGGCGGTGGAAGCGCGGTCGCGCCTGCACCACGCGCCGGTCAGCGATTCGCAATTGCACGAGCGCATCCGCTCCCAGCTTGGCCGGCTGGTGGACCAGCCCGGCAACCTGCAGGTCAAAGTGGACCATGGCCACGTCACGCTGAGCGGTTCGGCCAAAGCTTCGGAAATCGAGGGCCTGGTGACTGCGGTATCGAGGGTGCAGGGAGTGGAAGGCCTGGAGAACCGGCTCTCTTCGGGTACAGTCCCGCCGTCTTCGCCGGGCGCATCGCCGCTGCATTGACGTGAAGTGAACCCCTCTCCGGGGAGAGGGGCAGGGTACGAGTGGCAGCTCTCCCGAAGTCAGCGCATCACGCCGCCTTCGCTTGGTCCTTGAGCGACTGCATGTCAATCACGAAGCGGTACTTCACGTCGCTCTTCAGCATGCGTTCGTAGGCGTCGTTGATGTCGCGCATCGCGATCATCTCGATGTCGGAAACGATGCCGTGTTCGGCGCAGAAATCCAGCATCTCCTGGGTTTCGCGGATGCCGCCGATCAAGGATCCCGCGAGCGAGCGGCGCTTGAAGATCAGGTTGAACACCTGCGGCGAGGGATGCGGGTGCTCGGGCGCGCCGACCAGGCACATCGTGCCGTTGCGGTTGAGCAGCGCGAGGTAGGCGTCGAGATCGTGCGGCGCGGCGACGGTGTTGAGGATGAAATCGAAGCTGCCGGCGTGCCTGCCCATCTGCTCCGTATCCTTCGAGATCACCACTTCGTCGGCACCGAGGCGCTTGCCGTCCTCGACCTTGTTCGGCGAGGTGGTGAACAGCACCACGTGCGCGCCCATGGCGTGGGCGAGTTTCACGCCCATGTGGCCGAGGCCGCCGAGCCCGACGATGCCGACCTTCCTGCCGGGGCCGGCGTTCCAGTGCCTGAGCGGCGAATAGGTCGTGATGCCTGCGCACAGCAGCGGCGCGACCGCGGCCAGGTCCTGCTGCTCGTGCCGGATGTGCAGCACGAACTTCTCGTCCACCACGATCTGCGTGGAGTAGCCGCCGTAGGTGTTCTCGCCGCCGAACATCGGCCCGTTGTAGGTGGCCGTGAATCCGTTCTCGCAGTAGTTCTCCTCGCCTTCGCGGCACGGGCGGCAATGGCCGCAACTGTCCACCATGCAGCCCACGCCGACGGTATCGCCGACCTTGAAGCCCTTCACTTCGTTGCCGATCGCGGTGACCCGGCCGACGATCTCGTGGCCGGGCACGCACGGATATTGCGTGTTGTGCCATTCATTGCGTGCGGTGTGCAGGTCCGAATGGCACACGCCGCAATAGAGAATTTCGATCTGCACGTCGCGGGCGCGGGGTGCGCGGCGCTCGATCGGGTGCAGGTGGAGCGGCTTGTCGGCGGCGGGGGTGGCGTAGGCGTTGACTCGTGTCATCGTGATCTCCTGGGGCAAATCCTTGCAGCCCGGAAGCAGGCGTGCGGCGCCGTACCGGGACTCTTGCTTCGCGCGCCCGGATTGCGCTTCGCTTCATCCGGGCGAGGTGGTTCAACTCTGTCTCACGCGTTCCATACGGAGCCTTCGCACGGCATTCCTCCTGCGAGTGACAGCATCGCGAGTGCACTGCATCGCCAGCGAGGAACACGACCATGGGATTGATGAAACTCGCGACCGCTTTCGCTGCGGGCGCCTTCGCCATGTACATGCTCGACCCGGAGACGGGCCGCCGCCGGCGCGCGATGGTGCGCGACAAGGCGGTGGCCGCGGGCCATGATGCGCAGCGGCTCGCGCGCGGCGCGTCCAGGCGCACCTCCGACAAACTGCGCGGGGCAGCCGCCGAAATGCGCTCGCAGATGGGCGACGCGACGCCCGGCGACCGGCAGTTGCATGAGCGCATCCGCTCCGAACTCGGCAGGCTGGTGGGCCAGCCCGGGCAGGTCGAGGCCAGGGTCAACGACGGCCTCGTCACGCTGAGCGGCTCGGTGCAGTCTGCGGAAATGGATCGCCTGATCGCGGCCGTTTCCGCGATCCCCGGCGTGCGGCACGTGGACAACCGGCTGAGTGTCGGCGCCATGCCCTCGGGTGCGCCGGGTAGCCAGCCACCCACCGGGGGACGGATGCACTGACGTCCGGGAATCCGCCACGCTTCGCGTCAGCCCACTTTTTTCTCGCGCTTCGGCAACACCCAGTCCGGCCGCGCGAAGTGGCAGGTGTAGCCATCGGGAATGCGCTCCAGGTAATCCTGGTGCTCGGGTTCGGCTTCCCAGAAGTCGCCGGCCGGCGTCACTTCGGTCACCACCTTGCCCGGCCACAGGCCGGAGGCGTCCACGTCGGCGATAGTGTCCTCGGCGATGCGCTTCTGCTCGTCGTTCAAGTAGAAGATCGCCGAGCGGTAGCTGGTGCCGAGGTCGTTGCCCTGGCGGTTGCGCGTGGTCGGGTCGTGGATCTGGAAGAAGAATTCCAGCAGCCTGCGATAGCTGGTTTTCGCGGGATCGAAGATGATCTCGATGGATTCGGCGTGGGTGCCGTGGTTGCGATACGTCGCGTTCGGCACGTCGCCGCCGGAGTAGCCCACCCGCGTGGAAATCACGCCCGGCTGTTTGCGGATCAGGTCCTGCATGCCCCAGAAGCAGCCACCGGCGAGCAGGGCGCGTTCGGTTGTCATCGTTGCGATTCCTCGGAAGTTCATCGTCATTCCGGACAAGCCCGCGCAACGGGCATGATCCGGGACATGGTGTCTTTGTTGCGACCGCGTTGCGGGATCAGGCGCGCTCAAACAATTTACGGTACTCGCCGTAGCCTTCCTTTTCCAGATCGGCGAGCGGCACGAAGCGCAATGACGCGGAGTTGATGCAGTAGCGGAGGCCTCCGCGGTCGCGTGGACCATCGTCGAACACGTGGCCGAGATGGCTGTCGCCGTGGGCGGAACGCACTTCGGTGCGGATCATGCCGTGGCTGGTGTCGCGCTTCTCGACCACGTTGGCCGACTCGACCGGCCTGGCAAAGCTCGGCCAGCCGCAACCGCTCTCGAACTTGTCCATGGAGGTGAACAGCGGTTCGCCGGAAACGATATCCACGTACAGCCCGGCTTCCTTGTGCGCGTTGAACGCGTTGTCGAACGGCCGCTCGGTCGCCGCTTCCTGGGTGACGCGGTATTGCAGCGGACTGAGTCTGGCGAGGGCTTCCGGGGTCTTGCGATAGTCCGGCATGGCGGCTCCATGGCTTGCGTGATCGGGGGAAGATGGGGATGGAAGTCATCGAGCCCAAGGTTTACCTGCAGCGCAACCTTGCACGCCGTCATCCCGGCGCAAGCCGGGATCCAGCGGCTTTGCCAAGGCACGCCGTCGTCCCGGCGCAAGCCGGGATCCAGCGGCTTTGCCAAGCAAGAGTCACTGGGTTCCGGGCTCCAATCCTTCGGATCGCTCCCAGGACGGCGCGGCGATGCGTATCGCGCGACACTTTGACCGGCCATGACCTCCGGCCATTACACGCGTCCCGGATTCGCCATATTCATTGCCGCGAACGGGCACGGCGATGCGGCAGATTGGCGCCAGCGCATTCCGGTGACAAGGAGACCCGATGAACCGCCGTGAGCTGTTGAAGGGCGCCGCCTTCGGCGCGATCGCGCTGGCCGTGTCGCCGCGCACCCTGGCGATGCAGGCCCGCGGTGCCGCCGCGCGGCTGTCCGTGCTGGAACACCAGCGTGGCGGCCGGCTCGGCGTGGCGATCCTCGACACCGGCAGCGGCGCGCGGATCGCCTGGCGCGGCGACGAACGCTTCCTGATGTGCAGCACCTTCAAGCTGCTGCTGGCCGCCGCGGTATTGAAGAAGGTGGACGGCGGCGCCGAGAAGCTGGACCGTCGTATCGTGTTCGGCAAGGGCGCACTGCTCGAATACGCACCGGTCACCCGCCAGCACATCGGCCCGCCCGGGATGACGGTGGCGCAGCTGTGCGAGGCGGCGGTGACGTTGAGCGACAACACCGCCGCCAACCTGCTGGTGGCGAGCCTCGGCGGACCATCGGGCGTCACGCATTACGCGCGTTCGCTCGGCGACAGGCTCACCCGCCTGGACCACGTGGAACCGGAACTCAACCGGCCCGACGGCGAGGACGACACCACTACACCGTGGGCGATGCTGGGCGACATGCAGGAGCTGTTGCTGGGCGATGCGCTGTCGCAGGCTTCGCGCGAACAGCTCACGCGCTGGTTGATGGCGAACAAGACCGGCGGCGATTCGCTGCGCGCGGGCCTGCCGCCGGACTGGCGCGAGGGCGACAAGACCGGTTCCGGGCGCACCGCCAACAACGACGTCGCCATCCTGTGGCCGCCGCGGCGCAAGCCGCTGCTGGTCACGGCGTATTACGACAACCCGAATGCCGACGTCGCCGCGCGCAAGGCCGTGCTGGCGGAAGCGGGGCGTATCGTCGCGACACTGTAATCCCACGATCACTTTGACCGTCATCCCGGCGGAAGCCGGGACCGTCATCCCGGCACAAGCCGGACCCGGCGTCTTCGTCCTGTCGTGTGCCTGCCCTTGTTGTCATCCCGGCGCAAGCCGGGACCCGGCGCCTTCGTCCTGTCGTGTGCCTGCCCTTGTTGTCATCCCGGCGCAAGCCCGGACCAGTGCCTTTGTCCCGCCGGCATATCACTCGCGCACCCCGTTGTCGTCATCCCGGCACAAGCCGGACCCGGCGTCTTCGTCCTGTCGTGTGCCTACCCTTGTCGTCATCCCGGCACAAGCCGGACCCGGCGTCTTAGTCCTGTCGTGTGCCTACCCTTGTCGTCATCCCGGCGCAAGCCGGGACCCAGTGCCTTCGTCCCGCCGGAATATCACTCGCGCACCCCGTTGTCGTCATCCCGGCGCAAGCCGGGACCCAGTGCCTTCGTCCCCGCCGTCGTATGATCCCCGCGACCAGCGGAGCCGCGCATGTCGAAGATCGAATCCCGTCTCGCCGAACTCGGCCTGTCCCTTCCGCCCGCGGTAAAGCCACCACCCGGCGTCGTGCTTCCGTTCCGCTTCGTGCGCGTGCTCGGCCATCGCGCGTTGATTTCCGGCCACAGCCCGCAGGCGGCGGACGGTTCCGTCGCCGGGCCGTTCGGCAAGGTAGGGCGCGAGCTCACGGTGGAGCAGGGCCGTGAAGCTGCACGGCTCACCGCGCTTTCGATGCTCGGCAGCCTCCGACGCGAACTCGGTGACCTGGATCGGGTCACGCATTGGATACGCGTGTTCGGCATGGTCAATTCCGCACCCGGCTTCGACAGGCAACCGGCGGTGATCAACGGCTGCTCCGATCTGATCCTGGAGTTGTGGGGCAATGACGCCGGCGCGCACGCGCGCAGCGCGGTCGGCATGGCCGAGCTGCCCTTCGGCATTCCGGTGGAGATAGAGGCGGAAGTGGCCATCCGCCGCTAGGGAGCTCTGACCTGGATCGCCATTCCGGCGAAAGCCGGACCGGGAAGGCACGTGCCGAAGCGAACATCGGCGAAGCCGATGGCCGAAAGGCGAGCCGCCGGATACGGCGCGAAAATGGCGACGGGGCCGATTGCATGGTCAGCAGTTCCGCGGCCTTTCCACGGGCGTCGTTTCGACGTCCAGCATGATCGCGAATCAAGGCTCAAGGTCCGGTACAAGCCCCATTTCCGGTGATGCCTCGAATGCGATCTCCCGAGAGTGGGGGATCTCCCTTCGCCGGTTTTCGGGCAGTGCTTGCGCCCATGCAAACGGGTTGTGCTATCGTTGGCGTGGGGTCGTTTCGATTTGCTCTGCGTGTGCTGTCCTGGTTGGCGGCGACGATGGGGT
>DASSOQ010000133.1:0-8630 GCA_035700365.1 Rhodanobacteraceae bacterium | reverse complement strand
GAAGCGGATCACGCCTTCCGGATCGACCAGGAACGCGGCGCGCTTGGCGACGCCCTCGTCGTCCAGGATGCCGAGCGCACGGGTCAGGTCCTTGTTGATGTCGGCCAGCATCGGGAACGGCAGGTCACGCAGATCCTTGTGATCCTTGCGCCAGGCCATGTGCACGAACTCGGAGTCGGTGCTGGCGGCGAGGATCTGGCAATCGCGATCCTTGAACTGCGCGTCGAGGTCCGCGAAGCCCTTGATCTCGGTCGGGCACACGAAGGTGAAATCCTTCGGGTAGAAGAACACGCACGTCCACTTGCCCTTGTAGGTGTTGTTGTCGATGTCGGTGAAGGCCTTGTCCAGGCTTTCGATGGACACGGTGGCCTTGAGGTTGAAGTGCGGGAAGTTGTTGCCGACAGTCAGCATGGGAAGCTCCTTGGTGGATGGAGAGAGGATTGGACCGGCAGCCTGCGCCGCCGTTCACGAGTCAAGATAAGGCTTGCCGCTCAATAAGTGAAATGGATTATTTGAATATGTACGATAGTTGCTATATATTGACAGGAGCCGCCCGGAAGCCGCCGGCCTCATTCCGCACTCCCAGCCTCCCCATGAACCTTCGCGACCTCCAATATCTCGTCGCCCTCGCCGATCACAGGCATTTCGGCCGCGCCGCCGAAGCCAGCTTCGTGAGCCAGCCGACCCTCTCGACCCAGATCAAGAAGCTCGAGGACGAGCTCGGCGTGATCCTGGTCGAGCGCAGCCCCCGCAAGGTGCTGCTGACCGAGGTCGGCAAGCAGATCGCCGCGCGCGCACGCGAGGTGCTGAACGAGGTCGAGCAGATCAAGCGGGTGGCGCGCCGCGACCACGATCCGGCTTCCGGAACGCTGCGCCTGGGCTTCTTCCCGACACTCGGTCCGTACCTGCTCCCGCACGTGCTCGGCACGATCCGCCAACGCTTCCCGCGCCTGGAACTGTTGCTGGTCGAGGAAAAGACGCCCGAACTGGTGCAGCGCCTGCGCGAGGGCAAGCTCGATGCCGCGATCCTGGCGCAGCCTGTGCACGACGACACCCTGCACGCGGAGTTCCTGTTCGAGGAACCCTTCCTGCTGGCGGCCCCCGAGTCGCATCCGCTGGCGGGGCGGCGCAAGCTGAAGCTCGCCGACCTGGAGGGCCAGCGCCTTCTGCTGCTGGAGGACGGCCACTGCCTGCGCGACCAGGCGCTGGAGGTGTGCCGGATGTCCGGCGCCGACGAGAAGCAGGGCTTTCGCGCCACCAGCCTGGAGACCCTGCGCCAGATGGTGGCGGCCGATGTCGGCATCACCCTGCTGCCGGTCCTGGCGGTGCAGCCCCCGATTCCGCATACCACCAACGTTCACCTCACGCCATTCGGCAGCCACGCACCGAGCCGTCGCATCGCGATGTTCTGGCGCCGCAGCTCGGCGATGGATGGTTTCCTGCGCGAGCTTTCGGAAGTCTTCAAGAACCTGCCGCGCCGCCTGCTCGATCCCGCCACCCTGCCCGCCCCGCCCATTGTTAAATCCGGTGCGGCTCGCTATGTTGGTGGTAAAAACCACGCGAAGGCCTGACATGGACACCGAGACCCCGATCACCCTTTCCAGACTCGATGTCGAGCGCATCGAGACCTTGCTGGAAGCGCCTGCGCTGCGGGATTCGCCGGTGGCGAAGAAGCTCCATGAAGAGTTTGACCGCGCCGAAATCGTCGAGCCCGGGAAGATGCCGCACGACGTGGTCAGCATGAACTCGTCCGCCGATTGCGTGGACGAATCGACCAGCAAGCACCACACCCTGACGCTGGTATATCCGAAGGACGCGGACGCCGACGCGGGAAGGATTTCCGTGCTGGCGCCGGTCGGCAGCGCGCTGCTGGGCCTGCGCGTGGGACAGAGCATCGACTGGCCGGGCAACGGCGGGCGCACCCTGAAGCTGAAGGTGACCGCGATCCACTACCAGCCGGAAGCCGCGGGCGACCTTCATCGATAGTCTTGCAATCATCCCTTGACCGCTGCTTCGCTGGATGCGACTGGCCGACGGATCGCTTCGAACCCGAGCAGACCAGAACGGCCTTCCATGGCCTGACCTTTCACAACAGCGGCTTCGTGGCAGAAGTTCCACGGCACTACTTCGACCAACCGCCGCGTTGGCACATTTATCAATAGCTTTCATCTATTGCATCAATCAAACCAATCAATTTCATTTTGAATGGCGGGTGCGCTAGGTTCGAGAGACCGGCACCGCGCCGCGAATGCTCCGTCCCACCCGAGGAAAACACCATGGCAAACCTGAAAGGCTCGAAAACCGAACAGAATCTCAAGGACGCTTTCGCCGGCGAATCGATGGCCAACCGCCGTTACCTGTATTTCGCCGCCAAGGCCGACGTCGAGGGCTACAACGACGTGTCCGCGGTGTTCCGCTCCACCGCCGAAGGCGAGACGGGCCACGCGCACGGCCACATGGAGTACCTGGAAGCCGTGGGCGACCCGGCCACCGGCCTTCCGTTCGGCGAAACCCACGCCAACCTCAAGAGCGCGATCGCGGGCGAGACCCACGAATACACCGACATGTATCCCGGCATGGCCAAGTCCGCGCGCGACGAGGGCTTCGAGGAAATCGCGGACTGGTTCGAGACCCTGGCCAAGGCCGAGCGTTCGCACGCGAACCGCTTCACCAAGGCGTTGAACGACCTCGGGTGACGCACGACCCCGGGGCTTGCCTCGCGCCCGGGCCGCTTTGCTTCCGGGCGCAGGAGGCGCGCCTGCGCGAAGCGCTTGCTCCTGCTCGTGCGCGCGACCAGCCGGCCCCTCGCCCCACGCATGTTGGACTGGACGCATGCCAAGTCCACCAACGTAGTCCCGTCGGGCCGACCCCGGACCAGGTCGGCCCGACCTGCGGAGAACAGGCTACGGCCACCGCCGACGAGGTGCGGACGTGGCGAAAGGACACTCCGAATGAGCAGTGACGCGACCGCCAGCCGCGAAGGCAACCTGGAAGCCCCGACCCGCCACCCGCTGGGCCAGGACGATCCGCTGTTCCGGGACCAGCAGGCGCTCGAGAAGGAGATGGAGCGCATCTTCGACATCTGCCACGGCTGCCGCCGCTGCGTCAGCCTCTGCCACGCCTTCCCCACGCTGTTCGACCTCATCGATGAATCGGAAACGATGGAGATCGACGGGGTCGACAAAGCCGATTACGTCAAGGTGGTCGAGCAGTGCTACCTGTGCGACCTGTGCTACCAGACCAAGTGTCCGTATGTGCCGCCGCACCCGTGGAACGTGGACTTCCCGCACCTGATGCTGCGCGCCAAGGCGTTCCGGTTCGGCCGCGAGGGCGCCTCGCTCGGTGATCGGTTCCTGTCGAATACCACGGCGGTGGGCCGGATCACCGCACGCCCGGTGGTCGCCGAAACCGTCAATGCACTGAATCGCAGCAAGCCGGCGCGCAAGCTGCTGGACAAGACCCTGCACGTTCACCCCGATGCCGAGGTGCCCGAGTACAAGCACCCGCGTGCGCGCAGGAAGCTTCGCAGGCTGGACGCCGCCGGGGACGCCACGCCAGCCGGGCGTACCCGCGGCAAGGTCGCGATCTTCGCGACCTGCTACTGCGACAGCGTGCTGCCGGCGGTGGTGGACGACCTCGCCGCGGTGCTTGCGCACAATCGCATCCCGGTCAAGCTGGTTTCGAAGGAAGTCTGCTGCGGGATGCCCAAGCTGGAGCTCGGCGACCTCGCTGCGGTCGCCAGGTACAAGAACCAGAACATCCCGGTACTCGCGCAAGCGGTGCGCGAGGGTTTCGACCTGACGGCAGCGATCCCGTCCTGCGTGCTGATGTTCAAGCAGGAATTGCCGCTGATGTTTCCGGACGACGAGGACGTCCAGTTGGTGCGGCGCGCGTTCTTCGATCCGTTCGAATATCTCGCCGAACGCCATGCGGCGGGCCTGCTGGAGACCGACTTCAAGAACTCGCTCGGCAAGCTCGCCTGGCACGTACCCTGCCATCAGCGGGTTCAGAAGATCGGGCCGAAGACCCGCGACATCCTGTCGCTGGTGCCCGACACGGAAATCGTCACGATCGAACGCTGCTCCGGCCACGACGGCACCTATGGCGTCAAGACGCGGACCTACGAACTCTCGCGCAAGATCGCGCGGCCGGTCGAACGCCGGATCACCGAGTCGGGCGCCGTGATGAGCACCAGCGACTGCCCGATGGCCGGCGCGCACCTCGCGCACGGCCTGAACGACCAGCCGTCGCAACGCCACCCGGTGTCGCTGCTGCGGAAAGCCTACGGCATTTGATCCGACGGGGCTCGGGACTCGCGACCCGGTAGTCGGGACATCGGACACACAAACCGAAGCACAGAATCATGAAGCCACTCACCCAAGACGACTTGCTGTCCCTCGAGCAATACGCCCGCGAGCGCGCGGACTTCCGCACGCGGGTGCTGGCCCACAAGCGCGACCGGAAGGTTCGGGTCGGCGAACACGTGACGCTGCTGTTCGAGGACCGGCTCACGGTCCAGTACCAGATCCAGGAAATGCTGCGTGCGGAGAGGATTTTCGAAGCGGAAGGGATTGCCGAGGAACTGGCCGCCTACAACCCGCTGATCCCGGATGGCGCGAACCTCAAGTGCACGATGCTGATCGAGTACGACGACGTCGAGGTTCGCAAACGCGAACTGCTGCGCCTGCGCAACGTGGAACACCAGGTGCAACTCGTGGTCGAGGGCCATCCGCCGATCACCGCCATCGCCGACGAGGACCTGCCGCGCAGCGACGAGCAGAAGACCGCGGCGGTGCATTTCCTGCGCTTCGAACCCGAACCCGATGCAGTCGCCGACTTCAGCGCCGGCAAGGTGGCGGCGTTCCGCATCGACCATCCCCACTACAGCGCCGAAGCCCGCGTCACCGAAGCGCAACAGAAAGCACTGGCCGCCGATTTCGACTGAGGTATCCTCGCACCGGGGAATTCCCTGGGGGGCAAACGGATGCGGCACTGGAAGGCCTGGCTGCTGCTCGCGCTGGCGCTCTGGGCCGGCTGGACATGGTGGGGCAATCGACCGGTTGCACGCGCGGCGGGTGTCCTCGCGCCCGACGAACCCGTGCAGGTGGATTTCGACGCACCGCAACCGCCGATCACGCTCGAAGACGCGACCCTGCGCCCGCTCGCCAGGTTCTCGCTGCAGGCACGCGTGCTCTCGCGGGAGGACTACCGTCTGGACGCCGAGGCGGAGCTCTCGCCCACCGACCTCGCGGTGGGCTGGGGCCGCATGTCCGACACCGCGGTGCTGCGCGACATCGATATCAGCCAGAGCGGTCGCTTCTATTACTGGCAGGTACAGTCGTTTCCGATTCCACGCCGCGAGATCGAAACCCACAGCGCCAACATGCACATGATCCCGGCGGATGCCCTCGTCGCCCGCGAGTTGAAGCGCGTGCGCGCAGGCGACATCGTCGCGCTCGACGGCTTCCTGGTGGAGGCCGAGAAACCGGGCGGCTGGCGCTGGCACAGCTCGATGACGCGCACCGATACCGGCGCGGGCGCCTGCGAAGTCGTGTACGTGCGGTCGCTGCAGATCGAGCCACGCTGAATCCCGATCGCGGCCAGGGGCCGGTCCGTCGGGCAATACGGATCCCCAAGCGCTGCACCGGCAATGCGGGAGCGCGCCATGCGCGCGAAAGACGGCGCAAGACGGAGCACCAGGCGGTCACCAGGTCGCGGGCGTGGGCCGCTCCTGCACGCAAATGCGGACGCGCTGCACCGGCAATGCGGGAGCGCGCCATGCGCGCGAAAGACGGCGCAAGACGGAGCACCAGTCGGTCACCGGGTCGCGGGCGTGGGCCGCTCCTGCACGCAAATGCGGACGCGCTGCACCAGCAATGCAGGAGCGCGCCATGCGCGCGAAAGACGCCGCAAAACGCAGCAACAGTCGGTCACCGTCGCGGCCATGGGCCGCTCCTTGTACGCAATTTGGATGCCCGCGAAGCATCCTGACGCGCCGGCAAAGTCAGCGCGTCAGGATTCGCCTGGGTTTGAAGGGCAACTTGCCGCGCCAGTACATCAACAGCGCGAAGCCCCCCACGGCACCGCCCAGGTGCGCGAAATGCGCGACACCCGACTCGTAGCCGCTGACACCGAAGAACAGCTCCAGCACGATGTAGCCGAGCACGAACACCCACGCCGGCATCGGCACCGGGAAGAACAGCAGGAACATCTTCATCCGCGGGTACATCACGCCGAACGCGACCAACAGCCCGAAGATCGCGCCCGACGCGCCGAGCGTAGGGTAGAAACCATGGGTGAAGTACTGCGCGACCAGAAGATGCGCCGCTGCCGCGGTTACGGCGCAGAACAAGTAGTAGAACGTGTAGTGCCTGGCGCCGAGCAGGTGCTCGATGGGGCCGCCGAACATCCACAGCGCGAACATGTTGAAGAAGATGTGCCCCCAGCCGCCGTGCAGGAACGCGTACGTCACGAGTTGCCAGAAGTGGAAACCCACTAGCACGACCTGCCCCGAGCCATTCAACATCGGATGGGCCGCGCCGATCGGCCACAACGCGCCGTAGGCGAGCAGCAGCGGCTGCAGCGACGGAATCTGTTCCAGCAGGAAGATCGCCACGTTGGCGATCAGCAGGGCGCGGGTGACGGGTGGCAGGTCGTACATCATTGGGGAGAATCCGGTCTGCGGTCGTGGAAGGGTAGCTTGGCTGGAGGCGTTACAGCGGCTTGAGGAATACCGCCTGGCGTTTTTCCTCGGCGAACCCCTCGCGGAGGTAGAAGCGGTGCGCGCGCTCACGGACGATGTTGGATCGCACGACCAGCGCGGACGCCGCGTGTTCGCGGGACCAGGCTTCCACCGCCCGCAACAACGCCACACCCACGCCCTGGCTGCGCGCGTCCTCCGCGACGATCAGTCCAGCCAGCATCACCCGCGGGGCGTGGACGAGGTGCCGTTGCAGCGAGGCCTCCGCCCAACCGACCAACACGCCGTCGTCGGACACGGCGACCAGCACCGCGCCGCTGCCGTGTTCGGCGATGTCGGCGAGGCGCCGCGAGAGCGTCGCAGGATCCGCAGGATAGCCGAGGTTTCCGCACAATAGCGCGAGCTCGCCCGCGTCTGCGGCGGTCGCTGCGCGGATGCTGGCCACGGCGGCCACCTGCGGGGAAGCTCAGGTCTGGCCGGCCGCACTCGCCCGCGCATGCGCGGCGACCACGCCCGCCACCACCGCCGACACCTTCTTGCCGGTCGGGATGTGCAGGAACTCGTTCGGGCCGTGGGCGTTGGAATGCGGACCCAGCACGCCGGTGATCAGGAACTGTGCCTTCGGGAACTTCTCGCCCAGCATGCCCATGAACGGGATCGAGCCGCCCTCGCCCATGTACGCCGCCGGTGCTCCGAAGGCATCCTCCGAAGCCTGCGAGACGGCGCTGCTCAACCAGTCGGAAAGCCGCGGCGCGTTCCAGCCACTGCCATCCTTCTCCACCTTGAAGGTGACCTTCGCACCATAAGGCGGATCCGATTCCAGCAATTTCTTGACGAAGTCGCCCGCCCTGCTGCCGTTCAACGTCGGCGGCACGCGCAGGCTCAGCTTCAGCGCGGTGCCCGGCCGCAGGACGTTGCCCGCGCTTTGCAGTGGCGGCAATCCATCCGCGCCGGTGATGGCCAGTTGCGGTCGCCAGGTGCGGTTGAGGATCAACTCCACCCGGTCGCCGTTGGCCGGCTGCATGCCGTCCACCCACGGAAACTTCGCATAGACGTCGTCTCCGAGGATGTCCGCGCATTGCCTGGCCTGCTCCACGCGTTCCGCCGGCACGTCCACGTACAGTTCCTTCGGCACGATCGCACCGGTCGCGGGATCTTCGAGCCGCGACAACAGGTGCCGCACAATGCGGAAACTGTCCGGCACCACCCCCGAGGCGTCACCCGAGTGCACGCCCTCGGTCAGCACCTCGACCGTCAATTCGCCGCCGGTCATGCCGCGCAGCGAGGTGGTCAGCCACAGCTGGTCGTAGTTCGCGCAACCGGAATCGAGGCACACCACCAGCGACGGCTCGCCGATCCGCGGCGCGAGGTGGTCCACGTAGTGCGGAAGGTCATAGCTGCCCGACTCCTCGCAAGCCTCGATCATGACCACGCACCGCGCGTGGGGTGCACCCTGCTCGTGGAGCGCCAGCAGCGCCGACAGTGAGCCAAAAATGGCGTAGCCATCGTCGGCGCCGCCGCGGCCGTACAGTCGATCGCCCTTCAGCACCGGGGTCCACGGACCGAGTCCCTCGCTCCAGCCGGTCATTTCCGGCTGCTTGTCGAGATGCCCGTACAGCAGCACGCAATCGTCCGCGCGGGCTTCGCCGCCCGAAGCCGGCACGTCGATGAAGATCAGGGGCGTGCGCCCCTCCAGCCGGACCACCTCCAGCGTTGCGCCCGGCAGCAGATCGAGCTTCGAGCGCGCCCACTTTTCCATCAGCGCGACCGCGGCATCCATGTATCCATTGGCCACCCAGTCCCGGTCGTACATCGGCGATTTGTTGGGGATCCTGATGTAGTCGACGAGCTGCGGGATCACCTCGTCGTCCCACAGTTTGCTGATGAACGATCCGACCTTGCCGGCATCCATGGACGCACTCCTGCACAA
>DASSOQ010000132.1:0-2825 GCA_035700365.1 Rhodanobacteraceae bacterium | reverse complement strand
GTCTGCATGCCTTCTTCCAGGCTGCGCTCCATCGCGAGCTTCACCTCGTGGATCTCGCCGCGGCGCAGCAGGTCGCGAATATGCGGCGTGTTGATGAGCACCTCGGTGGCGGGTCGGCGGTGGCCATCCTTGCCGATCACCAGACGCTGCGAAATGATCGCCTTCAGGTTCAGCGCGAGGTTCATCAGGATGTTCTTGTGCGCGGCCTCGGGGAAGAAGTTGAGGATGCGCTCGATCGTCTGGTCGGCGTTGTTGGAGTGCAGCGTCGCGAGGCAGATGTGGCCGGTTTCGGAGAACCCGATCGCCGCATCCATGGTGTCGGTGTCGCGGATCTCGCCGATCAGGATCACGTCCGGCGCCTCGCGCATCGCGTTCTTGAGTGCCTCGTGGTAGCTGTGGGTGTCGAGGCCGACCTCGCGCTGGTTGACGATCGATTTCTTGTGGCGGTGCAGGAATTCGATCGGGTCCTCGATCGTGAGGATATGGCCGGCCGAATTGCTGTTGCGGTAGTCGATCATCGAGGCGAGCGTCGTCGACTTGCCCGACCCGGTCGCGCCGACCACCAGGATCAGGCCGCGCGGTTCCATGATCAGCTTCTTGTAGATCTGCGGCAGCAGCAGGTCCTCGATCGAGGGAATGTCGCTCTTGATCGCGCGGATCACCAGCGCGACTTCGCCGCGCTGCTTGAAGACGTTCACCCGGAAGCGGCCGACATCCTTCACCGCGAGCGCCATGTTGTACTCGAGTTCCCGCTCGAACTTGGGCACCGAGCCCTCGTCCATCAGCGAATAGGCGATCTTCTTGACCATTCCCGACGGCAGGGGCGAGGTGCCGAGGGCCGCAAGCTTGCCTTCGATCTTGATGTGTACCGGGGTGCCGGTGGACAGGAACATGTCCGACGCGCCGCGATCCATCATCAGCTTGAGGAAATATCCGATGTCCATCATTCGCCCCGATCAGTGAATCTGCACGTGCCGGCCGCCACGTTGCAAAGCCGAAATGGTACGCCGACAATGCGGCGATGCACCCCGGAGTGTTGTTTATGACACGCACGCGGCGAAAAATCCATTACCTCCGTCTCGGGCTGGCGACGGCGATTGCAGCGACGATTGCCGCATGCGCGACCCTGCCTCCCCCGGTAGAACTCATGGACCGTGCCCAGTCCGAAATCCGCGCCGCGCGCAGCGCCGGCGCGGCGACGACGGCGCCCGAAGCGTTGGCCGATGCTGAACGCCGGCTCGCGGCGGCACAGCAGTTCAGCGCCGACGGCGACAACAACAACGCCACCGACGCCGCCCAGGAAGCCGAGGCGGCCGCGGCGACTGCGCGGGCGCGCGCCGAAGTGGCGCGGCTCGATGCGCAAATCAGCCAGCAGACTTCCGTGAACGCGGACCTCAAGACCGACCTCGAGCGCCGCCAGGCCGCGGCGGCCGCGGCCCAGCAGGCGGTGACCGCGCCGCCCGCTCCCGGGTCGTCGGCCGCCGGCAGCGGCACCGTGGACCTGCCGCCCATCCAGCTCGGCCAGCCGGCGACGCCGGCACCGGGGACCAGCAGCTCCGTGCCACCGGCGCCTCCTGCCACTTCCGGCATTCCGCCTGCGGAGGTGTACCCATGACCCGCATCATTTTCGCCATGGCCATGAGCGCCCTGATTGCGACATTCGCGGCGGCGCCCGCGTGGGCCGCCACGCCCGATCCCGACGTCGCAAGACTGTCGGCCCGACTCGAACAACTGAGCGCCGATCCCGTGCTGGGGCAGTACGCGTTTGCCCAGCGAACGCTCGCGCGCGACGCCATCGGCGAACTGGCCAACGCCGGTCGCAGCGGCCACGAGCATGCGTTGTTCATGGCCGAACAGCGCGTCGCGCTGGCCGAGGCCTCCGCGAAGGCCGATGCCGATCGGGCCAAGCTGGACGACCTGCAGCGCGAACACGACCAGATCATGCTGCAGGCGAGCCAGGCGGATGCCGCCGCGGCGCGCGCCGAGCTAGCGCGCCAGCGCCTGCAATACGAGGCGGCGGTCCAGCAGGCCCAGATGCTGCAGGAACAGGGCGCGCAGGCCACCCAGCAAGCGCAGCAGGCGCAGGCCGAGGCAGAGCAGGCGAGGAAGCTCGCCGCCGCGCAGACCCGCGCCGCCGCGCTGGCGCGCAAGGAAGCCAAGCTCGCCGAAGCCGCGACCCGGGCGCTGCAGGCCAGCGGCAGTAGCAGCTCCAGCGGTGGCGGCAGCCTGAGCCTTTCGGCGTCGTCGTTTTCATCGGGCTCCGACGATTTGACCGCGGCCGCGCGGAGCCGGGTGGCCGACTTCGCGCGCGCCCACGCGAACGACGTAATCATCGTCGAACCGCGGGCCTCCAGCAGCGGACGGGTCCTCGCGGGCCGCCGCGCGGTGGCGGTGCAGGCCGCGTTGGTGGCCGCGGGGGCCGAAAAGGTGACGGTCTGGAAGGTGGCCTCCGCCGCCAGCGGCATCGAGATCGAAGTCCGAACCCGGTAGCCGTGCGATCGCCATGATCGCGGCAGTTCGGAGCCCCTGGATGACGGCCGAACCTGCCCGGATCGTGCCGCTCCCCCGCGGCCGTCCCTGATCCGGCTTCGCAACGGCGGCTCCGGCTGACTCGACCCTAAAAACCTTTGCAAATCAAACGAGTAATCAATCGTTCGCGCCCGTGGATGGCGTCCCTGAACTCGGGTTGCCAAGGCCTGCGGGTCGTAGTAGGGTCACTTCCAAGGTCGGCCTCCAGCCGACCCCGAGGCGCCATCGCATGAATCCCCCACCATTCCCGTTTCCATGCCCCGCAGCGGCGGCGCGTGGATGTGGTTTCGTGCGCG
>DASSOQ010000131.1:0-15229 GCA_035700365.1 Rhodanobacteraceae bacterium | reverse complement strand
TGTCCACTTCTATCGCGACGCCCTGCCCTCGCTGTGGCTGGCGTTGCGGGACGTGGTGCGGTTCTGGATCGACCAGGGCGTGCGCATCTTCCGCGTTGACAATCCGCACACCAAGCCCGTGCCATTCTGGGAATGGCTGATCAGGGAGATCCAGGATCAGGATCCCTCGGTGATCTTCCTGGCCGAAGCATTCACGCGGCCGAAGATGATGAGGAAACTCGCGAAGGCCGGTTTCACCCAGTCCTACACGTATTTCACGTGGCGCAACACCAAGGCCGAATTGATCGAATACCTGACCGAGCTCACCCAGGACGTCCCGAAGGAATACATGCGTCCGAACTTCTTCGTGAACACGCCCGACATCAACCCGCCGATCCTGCAGACCGGCGGGCGTCCCGCGTTCGTGACCCGCGCGACGCTGGCGGCCACGCTGTCGAGCGCCTGGGGCATCTACAGCGGCTTCGAGTTGTGCGAATCGGCGCCGATTCCCGGTCGCGAGGAGTACATCGATTCCGAAAAGTACCAGTTGAAGGTACGCGACTTCGACGCATCCGGGAACCTCCGCGACTTCGTCGCGCGGCTGAACCGGGTGCGCCGCGAGAACCCGGCGCTTCACGAACTGACCAACCTCCGTTTCCATCCGGCCCACGACGACAACATCCTGTTCTACGGCAAGACGACCGCCGACCGCAGCAACGCGGTCTGGGTCGCCGTGAACCTCGACCCGCACCACGCCCACGAAGCGGACATCGAATTGCCGCTGTACACCCTCGGCCTCGACGACTACGCCACCGTCGACGTCGAAGACCTGCTCGAGGGCCACCGTTTCGAATGGCATGCCAAATGGCAGCGGCTGCGACTGGACCCCGAGGTGAAGCCCTGTGCGATCTGGCGGGTTCGCGCGACGTAACGAATGCACGCGGCGGGCAATGCCCGCCCTGCATCCACTCGTAGGGCGGACACCGTCCGCCGCAAAGTACGGCAAGCATGGACGCAACCACGCAAGCACAACCGGACAGCCTTCCGACGCGCGACGATCCGCTCTGGTACAAGGACGCGGTCATCTACCAGTTGCACGTCAAGGCGTACTTCGATTCCAACAGCGACGGCATCGGTGATTTCGCGGGCCTGGAAGCCAAGCTCGACTACCTGAAGGATCTCGGGATCACCGCGATCTGGCTGTTGCCGTTCTATCCCTCGCCGCTCCGCGACGACGGTTACGACATCGCCCACTACCGCAGCGTCCACGCGCAGTACGGAAGCCTGCGTGATTTCCGGCAATTCGTGCGCGCCTGTCATCGCCGCGAGCTGCGCGTGATCACGGAACTCGTGATCAACCACACCTCCGACCAGCACCCGTGGTTCCAGCGCGCGCGCCGCGCCAGGCCGGGATCGCCGTATCGCGATTACTACGTCTGGAGCGACAGCGACGAAAAATACGCGGGAACCCGCATCATCTTCCTCGACACCGAACGCTCCAACTGGACCTGGGACGAAGAGGCGCAGGCGTTCTACTGGCACCGCTTCTACTCGCACCAGCCCGACCTCAACTTCGACAATCCACGGGTGCTGGCCGAAGTCACCCGCGTGCTGCACTTCTGGCTGGAAGCGGGGGTTGACGGGCTGCGCCTGGATGCGGTGCCGTACCTCGTGGAGCGCGAGGGCACCAGCAACGAGAACCTGCCCGAAACCCACGCGGTCCTCAAGCGGATCCGGGCGGAAGTGGACGCGCACTTCCCGGACCGCATGCTGCTGGCCGAGGCCAACCAGTGGCCCGAGGACGTGCTGCCCTACTTCGGGGACGGCGACGAATGCCACATGGCATTCCACTTCCCGCTGATGCCGCGCATCTACATGGCGATCGCGCGCGAGGACCGGCATCCGGTCACCGACATCATGCGCCAGACCCCCGACATCCCGGGCAACTGCCAGTGGGCGATCTTCCTGCGCAACCACGACGAGTTGACGCTGGAGATGGTCACCGAGCGCGAGCGCGACTACCTGTGGAGCGTGTACGCGGACGATCGCCGGATGCGGATCAACCTCGGCATCCGCCGGCGCCTCGCGCCGCTGATGGGCAACGACCGGCGCAAGATCGAACTGATGAACGGCCTGCTGTTTTCGCTGCCCGGCACGCCGGTGATGTACTACGGCGACGAGATCGGCATGGGCGACAACGTGTTCCTCGGCGACCGCGACGGCGTGCGCACCCCCATGCAGTGGTCACCGGACCGCAACGGCGGATTCTCGCGGACCGATCCCGAGCGCCTGTACCTGCCGCCGATCATGGATCCGATCTACGGCTTCGGGGCGCTCAACGTCGAGGCGCAGGCGCGCTCGCCGTCCAGCCTGCTCAACTGGACGCGGCGCATGGTCGGCGTGCGCCAGCAGCACCGCGCGTTCGGCCGCGGCACGATCACGTTCCTGTACCCCGGCAACCGCAAGGTGCTCGCCTACCTGCGCGAGCACGGCGACGAGGCGCTGCTGTGCGTGTTCAATCTTTCGCGCGCCGCGCAGGCCGTCGAACTCGATCTCGCCCGCTTCAAGGGCCGGGTTCCGATCGAACTGTTCGGGCGCAACCCGTTCCCGCCGATCGGCGAGCTGTACTACCTGCTCACCCTGCCCGCCTACGGCTTCCACTGGTTCCTGCTCGCGAGCCGGGAGGCGGTGCCTGTATGGCACGAACAGACGCCCGAAATCGAGCCCGACTTCGTCACGCTGGTGGCGCGCGGTGGCCTGAAAGACGTGCTCAAGGCGCCGGCACGCCGCGCCCTGGAACACGAAGTCATTCCGCCGTTCCTCGCCAAGCAGCGCTGGTTCGCCAACAAGGACCAACGGATTGCCAGCGCCAGCCTGTGCGCAGCGGCGGTGCTCGGCGACGACCTGCTGGTCGCGGAAGCCGAAGCACGCTTCGCCGACGGCGGATTCCAGCGCTACTTCCTGCCGCTTGCGCTCGCGCAGGAGGACGGCGACGCCTCCGGCTGGCCGCTGCTGCCGTACACCCTCGCGCGCGTGCGGCGCGGTCCGCGGCTCGGCATGCTGGTGGACGCGAGCGCCGTAGAGTCGTGCGCCCGCCACATCGTGGATGCGATGCGCGCGAACCGCGAGCTCGTGACCGACGACGGACGACTGGTCTTCACCTCCACGTCGCATCTCGCCGGTGTCGACATCGGCCCGGACACCGAAATCCGCCGCCTCGGCGTGGAGCAGAGCAACACGTCGATCCGGGTCGGCGACGCCATGATGATGAAGCTGTACCGAAAGCTGACCGCGGGCGCGCAACCGGAGGTCGAGGTTTGCCGGTTCCTGACCGATGCCGGCTTCGCCAACACGCCGCCGTTGCTCGGCACCCTGGAACGGGTGGGCGCGGATGGCATCGCGACGATGCTGGCCATTGCCCAGGGCTTCGTCCGCAACCAGGGCGACGGCTGGACGCAGACGGTCGAACATCTCGAACGGCGGCTGGAAGAAGCGGGACTCGCCGCGGAGCCCGATCCGGCGCAGGCGATCCTGGATGACTTCTACATCGGCCTGCTGCGCACGCTCGGCATTCGCACGGCCGAAATGCACCGCGCGTTCGCATCGGGCACGGCCGATCCCGCGTTTGCGGCCGAGCGCATCCAGCCCGGCGACATGCGCGAATGGCGCAACTCGGCCCGCCGGCAAGCCGAACGTGCATTCGATGCCCTCGCCGAAGCGCTGCCGGACCTCGACGAAGAGGCGCGCGCGGAAGTCGAGGCGCTGCTTGCGCGGCGCGACGAATGCCTGCAGCTCGTGGATCGCCTGGGTCAACCGGAACTCGACGCGACCCGGACGCGCATCCACGGCGACTACCACCTCGGCCAGGTGCTGCTCGCCAAGGACGACTGGCTGATCGTGGATTTCGAAGGCGAACCCGAGCGACCCCTGGAGCAGCGGCGTGGCAAGTACTCGCCGCTGCGTGACGTCGCCGGCATGCTGCGCTCGTTCAACTACGCGGCCGCCGCCGCCCGGATGCGGCTGCCGCCGGCACTCGCCACCGCGCCGGAAGCCGTCGTCGCGTTCGCGAAACAATGGTGCACCGCCGCGACATCCGCGTTCCTCGACGCGTATCGCGAGAACATCGCCGGCGTCGAAAGCTATCCGTCCGATCCCGCGACCGCACGGCACTGGCTCGACCTGTTCACGCTGGAGAAGGCTTGCTACGAGATCGTGTACGAAGCGAACAACCGGCCGAACTGGCTGCTGATCCCGGTGCGCGGCGTGCGGCAACTCATGGACGGACATGCAAAGGCGCCGGACGCGACCGGTGCCCGGAGCCAGGATGACACCTGAAACTCAAGACAACCTCGACCTCGGCGCTGCCCGGATCGCATCGATCGTCGGCGGCGATTGCGGCGACCCCTTCGCCCTGCTCGGTCCCCACGCACTCTCCGGTGGCCGGACGGTGGTGCGGGTGTTCATGCCGGACGCCTCGGCGCTGGCGCTGGTCGGGCCGCGCGGCGGCAAGCTTGCCGAGTGCACGCGGATCCATCCGGACGGACTGTGGACGGGTACGCTGCGGCGTCCCGGGCACTACCGGCTGCGCGCGCAAACCGGCGATGGCACGGTCGAGTTCGAGGATGCCTACCGCTTCGGCGAAGTGCTCGGCGAGATGGACGTGTACCTCCTCGCCGAGGGCACGCACCTGCGCAATTACCAGCGGCTCGGTGCGCACCCGACGGAAATGGATGGCGTCGCGGGTACCGCGTTCGCGGTGTGGGCACCGAGCGCTCGCCGCGTCAGCGTGGTCGGCGATTTCTGCAACTGGGACGGCCGGCGCCTGCCGATGCGCAAGCGCCACGAGTGCGGCGTGTGGGAATTGTTCGTGCCCGGCGTCGGCGCGGGCACGCTCTACAAGTTCGAGATCAAGGGGGCGGACGGCACCCTGCTTCCGCTCAAGGCCGATCCCTACGCCCTGCGCGCGGAACATCCGCCGCGTACCGCGTCGATCGTGCACGTCCTGGGCGACGCGAAGCCGCACGACGATGCCTGGATGGCACGGCGCGAAGCCGCGCAGGCCGCTGCCGCGCCCATCTCGATCTACGAGGTCCAGCTCGGATCGTGGCGGCGCAACGAAGAGAACCGTTATCTCTCGTACGACGAGCTGGCGGACCAACTGATTCCCTACGCCACGGACCTCGGCTTCACCCACCTCGAATTGATGCCGGTCAGCGAATACCCGTTCGACGGCTCGTGGGGCTACCAGCCGGTCGGGCTGTACGCGCCGACCAGCCGCTTCGGCACGCCCGATGATTTCGCGGCCTTCGTCCAGCGATGCCACGAGGCCGGACTCGGCGTGCTGCTGGACTGGGTGCCCGGCCACTTTCCGACCGATCCGCACGGCCTCGGCTGGTTCGACGGCACCCACCTGTACGAACACGCCGATCCGCGCCAGGGCTTCCACCAGGACTGGAACACGCTGATCTTCAACTACGGCCGCCGCGAGGTGCGCAACTACCTGCTCGGCAACGCACTGTTCTGGCTGCGGCAATACCACGCCGACGGCCTGCGGGTGGACGCGGTCGCATCGATGCTCTACCTCGACTACAGCCGCAAGGCCGGCGAATGGGTGCCCAACCGCTTCGGCGGGCGCGAGAACCTCGAAGCGATCGATTTCCTGAAAGCCATGAACGAGCACGCGTTCGGCGACTGCCCCGGCGCGACCACCATCGCCGAGGAGTCGACGGCGTGGCCGGGCGTGTCGCGGCCGACCTACGACGGCGGCCTCGGCTTCGGCTACAAATGGAACATGGGCTGGATGCACGACACCCTCGCCTACATCCACGAGGACCCGGTGCATCGCCCCTGGCACCACGACAAGCTGACCTTCGGCCTGGTCTACGCGTTCACGGAAAACTTCATCCTGCCGCTGTCGCACGACGAGGTCGTGCACGGCAAGGGCTCGCTGCTCGGCAAGATGCCCGGCGACCGCTGGCAGCGCTTCGCGAACCTGCGGGCGTACTTCGGGTTCATGTGGGGCCATCCCGGCAAGAAGCTGCTTTTCATGGGCGGAGAATTCGCCCAGGAGGATGAGTGGAACCATGACCGCAGCCTCGACTGGCACCTGTTGGCGCGGTCCGAACATCGCGGCGTGCAGAACCTGGTGCGCGACCTGAACCTGGCGTATCGCGAACTGCCCGCGCTGCACCGGCGCGATTGCGAAGCGGCCGGTTTCGAATGGGTGGAAATGAACGATCGCGCGCAGAGCGTGCTGGCGTTCCTGCGCCTCGGCGCCGACGGCGATCGCCCTGCGCTGGTCGTGTGCAACTTCACGCCGGTACCCCGCCACGGCTATCGTATCGGGGTTCCGTGCGGCGGTTTCTGGCGCGAACGCCTCAACACCGACGCCGCGGACTACGGCGGGAGCGGCACGGGCAACTTCGGCGGCGTGCATGGCGAAGAACTCGGGTGGCACGGCCGGAGCCATTCGCTGGTCGTGACCCTGCCGCCGCTGGCGACCGTGATCTTCGAGTCCACCGGCTGAAATGAGAATCCATGCAGACCCGCGCGGATGAAAGCGGGTCACAATCCAATGCGGACGAACGTGGATCACACCGGAATGATTTGCTCCCCCTCCCCCAGAGAGGTTCATCTGTCGCGGAAGGGGCGTCGCCCCGCGATCGCCACGCCCCATCACCCTGCCTTCTCCCCGAAGCGATAGCGCTGCCCGGGGGAGACGGTTCGCTATTGCGTCGCAACCATCCTTGAACATGCCCAACAACAACCTGTTTCGCGTCCTTCCCGGCGTTCCCTATCCGCTCGGCGCGACCTGGGACGGGCGCGGTGTCAATTTCGCGCTGTTTTCCGCGCACGCCGAGAAGGTCGAGCTGTGCCTGTTCGATCGCGTGGACCGGCCCGAGAGCGCGCGCATCGTGCTGCCCGAACGGAGCGGGAACGTCTGGCACGGCTACCTTCCCGAGGCACGACCGGGAACCCTGTACGGCTATCGCGTGTATGGTCCCTACGATCCCGCCCGCGGCCACCGCTTCAACCACCACAAGCTGCTGCTCGATCCGTACGCCCGCTTGATCCGCGGCCGACTGCGCTGGTCGGATGCGCATTTCGGCTACCGGGTCGGTTCGCCGCGCGAAGACCTTTCGTTCGACCGCCGCGACAACGGCCGCACGATGCCGAAATGCCAGGTGGTGGACCCCGCGTTCAGTTGGGGCGTGCACCGCCCGCCGACCCATTCCTGGAGCGACACGGTCATCTACGAAGCGCACCTGCGCGGCTACACGATGCGGCATCCCGCATTGCCGAACGGACTTCGCGGCACCGTCGCCGGTTTCGGGAGCGCGCCGGTCATCGACTACCTGAAGAGCCTCGGGATCACCGCCGTCGAGCTGTTGCCGGTGCAGGCGTATGTCCACGATCGCCACCTGGTCGACAAGGGACTCACCAACTACTGGGGCTACAACACCATCGGCTTCTTCGCGCCGGAACCGGGCTATCTCTCGACCGGCCAGCTCCACGAATTCAAGACGATGGTCGCGAGGCTGCACGACGCCGGCATCGAGGTGATCCTGGACGTCGTCTACAACCACACCGGCGAGGGCAACCAGCTCGGGCCGACCCTGTGCTTCCGCGGCATCGACAACGCCAGCTATTACCGGCTCCAGGAGGATCCCCGCTACTACTGCGACGACACCGGCACCGGCAACAGCCTCGACCTCACGCACCCACGGGTCCTGCAGATGGTGATGGATTCGCTTCGCTACTGGGCCGGCGAGATGCAGGTGGACGGGTTCCGTTTCGACCTCGCGACCACGCTTGCGCGCGGGCCGAACGGATTCGACCCGCATTGCAGTTTCCTCGATGCGGTCGCGCAGGATCCGCTGCTCGCGCGGACCAAGCTGATCGCCGAACCCTGGGACGTCGGGCCGGGTGGCTACCAGGTCGGCCGCTTCGGCGGCAACTGGTCGGAATGGAACGACCGCTACCGCGACAGCGTGCGCCGCTTCTGGCGCGGCGACGCCGGTGCGCTGCCGGAACTCGCCACCCGCATCACCGGCTCGTCCGACCTGTTCGACCACGACGGCCGCAATCCGCGCGCGACCGTCAATTTCATCACCGCGCACGACGGCTTCACCTTGCGGGACCTGGTGTCCTACGACCACAAGCACAACGAAGCCAACCAGGAAGACAACCGCGACGGGCGCGAAGATGCGTTGAGCGCCAATTACGGCGCCGAGGGCGAGACCGACGATCCGGCGATCCTCGAACTGCGCCGCCGGCAGCGCCGCAACATGCTCGCCACGTTGCTGCTTTCGCAGGGCACTCCGATGCTCCTGGCCGGCGACGAATTCGGACGCACCCAGCACGGCAACAACAACGCCTACGCGCAGGACAACGAGACGAGCTGGATCGACTGGGAGGCGATCGACGAGGCCGCCGACGGCGACATCCGCTTCGTGCGGCGCCTGATCGGCTTGCGCCGCAACCATCCGGCGCTGCGCTGGCCGCGCTTTATGCACGGCTGGGTGCAATGCGAAAAGGGCATCAAGGACATCACCTGGCTCGCACCGGAAGGCGGCGAGATGAACGAAGGGCACTGGAGCGATCCCGAACGGCGCAGCGTCGGGCTGCTGCTGAACGGCCGCGCCGACGGGCGCCTCGGCGAGCTGCCGCTGGACGAGATCCTGCTGCTGCTGTTGAACGCGCATCCGGAGGACATCGATTTCCACCTGCCCGCCCTGCCCTTCGGCTCCGGCTGGGTGGAATTGCTGGCGCCCGCGCGGCGGCCCGAATCGACCCTGCACGAATTCGATTCCACGTTCCGGTTCGCCGGCCGCTCGGTGGTCCTGTTCCACCTGGCGGTGGAGGTGTAGGTGGCCACCGACGGAAACCGGGGCTTTTGCTCGTCATTCCCGCGTAGGCGCACATACAGTGTCTTTCGCTTCCCTGTTTGAGTCACTGGGCCCCGCCTTCGCGGGGATGACAGCAAGGTTGTAGGTCGGGCACCGCCCGCCAATGAGGTGCGGCGGACGGCTCCGCCGTACTGCAAGGAGGCGACGTTTCAAGGATGACGACGTTCCAGCACAAGATGCCATTCGGCGCCGAGGTGCGCGAAGACGCGGTGCGCTTCCGCCTGTGGGCGCCCGCGCAGCAAGCCGTGAGCCTGCACCTCGAATCCCCGGGCAACGAGCGCGACCTCCCGATGGCGCGCGGCGACGACGGGTGGTTCGAACTCGTCACCGGTGACGCGCGGGCTGGCGATCGCTACCGCTACGTGCTCGAGGACGGCACCCGCATTCCGGATCCAGCCTCGCGCTTCCAGCCGGACGACGTGCACGGTCCCAGCGAGGTGATCGATCCGCATGCCTACACGTGGCGGCATCCGGAATGGCGCGGCCGCCCGTGGCGCGAAGCGGTGGTGTATGAAGCGCACGTCGGCACGTTTTCCGCCGGCGGCGATTACGACGGCATGCGCGGGAAGCTGGATCATCTGGCCGATCTCGGCGTCACCGCGCTGGAGCTGATGCCGCTCGCGGACTTCGACGGCCGCCGCAACTGGGGTTACGACGGCGTGCTGCCGTTCGCGCCCGATTCGAGCTATGGACCGCCCGAGGCGCTGAAGTCCCTGATCGATGACGCACACGCACGCGGGCTGATGGTGCTGCTGGACGTGGTCTACAACCACTTCGGTCCGAGCGGCAACTGGCTGGGCGCCTACGCGCCGCAGTTCTTCACCGATCGGCACCACACGCCCTGGGGCCAGGCCATCGACTTCAGCGTCGGCGAAGTCCGCCGGTTCTTCATCGACAACGCCCTCTACTGGCTGGGGGAATACCGCTTCGACGGGCTGCGGCTCGACGCCGTCGACCAGATCCGGGACGACGGCGAACCGCACTTCCTTGTCGAACTGGCCCAGACCGTGCGATCACGGATTCCCGATCGCCATGTCCACCTGATCCTGGAGAACGACGACAACGCGGCACATTTGCTCGCGAGAAGGCAGAGCAAAGCCGAGCAAAACCCACAGTTTTACACCGCGCAATGGAATGACGACTTCCACCACGCCGCGCACGTGCTCGCGACAGGCGAAGACAGCGGCTACTACGCAGATTACGCGCAGCGGCCCGCGGAAGCGCTTGCCCGCGCGCTGGCACAAGGCTTCGTCTACCAGGGCGAACGATCGGACTACCGCGACCGCGACCGCGGCGAGCCCAGCGAATCGCTGCCGCCACTCGCGTTCGTGGACTTCCTGCAGAACCACGACCAGGTCGGCAACCGCGCGTTCGGCGAACGGCTGTCGCAACTCGCCGGCGCGGATGCCGTCGAGGCACTGACCGCGATCTGGTTGCTGGCGCCGGCGATCCCGATGTTCTTCATGGGCCAGGAATGGGGCGCAAAGCAGCCGTTCCTGTTCTTCTGCGACTTCCACGATGATCTTGCCGACGCGGTGCGCGAGGGCCGCCGCCGCGAATTCGCGAAGTTCGCCGCATTCGCGGATCCGCAATCGCGCGAACGCATCCCCGATCCCAATGCCGAATCCACCTTCGCGGCATCGAAGCTGGACTGGCATGCGTCGGACACAGCGGAAGGAACACAACGAGTCGGTTTCGTGCGCGAATTGCTCCGCACCCGCCGCACGGAAATCGAACCGCGTCTCCGTGAGGACCTGCATGGCGGCACCTACGCCGTGTCCGGAAGCGCGCTGCGCGTCGAGTGGCCGCTGGCCGGCGACGCGCGCCTGCACCTGCTCGCCAACCCGGGCGCGGACACTGCCAGTGGACTCGATTGGACATTGCCGGGGAAACGCCTGTACGCGCGTCCGGAGGGTTTGCCCCACGACACGATCACCCGACTTCCGCCGTGGTCGGTCCACTGGAGCCTGGCATGAACGAGTCGTTGCGCGAACTCGCTGCGCGCGCCGGCATCGAGCCCGGCTACCGAGACACCTGGGGCAACCAGCACGAGATCACGGAAGCCACGCTGCGCGCGTTGCTGGATGCGATGGGCTTGCCCACGAGCACACCCGAGGAAACCGAGGCTTCCCTCGCGCGCCTGGACGCGCGCATCGCCGCGGCACGTCCGCCGTCCGACCTGGCCGCGCGTGCGTGGCAACCGGAGCCGCTGGAGAACCACGGCCGCCGCTGGGGCCTGTCGGTGCAACTGTACGGCTTGCGGACCGAACGCACCTGGGGCATCGGAGACTTTTCCGCGCTGGCCGAGCTGATGCGTGGCGCGGCAGCGCTCGGCGCCAGCACGATCGGCGTCAACCCGATCCACGCGCTGTTCCCGACCCGCCCGGAACATGCCAGCCCCTACTCGCCCAGCAGCCGCCGTTTCATCAATCCGCTCTACCTCGACGTCGAGGCGATCGAGGATTTCGCGACCTGCGAGTCCGCGCGGCGGATGGTCGGGGACGCCGGCTTCCAGGCGCGGCTGCACGAGGTCCGCACATCCGCACTCGTCGCCTACACGGCGGTTTCAGAACTCAAACAGCTTATTCTTTCCGTTATTTACGATGATTTTCGGAAGTCGTGTCTGAAGCCAGAGAACCACCCCCGCGGCAACGCCTTCCGCCAATTCCAGCAACGAGAAGGCCGTCCCCTGCGATTGTTCGCGACCTTCCACGCGCTGGCCGAAACCCGTCCCGAAATCGACTGGCGCCAGTGGCCAGCCGGGCTCGCCGATCCCGATTCGCCGCAGGTGGCCGCGTTTGCCGCCGGCCACATCGAGGCCGTCGAATTCCACGAGTACCTCCAATGGCAGGCGGCGGTGCAACTGGAAACCGTGCGTGCGACCGCGCGCGACTGCGGCATGAGCATCGGCCTGTACGCGGATCTCGCGGTCGGCGCCGATCCCACCGGCGCGGAATGCTGGGGCAACCAGTCGATCCTTGCGCGGGGCGTGACGGTCGGTGCGCCGCCCGACGCGCTGAATCTGCTCGGACAGAACTGGGGCCTGCCGCCACCCGATCCGTTCGCGCTGGCGGATGCCGGGCACGCACCGCTCGCCGGGTTGTGGCACGGCAACATGCGCTTCGCCGGCGCGCTGCGCATCGACCACATCCTGGGCCTGGTGCGATTGTTCTGGATTCCGGCCGGAGCCGCCGCGGCCGACGGCGCCTACGTGCGCTATCCGTGGCGCGACCTGCTGGGCCTGCTCGCGGCGCAGAGCCAGCGCAGCCGCTGCATGGTGATCGGCGAGGACCTCGGGACCGTTCCCGAAGGACTCCGCGAGGCTATGCGCGAAAAGGCCATCCTCTCGTACCGCCTGCTCTATTTCGAGCAACACGCCGGCCGCTTCCGCGCGCCCGACGAGTATCCCGCCGAAGCACTGGTCGCGGCCGGCACCCACGACCTGCCGCCACTCGCGATGTGGTGGAACGGCACGGACATCGACCTTCGCGAGCGGCTCGGGCTGTGGCCGAACGACGCGATGCGCCAGGACGAACTCGATGCGCGGCGCCACGCGCGTGCCGCCCTGACGGACGCACTGCGGCAGGCGGGCTTGCATGACGGCGAGGTTCCCGGCGACGCGCCGGTGGAAGCCATCCACGCATTCCTTGCGCGCACGCCCTGCAAGCTGCTGATGGTGCAACTCGAGGACGTGCTGGGCCTGGATCTCCAGACCAACGTGCCCGGCACCACCGGCGAGCACCCCAATTGGCGCCAGGCGATGCCCTGCACGATCGCGGAAGCGCTCGCAGCTCCGCGCATGCAACGCATCGCGGCAATCATGGAATCGCAAGGACGCAGCGACCGATCCGACCATGAAGCCAGGAATCCGTGAACGGCCGTTCACACCGAGCGTAGCGCCGAAGGCGCGAGGTCGAAGTGCCACACGATGACGCGGCACCGGACCGCTCTTGCGAAGCCCAACAGTCTCCGGCGGCTGTCGCGCTTTCCCGGGACAAGCCCGGGATCACCCAACCAACGGTCGGCGACCCCGGAATGACACTATTCCATTAGTCGGATTCGACGCCAAGGAAGACCATGATCCCTCGCGCCACCTATCGCCTCCAGTTCAACCGCGCTTTCACGTTCGAGGACGCCGCGGCGCTCGTGCCGTACCTGGCGGATCTCGGCGTCAGCCATCTGTACGCCTCGCCGTGGCTGCAGGCCCGCGCCGGCAGCGAACACGGCTACGACATCATCGACCCCGCAGCCTTCAATCCGGAACTCGGCGGCGGGCCCGGCTTCGAGCGCCTGCACGCCGCGCTGAAGATGCGCGGGCTCGGCCACATCCTCGACTTCGTGCCCAACCACATGGGCATTGCCGAAGCCGACAACGCATGGTGGCTCGACGTGCTCGAATGGGGACGCGCGTCGCCCTACGCCGACTGGTTCGATATCGACTGGACGCCGGACGATGCGGACCTGCGCAACAAGCTCTTGCTGCCGTTCCTCGGCGACCACTACGGCACGGTGCTCGAGCGCGGTGAACTGCAGCCGCGTTTCGACCCGGCCAACGGCACCTTCAGCGTCTGGTACTTCGACCATCGTTTTCCGCTCGCGCCGCACACGTATGCGGTGCCGATCCGCGCGGCGGCAACTGCCGATCCTGGCGCGGCGCAAACCCTGGACGTGCTGGCCCAGGCCGCCGAACAGTTGCGGATCCGCGCAGGCACCGCAGCGCCTGCCGCTGCCCGGATCCGCGAACAGGCCACCGCATTCCAGGCGCGGCTCGCCTCCGAGCTGCCGCTGCACGCGGCATTGCAACGCGGCGCGGCGGCGCTCGCCGTGCGACCCGAGCAGCCATCCACGGCGCGATCGCTGCACCTGCTGCTCGAGCGACAGGCGTGGCGGCTTGCCTACTGGCGCGTCGCGGCCGACGAGATCAACTACCGGCGCTTCTTCGACATCAACGGCCTCGCCGGACTGCGCGTGGAAAACCCGCGCGTGTTCGAGCGCATCCACGTGCTGGTGGCGCGCCTGCTGGAGGAAGGCAAACTCGACGGCCTGCGCATCGATCACCTCGATGGCTTGTTCGATCCCGCGCAATACTGCCGCCGGATGCGGCGGCTGGTGCGGCGGCCGTTCTACCTCGTCGTCGAAAAGATCCTGGCCCGCCACGAACAACTCCGCGCCGACTGGCCGATCGAGGGCACGACCGGTTACGACTTCCTCAACCAGGTTGCCGGGCTGCTGGTGGACGCGCGCAGCGAGCCGGTGCTGACCCGTGCGTACCAGCGTTTCACGCGCGACGCCCGCGACTTCGACGAAGTCCTCTACCCGGCGAAGCAGCAGATCGTCCGCAACCGGCTCAGCAGCGAGCTGCACGTGCTGGCGCGGCAGCTCCATCGGATCGCGCGGCGGCATCCGCGTACGCGCGATTACACGTTGCAAGGCCTGACCGTGGCGCTCGCGGAAGCGGTCGCGGCGTTTCCCGTGTACCGCACCTACGTGGATGCGCGCGGCGCCAGCCCCGACGACCGGCGTGACATCGCGTGGGCAGTGGCGCAGGCGCGCAAGCGCTGGGACAGGCCTGGCGGCGAAGTCTTCGGCTTCATCGAGGCCGCGCTGACCGCCGACCTCGCGCAGATGCCCGGCTACGGATGTCGCCGCGTCCTGCGCTTCGCGATGAAGTTCCAGCAGTACACGAGCCCGGTGATGGCGAAGGGCTTCGAGGACACCGCGCTGTATCGCTACCCCCGCCTGTTGTGCCTGAACGACGTCGGCGGCGACCCGCGCCAGTTCGGGATGTCGGTCGCCGCGTTCCATCACGCCAACCAGCAACGGGCGCGGCAATGGCCGCACGCGATGCTGGCGACCGCAACCCACGACACCAAGCGCGGCGAGGACGTGCGCGCGCGCGTCGCGGCGCTTGCTTCGATTCCGGTCGAATGGGGCCACGAGGTACGGCATTGGGCGAGGCTCAACCGCCCCTGGAAGCTTCCGGTGCAGGAGCGCGCCGCGCCAAGCCCCGCCGACGAGTACCTGCTCTACCAGACCCTGATCGGAGCCTGGCCCATCGAGCTCATGGAAGGCGCGTGGGACGAGGGTGTCGCCGCGAAGTTCGTGGCGCGCATCCAGGCCTACATGACCAAGGCCCTGCGCGAGGCCAAGCTCAACTCCTCGTGGAACAACCCGGACACCGGTTACGAAGACGCCACCACCCGATTCGTCGCGCGCATCCTCGATCGCGATACCGGCCGCCTGTTCCTCGAAGCATTCCTGCCGTTGCAGCGCCGCGTCGCCGAACTCGGCGTCCACAACAGCCTCGTGCAACTCGTGTTGAAACTCACCTGCCCCGGCGT
>DASSOQ010000130.1:0-13809 GCA_035700365.1 Rhodanobacteraceae bacterium | reverse complement strand
CGCTACAATGGCATTGTAGAGGTCGTCGGTTCGATCCCGTCTGGCTCCACCAAATCCCCACGCTGTCCCCATCGTCTAGAGGCCTAGGACACCACCCTTTCACGGTGGCGACCGGGGTTCGAATCCCCGTGGGGACGCCATGGCGGTTGCCATGGCACGCGGTGACGGAAGTACAATGTGCGGCCCGGAAACACGTCGCACGCGGACGCAACGTCCGCAAGCCCACAATCAGGTTTTCAGGACGACGGAGCGGTAGTTCAGCTGGTTAGAATGCTGGCCTGTCACGCCGGAGGTCGCGGGTTCGAGTCCCGTCCGCTCCGCCAGTTCTGGATTTTTCGAAGCCCGCCGCCCGCGGGCTTTTTCGTGGCGTTTGCGTGCGCGTCGCGGCTCCCGCTCTCGCCCCGCCCGGCGACTCAAGCCGCGCCGCGGCTCTCGGGATGGCGCACTTCGCCGTGGCCCCGCAGCACGAAGCGCTCGATGGTCAGCGCTTCGGCCCCCATCGGGCCGTACGCGTGCAGGCGCGTGGTGGAGATGCCGATTTCCGCCCCCAGACCGAGTTCCCCGCCGTCGCTGAAGCGCGACGAGGCGTTCACCATCACGACCGCGGCGCGCAGCGCGTTCACGAAACGCTCGGCCACGGCTTGGTCACGGGTCGCGATGACTTCGGTATGGTCGGAACCATGGCGGCGGATGTGCGCGATGGCCTCGTCCACGCCATCGACAACGCGTACGGCCAGGACCAGCGCCAGGAATTCGGTGTCGAAGTCTTCCTCGGTCGCAACTCGCATGCCCGGGACGATCCGGCGCGATCGCTCGTCGCCCCGCAGTTCCACGCCGCGCTCGCGCAGCGCCTTGGCCACGCGCGGCAAAAAGGCCCCGGCGACGTCGACGTGCATCAGCAGGTTTTCCAGCGCGTTGCACGCAGACGGGCGCGAACACTTGCCGTCCACGGCGATATCGATTGCCTTGTCGAGATCCGCATCGGCATCGACGTACAGGTGGCACACGCCCTTGTAGTGCTTGATGACCGGCACCCGTGCATGTTCGGTGACGAAGCGGATCAGGCCTTCGCCGCCGCGCGGAATGAGGAGATCGACGATGTCGTCGAGTTGCATCAACGCCATCATGGCGTCGCGGCTCAGGTCATCGAGTGACACGACGGCGTTTTCGGGCAGACCGGCGCGGCGCAGGGTCTGATGCAGGCATGCGGCGATGGCCTGGTTGGAACGCACGGCTTCCGATCCGCCACGCAGGATCACCCCGTTGCCGGCCTTGAGGCACAAGGCGGCGGCATCCGCGGTGACGTTGGGACGCGCCTCGTAGATCATCGCGATCACGCCCAGTGGTACGCGCACGCGGTCGATCGTGAAGCCCTTGTCCGAAATCTGGTGCTGGGTGACCCGGCCCACGGGATCGGGCAGCGTGGCGACGTAACGCAGCGCGTCGGCGATGCCGCGGACGCGCACCTGGTCCAGCGCCAGGCGATCGAGCATCGCCTCGCCGATGCCCTTTTCACGCGCGGCGCGCAGGTCTTCGGCATTGGCCGCGAGCAACGTTTCCCGTTGTGCCTCCAGATTGTCGGCCATCGCATCCAGGAGGGCATTCTTGTCCTCGGTGCCGAGGTCGGCAATCGCCACGGCGGCCTGTTTGCATTGCAAGGCAAGCTCGCGAACGGATTCGGTCATCGTTGTGCTCCCAGCGGCTGGTGCCGGTCCACGACCGTGACGAGATCGTCGCGCTGCACCACCGCATCCCCGTAGCTGTATCCGAGCCGCGCCACGATCTCGTCGGTGCGGCAACCGTGGATGACGTTGATCTCGACGGCTCCGTATTGCGCGATTCCGCGCGCGATGCACAGCGAATCGTCGGCGTTGACGATCTCCACCATGTCGCCGCGCTGGAACCCGCCCTCGGCGCCGACCACGCCGCGCGGCAACAGCGAGGCGCCATCGCCGTCGAGCGCCTGCGCGGCGTCCGAGTCGATGCGGATGCAGCCGGGAACGGCCGGCATGTGGCGCAGCCAGTACTGGCGTTCCTGCAGCTTGGTCTGGGTACTGCGCAGGCGCGTGCCACGGAACCTGCCGTGCGACAACAGGCGCGCGACATCCGCATCGCGTCCGTTGAACAGGATGGTGTCGATGCCGGCCGCGGCGGCCTTGCGGGCCGCTTCGAGTTTGGTGCGCATGCCGCCCGTGCCGTGCACGCTGCCGGCAGCGCCCGCCGCTGCAAGGATGTCGGGCGTCAATTCGACCACTTCGTCGATCGGCTCGGCGTCCGGATACTCCTTCGGATTGGCCGAGTACAAGCCGTCGATGTCGGTGGCGATCAACAGCAGGTCGGCCCCGACCAGCGCGGCCACGATCGCGGCGAGGTTGTCGTTGTCGCCCAGCGTGAGTTCATCCACCGCGACCGTGTCGTTTTCGTTGACGACGGGCAGCACGTCGTGCCGCAGCAATTCCTGCAAGGTGGCACGCGCGTTCAGGTAGCGGCGCCGGTCGCGCATGTCGTCATGCGTCAGCAGCACCTGCGCCAGCGGCCGGTCGAACAGGCGCTGCCACAACGCGATGGTCTGGGTCTGGCCCAGTGCGGCCATCGCCTGGCTCGCGGCCTGGCTGGCGTCGGTCCCGGCGCGGCGGTCCAGCAGCATCCGCCCCGCGGTGACCGCGCCCGACGATACCAGCACGATCTCGCGCCCTTCGGCATGGCTGGATGCGATGAATTGCGCCAGGCCCAGCACGTGTTTCGGACTCAGCCCGCCGCCATCGCCGGCGAGCAGGCTGCTGCCGACCTTCAGCACGGCCCGGTGCCATCCCGGAAGGAGTTGTTCGCGGAAGCTGCGTGCCGGGCGCGGGGTTTCTCGGGGCTTCGCGGAGTGCATCGCTGAAAGTCTTGCGGCATCCCGCCGGATTTCAACCCCAGCATCCCGAAGTGGCTCTCGCTGGCAGTGCGAGCGAGACGGACACGGCCCCGACCCACCTTCAGTGGCTGCGCGCGCGGCTGTGCCGCCGCAGTGGTCGTCCATGGATCCGGGCTTCGTTCGTCCATGCCTTAAGTCATGGGCAAAAGCCCTGCGGCTTGGGTAGGATGGCCGTTCTTTTGCCACGAGCCATCGACCAATGAAATCTCCCTTGTCCCTGACCATGGCCCTCGCCCTGACGGGCTTCGTCGCCGGCTGCGGCGGCACCGCCGACGCCAGCAAGGATTCCGAATCGGCCGCGCCGCAGGCGCAAGCCGCGACCACCGAAGCCACGAACCCGTTCTTCAACGAAAGCCCCTTGCCGCTGCATTTCCCGCAGTTCGACAAGATCACCGATTCCGACTACGCGCCCGCGTTCGACCGCGGCATGGCCGCGCACCTGGAGGAAATCGAAGCGATCGCGAACAACGAGGCCGAACCGACCTTCGACAACACGATCATTGCCCTGGAAAAATCCGGACAGATCCTCGATCGCACGGCGACCGTCTTCTTCAGCCTTTCCGGAGTCGAGAACAACGACACCAAGAAGGCCATCCAGGCCGAATACGCGCCAAAGCTCGCCGCGCACCGCGATGCGATCATGCTCGACCCGAAGTTGTTCGCGCGGGTGCAGGCGCTTTACGACGAGCGCAACGATCTCGGCCTCGACGCGCAGGGCGTTCGCCTGATCGAGCGCTACCACGAGGATTTCGTGCGCGCCGGCGCCAAGCTTTCCGATGCCGACAAGGCCCGGGTCAAGGAAATCAACGGCGAGCTGGCCAAGCTCGGCTCCGACTTCAGCCAGAACGTGCTGGCCGAGGTGAACGATTCCGCGGTGGTGGTGGACAGCCGCGAGGAACTGGCCGGCCTCACCGACGCGCAGATCGACGCCGCCGCGGCCGCTGCCGGGAAGAAGGGGCTCGAGGGCAAGTACGTGATCGCGCTGGTCAACACCACCATCCAGCCGGTGATCGCGCAGCTCGACAATCGCGCGCTGCGCCAGCGGATCCACGAGGCTTCGGTGGCGCGCGGCAGCCGTGGCGGCAAGTACGACACCACGGCGATCGTCTCGAAGGTGATGAAGCTGCGGGCCGAGAAGGCGAAGATCATGGGCTATCCGAACTGGGCGGCGTATGGTCTTGCCGACCAGACCGCGAAGACGCCCGAAGCCGTGAACGCCATGCTCGGCAAGCTGGCGCCACCGGCGGTCGCCAACGCCAGGCGCGAAGCCGCCGACCTGCAGGCGATGATCGACAAGACCCAGAAGGCCAGGGGCGAACCCACCTTCAAACTGGCCGCCTGGGACTGGGCGTACTACACCGAGAAGGTGCGCGCCGACAAATACGCATTCGACGAGAGCCAGTTGAAGCCGTACTTCGAGATGAAGAACGTGCTGGAGAACGGCGTGTTCTACGCCGCCAATCAGGAGTACGGCATCAGCTTCAAGCAGCGTACCGACCTGCCGGTCTACAACCCGGACGTGCTGGTGTACGACGTCTTCAACGAGGACGGCAGCCAGCTCGCGATCTTCCTGCTCGATCCGTACGCGCGCCCGTCCAAGCGCGGTGGCGCATGGATGAATGCCTACGTCAGCCAGTCGGGCCTGACCGGCTACCTTCCGGTGGTCGCCAACCACCTCAACATCACCAAGCCGGCCAGCGGCCCGACCCTGATGACCTGGGATGAAGTGACCACGATGTTCCACGAGTTCGGCCACGCGCTGCACGGCATGTTCTCGAACGTGAAGTACCCCTACTTCTCGGGCACCAGCGTGCCGCGCGACTTCGTGGAGTTTCCGTCGCAGGTGAACGAGATGTGGGCCGACTGGCCGAGCGTGCTGGCGCACTACGCGAAGCACCACGAGACCGGCGCGCCGATGCCGCAGGAACTGCTGGACAAGGTTCTGGCTACCTCGAAGTTCAACCAGGGCTTCGCCACCACCGAATACCTGGGCGCCGCGATGCTCGACCAGAGCTGGCACCAGCTCGGCGTCGACGAGGTGCCCGAAGCCGACGGCGTGATGGCGTTCGAAGCCGCGGCACTTAAGGCCAACGGCACCGACTTCGCGCCGGTGCCGCCGCGCTACCGCACGCCCTACTTCAGCCACATCATGAGCGGTTATTCCGCCGGCTACTACGCCTACATCTGGTCGGAAGTGCTGGACGCCAACACCGTGGAGTGGTTCAAGCAGCACGGCGGCCTCACCCGCGAAAATGGCGACCATTTCCGTGAGACGCTGCTTTCGCAGGGCGGCAGCAAGGATGCGATGGCGCTGTTCACCGATTTCGCCGGCCACGAACCGCGGATCGAACCGCTGCTGGAGCGGCGCGGACTGGATGCCGCGGGCGGCTGAACAACCGGGCCAGGTCCACCCTCTTCCGGGAACGGGGTGGACCTGGCCGCTTCGCGCTTCGTTGTCGCCGGTTGGCGCAGAGCGAAGCGAAGTCCAACGGCTTTCGCCGGTTTTCCCGCACGGATCCATCCAGGAGCCGTCGGGCTTCTCCCGGAACAAGTCCGGGATCAGCCCGATCCAAGCGCGGTCGCGCGAGTGGTCAGAACGCGATGGTCACACCCGCGTTGGCCTCGAGCGGATCGGCGTTTCCGCTGCCCGTCCGGTAATCGGCGCCGAGGAACCAGCCCCACCGCTCCGATACGAGGTTGGTCCAATGCGCGCCCACGATGCCGACGTTGCGCGACAGGTTTTGTCCCGCTGCGGCGAACACCGCCTCCGGCACGCCCTTGAAGCTCGCGGTCATGGAAAGGTCCGCACCACTGAACACGTGGCGATAGCCGGCATAACCTTCCAGCGACGACTGGCCGCCGGCCCAGGCGAACTTCTGCCCGAAGCGGACGCCGACCGTTCCGAAATAGACGTTGTCGGCCTGTGACGGGGCGGCGAGGCCCATCGCGCTGCCCTGCTCCGCGAACGCGTCCTGTTGCAGGTGCAGGCCCGCCACCGACACGTACGGCGCCAGCGTCGCCGCACCGAAATGCCAGGTCCTGCCGCCTTCGAGCGTCGTTACCGTGACGCGATCGTCACGCTGGGCGGCGAGGGCGGTGAGGGATTCTCCCAGCAACAGTTCGCGCTGGACCTGGCTGCGGATCGTGGTGTAGCTCAGGCGTCCGGCAACGTAGAACCCAACACCCGCGCCCCAGCGGGCATAGGCGCCCGCGACGTTCTCGCGCGCGTCCTGGCGGCCGCCGAGACCGGCCATCTGGCTCCAGACGCGGCTGCGGCCCGCGACCAGTCCCGCGGAGAAATTGCCGGTGATCGTGCCGCCCCAGCCCATCAGGCTGCCGCCGCCACGATACGTGGCGGGATCATAGCCACCGCCCGCGAAGGAGCCGCCCGGGCCGAGCGTCTGCACCCAGATGCCCTGCTGTCCTTCCACCGCCTGGGCGTGTTGGCGATTCGCCATCGCCATGTCGGTCACCAGCGACTGCTCGACTTCGAGAGCGCGGCTGGTGGCGTAGATCTCGCCCGACAGCGAATTCAGGCTGGCCACCGCGTTCGCGGTGGTGGGCGCCGAGAGGAACTTGCCCGCGTCCTGGATCCAGGCTTCGTGGCCGGTGGTCTGGTTGTTCAGGATCCAGTGATTGGACACGTCGATCGCGGACTGCACGTTCTGTGCCGACTGGAGCGTCTGCGGACTGGCGAGCGGCGTCGCCAGCACGGTGGCGACAGTGACGGCGGGTGTCAAGGTCACCGTGACCTTGGTCGAGGTGTAGTCGAGCGTACCGGTATAGAACACGCCGGAGGCGAAGCTGAGGTCGGCGAAGGTGCCCGAGATGTCGCCGGCATTGACCAGGGTTTCGGTGGAGTGGACGGTGTAGCCCGACGGCGCCGCCAGCACTTCCATGGTTCCGTCGAGGTTCGCCGTGCCGCCGACCGTGAGCGGCACCCCGAGCGCGACCGCCGTGGTGCTGCCGGACTGGTCGGTGAGGTCACCGCTGATGGTCAATCCCTGGCCGGCCGTGCTGCTGGAACTCGTCACCGTCCCGGCATTGACGACGTTGGCGGCGACCGTGCCCGTGCCCGCCAGCGTCGCGCCGGAAGCCACGCTCACGTCGGATGCCACCGTTCCTTCGACCAGGAGCGTACCCGCATCGAGGCTGGTCCCGCCCGTCCACGTATTGTTGCCCGTGAGCTTCAGGGTGCCTGGGCCGGAAAGCGTCAGGCTGCCGTCGCCACCGATGTCGTTGCCGAAGGTCGAGGTCGTACCGGAAGGGATGTTCGCGTTGAACTCGCCGAACGCCAACTGCCCGGGGCCTTTCACGGCCTTCTCCGCGTTCACCATCCCCCACCCGCATTGGTCGGACGGACAACCGGCGATCGGGGTGGCCGTGGTCAGCACGGTATCGGACATGTTCGGTGCGGTCATCCACGGGAATGCCTGCCAGACCTGCGCGGTGACGCCCGTCACGATGGCGGTGGCGGATGAAGTGCCGACGCTGTAACCGGTGGTGAAGCCAGGAGCCACCGGCACGGAATAGATCTGGGCCGGCGCCGACAGGCACCAGTCGGCCGCGACGCCGCAGGGGGTCGGACCACCGTTCTCGGTGTACAGCCCCGTCGGTTTGCCGTTCTGGTCGATAGCGACCCCGGTCACCGCGATGATGTAGGGCTGCATGTCCGGGAACAGATATGGCAATCCGGCATAGACGCCCGGGTTTTGCACGGTCGAGGTGTCACCGGTTCCGAATACCTGCAGGATGCCGGCCTGCTTGACCGGCTTGAGCATGGTGTAGGTTTGCTGCGCCTTCGAACTGGTGGCGGAAATGGTCGTCACGTCCTGGGCGTCACCGAAGGACTCGTTGATGACTTTCACGCCCTGGTCGATGAGGTCCGAATACGCGCTCGAGGATGGATGGCACACCTCGCCGGCGGGATAGCCCCAGCAGATCTGCGCCACGTAAAGGCTCGAGCCTGGCGCAACGCCGCCCTTGAACACGATGTCCGAGGAGGCGTCGGTGTACGGATCGCCCGCGATCAGTTGCGCTCCCGTCGTGCCGTGGCCGAAATTGTCGTTCGCGGCCGCCGGATCGCTGACGCTGGGATCGTAGCTCTTGAACCAGGCCACCTTGTCGCGGCCCGACTGGTCGCTCGCATTGAGCGTCGGATCGTCGGGGTCGACGCCCGAATCCATGATGCCGATCTTCACGCCATTGCCCAGGAAGCCCGCCTGTTGCGCCGGCAACACGCTGGTCGGGATCAACTGGTTGTTGTGCGCGTCATAGGCCCCCGGCGGGGGGGGCGGAGGCGGAGGTGGAGGCGGCGGGGGCGGCGGTGGAGGTGGAGGCGGGGGTGGTGGTGGCGGCGGAGGTGGAGGCGGCGGAGTCGGTTTGACCATGCCGTTGCCGCCGCCTCCACCCCCACCACAAGCTGTGAGATTGATGGTCATCGTCATCACCGTGAGGCTGGCGAGCACCGCAACCACCAACTTCTTCTTTTCCATGGCCGATCTCCCTGATGGTCCTTTTTTACCCTGACGCGGGTCGATGGTATCCGATCGAAACTGCGCGGAATCGGCCTGCGAAACGTCCGGCCGGAAAAGGGCCGCGCTTCGCCCCTTCAAACAAAGCATCTTTTAGCGTATGAAATGTGCAGACGGCGTGTCGGCCAACCCGATGGCGCCGCGGAAGGTGGACCCCGCACCTCCGAACAACCGCCAGCATGGCCGCCGGTCCTCGAAATGGCACGTGTTTCCGTGCAACGGCAAGCAGTTTCGAAGCTAGGCGGCGACGTCTTCGGGCGCGCGGCGCTCCAGTGTTCCCAACGAGTGACCCTGTCCCGCAAGGTAATCGAGCCAGCGATTGAGGAAGCCGTTCATGCGCAGGCGATGGAGCATCACGTTGCGTGCGGGCGCAAGCGGACCGAGAACCTGCCAGAGATCGCGGCCCGGTTCGCAATGCAGCGCCTCGGTCATGTGCGCATCGAGATAGACCCGCAACTGCGCCGACGGCGCCGGGTTGCCGGTGCTCGCGTCGAGCACTGCGTAGCTCAAGCCGAGTTCGAGGGTGTAGGGGTGGCGCTCCTGCACGCTGAGGCGCACGTCGAGGCCATCGTCCACCGAAGACACGTATTCGCCGACGCCCAACCGCTCGGGCGCAAACAGCCGCGCGAGCCGGCGGTGGTTCTCGCCGTAGAGGCCCATCAACCACTCGAGGCGATTGGGCAGGAAGGTGGCCGCGAGCGAACGCGTGCGCGGCCTGGATTCATGGAGGACAAGTACCGATTGCATGCGCCGATCTTAGCGGATGATCGCGTTTGCGCACCCCTTGCATTTTCGCGGGAAAACGCGCAACGTACGGGTCTCGGCGCCCGATGGGCGCCGAATTTTTTCGGGTGTCGCGAGGCGGGACGGGCATCGTCCGCCGCTGTTGATTCGGCACCGCCCGCGATCGGCGGGCAATGCCCGCCCCTGCTCAGAACCGCAACCCGCCCTGCAGCATCACGCTGCCGGATCGTTGCCGGTCGCCCTGCTCGCGCGCGAACCCCAGCCGCAGGGCGAACGAGCGGGTCGGCCACAGCGACAGCCCCGCGCACAACTCGGACGCCTTGCGCGACAAGCCGATGCCATCGATCGGCAGCCAGCTGTCGAATGCCGTGAACGTGGCGTCGAACGCGTCGCCGTACTGGTGCAGCGCGCGGTGCCATGCCGCGCTGCCGTCGAACTGCATCCACATGCCGTTCGACAACCGCCACGCACTTTGTGCGCGGAGGCCCACGCCCGCCTGGGTGCGCCCGACCTGGTGCCCGGCGGCCATGAGGCCGAAGCCGTAACCACCGTGCTCCGCGAACCCGCCCTGGTCGAGTCGCTGGTAGCGAACGTCGATGAACGGCGTCACGTTGGCCGACCCCGCGCGGAACGCGCGGCCACCCTCCAGCGACGCGGCAAGATAGCGTCCGGACGTACCGCTGCCCACCGGCGCCGCGAGGCCGCCGAGCAACAGCAGTCGCTGCATGTCCTGGCGATACCAGCCGCCGCCGACGCGTGCGGTCGCGTACCACGCTCCGCTGAACGCACCGCCATAGACCATGAGATGGTCGGTCGCGGTGCGGTTGTGGTCCCACGATGCATCGAGCTGGCCGTAGCCGCGACTCTCGCCCACCGCGTAACCCAGCAAACCATGGGAACCGACGCTGAAATCCGTGCCGACGAGGCCGCCATCGCTTCGGAAGGTCGCGCCGGCGTAGCCGGAGCGCTGCAGGTCACCCTGCCAGCCCGCGTCGGCGTACCACGCGCCGGCCTTGCCGCGGCCGGACAGCAGTTCGTCGAAGCGTCCCGACAAGGCACGCCCATTCGCATCGATGTCATCGAAAAGCATGGCCGCGCTCGCCGCGTGCAACTGCCCGGACAGGCTCTGCAGGGTGGCGCGCGCGGCGGCAGGCGTCGGCGTGTGCTGGATCGCGCCCGCACCCTTCACCACGCCCGGCG
This sequence comes from Rhodanobacteraceae bacterium, assembly GCA_035700365.1. Classification (GTDB taxonomy): domain Bacteria; phylum Pseudomonadota; class Gammaproteobacteria; order Xanthomonadales; family Rhodanobacteraceae; genus 66-474. Next base: position 3,414 of record DASSOQ010000130.1, on the reverse strand, counting down.
GCAACGTCGCACCGGTCGCGATCTTCGTGTCGATCGCGTCGAAGCCGGCCTGCACGCGCACCGCGGCCGATGCGGCAGCGGGTTCGGCGATCCCCAGCGTCTGCGCCGTGGCTTCGATGCTCAGGCTCGTCGTGTCGAGCCATACGGTGGTCGGCGTGTACTCGATCGAGGTCGACAGAAACACGCCCGGCGAAGTCGTGAGCTGCGCGAACGTGCCGTTGACGGTGTCGGCCTCCAGCACGTCCTGGTGGTCGCTGGTGACGTAGTCGGGTTCCTCGCCCAGCACGTTCAGCGTGCCCGCGAGCACTGCGCTGCCTGCCACGTCGAGCTTGGAACCCAGGCTGATCGACAGCGTGCCGGTGCCGGCCTGGGTGTAGTCGCCACCGACCTCGGTATCGCCGCCCCGCACGACCACCGTGCCGGCGTTGCTGAGCAGTCCGGCGACGCCCGGCACCGCGTCCAGCGTGCCAAGCTCGCCGACCGTGACGTCACCCGGCAGCGGATTGGCCGCCTGCAGCGATCCGCCCACCACATGGGTGCCGCCGCCGTAGGTGTCGGTGCCGGACAGGATCAGCGTACCGGTGCCGTCCTTGACCAGGCCGCCCGCGCCGCTGATGTCATTGCTCCAGGTCGAGGTGATGTCGTCGAACGACACCGACACGTCACCCCAGTTGAACTGCGCTGGACCCTGCACGGCGCGCCCGACATCGAGTTCGCCGTAGCCGAAGGTGGGGTTGGGTTGCGAACCCCCGAGCGGATCGGCGGTGCCCAGGATGGTCTGGCGCACCAGGTCGTTCGTGAAATAAGGGAACGCCTGCCACACCAGCGCGGCAGCGCCGGACACCTCCGGCGCCGCGAGTGACGTGCCGGAGACGATCCAGTAGGTGGGATCGGTGGTACCGGCGAGGGTGTCCTTGTCGAGCGCGATCACGTCGCCGGGCGCGGCGAGGCAATAGTCCATCGCGATCCCGCACTTGTTCGAGTAACTGGCGAGCTGGGTGGGGTTGTTGCTGTCGACCGCAACCACCGTCAGCCAGCCCTTCTCGAGGTCGGGGGCGACGCTCGGCAGCGCCGCGATGGTGCTCGGATTGGCGTCGGAATCGTTGCCCGCCGCGAACACGACGAGGCCGCCGTGCTGGTTCACGAACGGGTTGTAGGCATCGTCGAACGCCTGGTTCACGCTCGCGGAGCCGGTGTCCCAGGTGATGCCGCCCCAGGAGTTGTTCATCACGTTGACGCCGTAGGTGATCAGGTCGGCGTTGACCGAGGCGAAGTACGCCGCGTCCTGCTGGGTCACCACGCTCGGCGGCTGGCCATGGTCGCTGGGCGAGTCGTCTGAAATGATCCGCGCCGAAACGAGGTCCGCGCCCGGCGCGATCCCCCCGGGGAACTGGTCGAACGAGGTACCGGCGGCGATTTCGGAAACCCAGGTGCCGTGGCCGACGACGTCATCGACGCTGGTGTCGTTCTGGGAAGAATCGACGTAGATCAGTTCCGCCTTCACCCGCCCCGCCACCGTCGGATTGCTGCGCATGATGCCGCTGTCGACGATGCCGAGGGTGATTCCGCTGCCGTCGTAGCCCGCGTCATGCGCGGGGTAGGTATTGGTGATCGAGAGGTGCGCATCGCGCGGCGGCTGGGCGGCACTCGAAGGTGGCGGGGGCGGTGGTGGTGGAGGCGGTGCTTCCGGAAGCGTGCGTACCCCGCCGTTGCCGCCACCGCCGCAGGCGGCGAGCGCGCCGGCCAGAAGCCCCACCGTGATCCAGCGGCCGGTGTATCGAACCCAAGCCCGCGAAACGTCACACCGCATGAGAAACCCCCTGCTCCACTCCGGATCCCGGGCAGCCATTGTGCACCGGCGTAGCGCACCTGCCCAGCCTGTTTGCCGCGGCGCAACATCCGCCGCATAATTCACGGAACATCGCTTTCATCCCAACCGACGCTGCTCGGCAATTCAGCTTAACCCAGGCGATGCGTCCTTTTCTGGAGCCACATCTCATGTCCGACGTCATCATTGCCGCTGCCAAGCGCACCCCCATCGGGGCGTTCCTGGGCCAGTTCACCGGCTTCCCCACCCCGAAGCTCGGGGCCGCCGCCATCGGCGCGGCGGTGCAACAATCCGGGGTCGAACCCGGCGACGTCGACGAGGTGCTGATGGGCTGCGTGCTGCCGGCCAACCTCGGCCAGGCGCCGGCGCGGCAGGCAGCGCTCGCGGCCGGGCTTCCGCCCTCCACCGGCTGCACCACCCTCAACAAGGTATGCGGCTCGGGGATGAAGGCGATCATGCTGGGCCACGACCTGATCCTCGCCGGCTCGGCCGACGTGGTGGTGGCCGGTGGCATGGAATCGATGACCAATGCACCGCACATGGCGGCGGTGCGAGGCGGCATCCGCATCGGCGAAGGCGCGCTCGTCGACCACATGATGTGGGATGGCCTGACCAATCCTTACGATGGCCAGTCGATGGGCACGTTCGCCGAAAACTGCGCCGACAAATACCACTTCACCCGCGAGGATCAGGATGCGTACGCGACCGAATCGGTCCGCCGCGCCCAGGCCGCGGTGAAGGATGGAACCTTCGCGGACGAAATCACCACGGTCACTGTTCCCTCGCGCAAGGGCGATGTCACGGTGTCGACCGACGAAACCCCCGGCAAGGTCGATCCCGCGAAAATCCCGAACCTGAAGCCCGCCTTTCGCAAGGGCAACGGCACCGTCACCGCGGCGAGCTCGTCCAGCATCTCCGATGGCGCCGCCGCGGTCGTGCTGATGTCGGCGGACGACGCCAAGGCGCGTGGCGTGAAACCGCTGGCGCGCATCGTCGCGCACGCGACGCACTCGCAGGAACCCGAGTGGTTCACGACCGCCCCCGTCGGCGCGATTGAAAAGGTCCTGAAGAAGGCCGACTGGCAGATCGGCGACGTCGACCTGTTCGAAGTAAACGAGGCATTCGCCGTGGTCGCCATGGCGGCGATGAAGGAACTCGGCATCCCGCGCGACAAGCTCAATGTGCACGGCGGCGCCTGCGCCCTCGGACATCCGATCGGCTGCACCGGCGCGCGCATCGTGGTGACGCTGTTGCACGCGATGATCCATGCGGGCGCGAAGCGCGGCGTCGCTTCGCTGTGCATCGGCGGCGGCGAGGCGACCGCCATTGCGATCGAGCGGACCTGAGCAACCCGCTGCCGGTTTTTAGCACCAATGCGGCAACCGGTAACTGAACGTTATGTGTTCGTAAAATGGCGGAATGCTGGCGTTATTCTGCGGGACGCGGTTTAATAGCGCGGCCACTTCCGTGGCTATCCACGGCTCACCATCAGGAGACAGGCTCATGAAGTTCACCCGTACCGTACTCGCGTCCGCCTTGGCCGGCGCCATGGTTCTCGCGTTGGGCGCGTGCAGCAATCCGAACGA
>DASSOQ010000129.1:0-35512 GCA_035700365.1 Rhodanobacteraceae bacterium | reverse complement strand
TAGCCGAGCACGCCCACGATGCACACCTCAGCGGCAATTCGCGGGTCGCCATGAAGCCGCCACTGCGGCCGGAGCGGCCAATCGGCGCTATAGTTGCGAAATGCTCCCGCGGCGGTGGCGTGCCGCCGACGGCTGCGACGCCCGCCGGCGCGTACTCGGGGAGGACGGGGAATCGGTGAAAATGACGCTCAAGCGTTCAGTCCACGAACTGCAGACCATCGTCGCCGCGACCGACCTTTTTTTTTCCGGGCGGTGCATCGACCCTGCGTTGCGCCTGCCGGTGGACCTGTCGATCGAGGAGTTGTTCGTGAACCTGGTCAAGTACAACCGGGGCACGGACCGAGACATCACGTTGTGCCTGGACTGGGTCGGCGATGCCGTCGAAGTCAGCCTGACGGATCACGACGTCGAGCCGTTCGATCCGACCGGCGCCCCCGAGCCGGATATCGATGCGCCGCTCGAGTCGCGCCAACCCGGCGGCATGGGGTTGTATCTGGTTTCGAAAATGGTGGATGCCATCCACTACGAATACCGGAATCGCGAGAGCAAGATCACGTTCACCAAGAGGATGGCGCAGGGGCATGCTTGAGATCCGCTACGGCGAAGATCGCCACGTCCTGCTTGTCGGGCGGCTCGATGCGGCCCAGGCGGCCATGGCGCAGGCGTTCATGGACGAGGTCTCGCCGCCTTGCGTGATCGACGCGGCGCGGCTCGAATACATTTCCAGCGCGGGGCTTGGCGTGCTCCTGAAGACCCACAAGCGGCTGCTCGCGGCGGGTTCCGGCATTTGCCTGATCAACGTCAATCCGCACGTCCACGACGTCTTTCGCTATTCCGGCATGGACAAGCTGTTCTCGGTGATCTGCGGGACGTGACGCACGGCTGAACCACTCCGGCACCGCCGGATGCGGCGACCCCGCCAACTTTTCGGGGCCTGGGGCGTATATGACGCATATGGGGCGGACAAGCGACGAACCCGACGCGGCTTGGATGGCACGCCTTCGGGTACGGGACGCCGGTGCATTCGCCCAGTTGATCGAGTGCTACGAACGTCCGATGTTCAATGTCGCGTACCGCATGCTTGGAAGCTCGGCGGAGGCGGCGGATGCCACCCAGGATGTGTTTCTGAAAGTGTTCGAGAACATAGCCGGATACGACCCGAAATACCGCTTGTTCAGTTGGATCTACCGAATCGCGGTCAACGAATCCATCGATCGATTGAAGCACCGGCGCCACGCGCAAACGGTGGATGTGGAGGAATTCCCGCTGGCGAGCGGCGAGCGCGGCCCCGAGCAAGTCGCTGGAGATGCACAGATTCACGGCTTGATCCAGGCGGCACTGATGGAACTGCAGTACGACCATCGAGCCGTCATCGTCCTCAGGCACTATGCCGATTGCAGTTACGCGCAGATGGCGGAAATCCTGCGCATCCCGGAGAAGACCGTGAAATCACGGCTGTACAGCGCCCGCCAGGAACTGCACGGAAAGCTCTTCGCGCGCGGAGTGGCGACGGCATGATCGACCCTCTCGAAACGGCCTGGTTGCATGGGGAGCTGGACGGCGAGCTGGATTCCGCCGGGCGCGCACGGCTGCAGGCCGCGCTGCGCCGTTCGGCGGAATTGCGCGCCGCCCGCGCCGAACTGCTCGAACTGGACGCCGCCTTGCAACGCGCGACACCGGCACCGGAACCGCCACGATCATTGCACGCAGGGTTGATGGAAATGGCCGACGCGGCAAGCCGGACCCGGCTGCAAGCGCCGGATTCCGCGCAACCACCAACTTTCCGCGCGGCCAGCCGTATTGGGTGGCGTGCGGCGCCCATGGAACGGCGCAGGACACGAACCCACCACAGACACGACTCAAGGGGCAGCACAATGACAAGCATGACGACGAACAAGAAGCTGTTGGTCACGGCGGTGGCGGTAGCAATCGTCGCGGTGGCGGTCGGTGTCGCCTATCAGGGCGACATGTTCCCGCATGGCGCCAGCGAAATGGCCGCGGCGACCATCGCGCCGGCGCACCGCTACCAGTCGAGTCAGGTGAGCAGCGGGGATCTCCAGCTCGGCAACCAGGACGTCGCCAAGTTCGTGCAGACCGACGCCTACCAGCAGATCATCAACGATCCGGCCATGCTGACGCTGCTGCGCAGCGATGCGTTCCGGACCGCGCTGGCGAACAGCGAAATGCGCACCGCGCTCTCCAACAGTGCCGCCCTGCGGACAGCGCTGCAAAGCAGCGACGCATTCCGCACCGCGCTGCAGAACAGCGATGCATTCCGGTCGGCCCTGGCCCACAACGACGCATTCCGCACCGCACTCGCCAGCAACGACGCATTCCGCACCGCGTTGCAACACAACGCCGCCTTCCGTACGGCGATGCAGCGCAATGCCGCCTTCCGCACCGCGTTGCAGAGCAGCGATGCGTTCCGCACTGCGCTCGCCAACAACGATGCGTTCCGCAGCGCGCTCGCGAACAACGATGCCTTCCGAACATCGCTGATGAACAACGATGCGTTTCGCACGGCCCTGATGAACAACGATGCGTTCCGCACGGCCCTGCAGCGCAATGCCGCCTTCCGCACCGCGTTGCAGAACAGCGACGCGTTCCGGTCGGCGCTGGCGCACAACGCCGCGTTCCGCACCGTGCTTGCCGATAACGATGCGTTCCGCACGGCCTTGCAGCGCAATGCGGCCTTCCGTACGGTACTGCAGCACAACGCCGCGTTCCGTACCGCATTGCAGAGCAGCGACGCGTTCCGCACCGCGCTCGCAAGCAATGACGCGTTCCGCACCGCGCTCGCCAACAACGACGCGTTCCGCACGTCGCTGATGAACAACGACGCGTTCCGGACTGCCCTGATGAACAGTGACGCGTTCCGCACCGCGTTGATGAACAACGATGCGTTCCGCACCGCGCTCCAGAACAGCGACGCGTTCCGGTCGGCGCTGGCGCACAACGCCGCGTTTCGTACCGCGCTCGCCAACAACGATGCATTCCGGACGGCCCTGCAGCGCAACGCCGCCTTCCGTACGGCAATGCAGCGCAACGCCGCCTTCCGTACCGCGTTGCAGAGCAGCGATGCGTTCCGCACCGCGCTCGCAAGCAATGACGCGTTCCGCACCGCGCTCGCCAACAACGACGCGTTCCGCACGGCGCTGATGAACAACGATGCATTCCGCGCCGCCCTGATGAACAGTGACGCCTTCCGCACCCAGCTCGCCAATGTCGCGATGTTGCGCAGCGCCCTGCTCAGCAACGATGCGTTCCGCACGGCGCTGATGAACAACGATGCGTTCCGCAGCGCGCTGCAGAGCCATGCGTTCCAGCAGGCGATGCGGAGCGACGCCTTCCGCACGGCACTGGGCAGCGCTGCATTCCGCCAGATGCTGAGCAACGACGCCGCCCGCAGCGCCCTGCAACGCGGCGCGGCCGAGTAGGCAACAAAGGGCGCCGCCGCCGTGCCAGGGGCGCGGCGGCAACCCTGATGCTCCACGACCCTGCCCCTCGGGCGGGGTTGTGGCATGCTTTCGAATATGTGCCAGCCCGAAGCACGGCGGCTTGGGCAGCGGGCACCTGGGGAAAGGGGTAATCCATGGGTCTATCGGTGGGGGGATCTCTGCTGGCCGGGGCCGTGCTGGTCGCGGCGCTCGCGGTTCCCGGTCGCGTTGCCGCCCAGTCGTTCCAACTGCAGAACCTCGAGACCAGGGACCTGCGGGTCCTGTACACGCCGGACAACGCCTACCTGGTCCCGCATGTCGCGCGCAGCTTCGAGAATTCGCTGCAGTTCCAGGAAAGGATCTTCCACTGGAAACCGTGGGACCGCACCACGGTGGTTCTCACCGACTTCAGCGATTACGGCAACGGCGGTACCTCGGTGGCGCCGTTCAACGAGGTGACGCTGTACATCGCGCCTGAACTCAAGGCCATGGGGACCTCGCCCAGCAGCGAGCGCATGTTCTCGACGGCCAACCACGAGATGGTGCACGCTGCCACCATGGATGGCTGGAACGCACGCGACGCGCGCTGGCGACGCTTCCTGGGCGGCAAGGTACGCCCGATCGACGCGCACCCCGAAACCATCCTTTACGGTTACCTGACCACGCCGCGCATGAGCGTGCCGCGCTGGTTCCAGGAAGGCATTGCCGTCTACATGGAAACCTGGATGGGCGGCGGCATCGGCCGCGCCCAGGGTCCCTACGACGAGATGGTGTTCCGCGCGATGGTGCGCGACCACGCGCATTTCTACAGCCCCCTCGGGCTTGTGTCGGTGGGCACTTCGGTCAACTTCGAAACGATGACGAACGCCTACCTCTACGGCACGCGCTTCATGACCTACCTGTCGCTGCGCTACTCGCCGCAGCAACTACTCGACTGGTTCATCCGCAGCCAGGACAGCAAGGCCTATTACGCCGACCAGTTCCAGCAGGTATTCCACATCCCCCTGGACCAGGCGTGGAACGACTGGATCGCCTGGGAACACGGCTTCCAGGAAGCCAACCTGAAAAAGGTGCAACAGTACCCGATTACCCCGGTTGCGCCACTCGCACCACGCGCGCTGGGCTCGGTATCGCGCTTCTTCATCGACCATGGAAACCTCATCGGCGCCTTCCGCTATCCCGGCAAGCTCGCGTACGTGGGCGTGTTGTCGCTGGAAGACGGGACGATCCGCCACGTGGTCGACATCAAGGGATCGATGAAGTACATCGTCACGTCTTCGGCCTACGACCCGGCGACCCGGACATTCTTCTACACCCAGAACAACCTCGACTACCGCGACCTGATGGCGGTGGACATCCACACCGGCAAGGCCCGGCGGCTGCTGCGCGCTGCCCGGGTCGGCGATCTTGCGTTCGATCCGGCCGATCGTTCGCTTTGGGGGCTGCGCACGGCCAACGGCTACGTCACCCTGGTGCGCATTCCCTATCCGTACAACCAATGGCACCAGGTGCACACCTTCTCCTACGGCGAAGTGCCTTTCGACCTGGACGTCTCCCACGACGGAAGCATGCTGTCGCTGTCGGTGGCCACGGTCAGCGGCGCCAACTTCCTGCACCTCTACAAGACGGCCGACTTGCTGGCCGGAAGCACCACCCCCTTCGCGACCTATGACTTCGGCCAGGCAGCACCGGAAGGCTTCGTCTTCGGCAATGACGACCGGCAGTTGTATGGCAGTTCGTATTACACCGGCATCTCCAACATCTACCGCTACGACATCGCCAGCGGCAAGATGGATGCCTTGAGCAACATCGATACCGGCCTGTTCCGCCCGATGCAATTGCCGGATGGCAAGCTCGCGGCGCTGGAGTACACCGGGCAGGGATTCCTGCCGGTCGAGTTCAATCCGAAGCCGCTCGACGACCTGAGCTCGATCGATTTCCTCGGCACGCTGGTGGCGGAGCGCCACCCGATCGTGAAAACCTGGGGCGTCGGTTCGCCTTCGAGGATCGACCTCGACGCGCTGGTCACGCACAAGGGCTTGTACAAACCCGCTCACGAGATGCGCCTGCAATCGCACTACCCGGTGCTCGAAGGCTACCGGGGCGGCGCCGCGCTCGGCTGGCACACCGAACTCGGCGATACGCTGAGCCTCTACACGCTCGGGATCGATGCCGCGGTGTCCGTCGGTGGCCCGACCGATCGCGGCCAGCGCCTGCATCTCGACATCGACTACAAGGCCATGAACTGGGAAGTGCGCTACTGGCACAACCACGCCGATTTCTACGACCTGTTCGGCCCGGTGCGGACCAGCCTGAAAGGCGACTCGCTGCTGGTCGGCTACAGGCGCACGCTGATCCTGGATACCCCGCGCAAGCTGGATTTCAGCGCCAGCGGGGCATATTACACCGGGCTCAGCACTCTGCCTGGTTTCCAGAACGTCAATGCCCAGGTCAACAACATTTTCGTCGCCCGCGCCGGATTGAAGTACGCCGACCTCAAGCAATCGGGAGGCGCGGTCGACCGCGAGCAGGGCATCGGCTGGAACGTGGACACCATGACTTACGTCGCCAACGGCCGGACCATCCCGCAACTGCGCGGGGGGTTCGACTTCGGCTTCATGCTGCCGATTCCGCACATGTCGCTGTGGTTGTACAACAGCGCCGGCGTATCCGGCGGGTCGCGCGACAACAACCTCGCCAACTTCTACTTCGGCGGCTTCCAGAACAACTACGTCGACAACCAGGACCCCAAGCACTACCGGGAATTCGACAGCTTCCCGGGTTTCGAGATCGACCAGCTCGCGGGCCACACCTTCGCCAAATCGACGCTGGAATTGAACCTCCCGCCGTGGCGCTTCGAAAGCGTCGGCACCCCCGGCTTCTTCCTCAAGTGGATCCGCCCGGCGCTGTTCACGGGCGTGCTGGTGACCGATCCCAACCATGCCGCCTTGCGCAGCACCGCACGCGATGCCGGCCTGCAGCTCGACCTCGATTTTTCCGTGCTGAACCATCTGCCGATGACCCTGTCGGCGGGGTACGCACGGGGCTTCGGGGGCGCGGGCGGCGGCCGGGATGAATGGATGCTCTCTCTGAAGATCCTGTGACGATGCACGGAATCCATCACGCGCTGTCACTGCTCACCGTCGTTCCGGTGGGCCTGCTGCCCGTGATCGCGTTCCTGCTGCTTCTGATCTACCTCGACACCTACCGGATGGTGCGGATGCGTTTGGTTCTCGCGATGCTGGCCGCCGGCGGCGGCGTGGCGATCGCGTGTTACATCCTCAACGGCGAATTGATGGATCTGCTCGGCATGAACCTCACGCACTACTCGCGTTGGGTGGCGCCGGTCGTGGAGGAGACATTGAAAGCGTGCGTGGTGCTGTGGCTGTTCGGCACCCACCGCGTCGGCTTCCTGGTCGACTCCATCATCCTGGGCTTCGCGGTGGGTGCGGGCTTTGCGGTGGTCGAGAACTTCTATTACCTGTACCTCGACCACAACACCACGGTGACGCTCTGGATCGTGCGTGGGTTCGGCACCGCGGTGATGCACGGCGGCGTGGTCGCAATCTTCGCGGTGGTCACGCAGACGCTGGCGGAGCGCAGCGTGGATGTGCGTCCCGTGCACTGCGTGCCGGGCCTGCTGGCGGCCATGGCCGTGCATTCCATCTTCAACCACTTCTACGTCTCGCCGGTGCTGTCCACGGTCGGCGTCCTGCTGATCCTGCCGCCGCTTTTGTATCTGCTGGTTCTCATCAGCGAGCACCGCACCCACAACTGGCTGGAGGTGGACTTCGACGAGGATGCCGAACTGATGCGGATGATCGATTCGGGCCAATTCGACCGCACGCCCGCCGGCATTTTCCTGAGCGGCCTGCGCGACAAGCTGGACGGGTCGCTGGTGGCGGACATGCTCTGCTACTTGCGCGTGTACACCGAGCTGGCGCTGCGCGCCAAAGGCCTTCTGCTCGCGCGCGAGAACGGCCTCGACGTGGCGCTGGACAGCGACACACGCGAAAAATTCGGGGAACTGCGCTACCTGGAGCAGAGCATCGGTGTCGCCGGACGCATGACGATGCGGCCGTTCCTGCAAATGACGACCAAGGACCTGTGGCAGTTGTACGTGCTCGGCAAGTAAAGCGGCCCGGTTGCATCCGGCGGCCGGGATCCATGGCGCGACGCCGGCAACCGCGAGGGTGGTGCAGGCCGACCCGCACGCGATCAGACAGGTTGATTCACAGGCTCGCTTGCGCTCTTGGCTCCGGCGAGCCGCGCTTCGGCGGCGGCGACCATGGCCTTGTAGCGTGGATCGCCGTGCAATGAATCGAAATCCGAATCGGCCTTCGCGTAAGGCAGGAAGGCCTCCGTGACATTCGCGAACACGGACTCGAGCATTTCCAACGCCGCCTCCTTGTCCTTCAATTGCACGGTCAGTGCACAAGCGAAGTTGTAGCGCATGTTGAAATTGTCGGGGTCGATGAGCATCGCGCGATTCATGCGTGCCTTGGCACGCTCGGCGTCGCCCAGTGCCGCCAGCGCGTAGACGCTGTAGCCGATGACGCCGGAATTGTTCTGGTCGTGCGCCAAGGTGAGCTCTGCCCGCTTGAGCGCCAATTCGGCGGCACGGCGGAGGCCAACGGCGTCGCCTACCGCGCTGTAGCAACTCATCAGAATGTTGACCGAATTGATGTCAGCGTCGATCAACCCGGCGGCCTTTTCATAGAAGCGTATGGCGTCCTTGAAGTTGCGAAGCTGGTAGTTGAGGCGTCCAGCCGAACGGTTGGTCTCGTAGGACTCGGGGTCCAGTCGAAGCGCGATGGCGACTTCCTCGGCGGCCGCATCCGCGTCACCGATTTGCAACAGCAACTGGGCCTTGATGGCATGCGCTTCGACGAGGTCGGGGTCCAGCGCCAGCGCTCGCTCCACGGCCGCCATGCCATGGTCCGAATGACCGGGCTCTACGATCTGCAATTTGTAATGGCCGACCGCCATCAGCGCCCACGCTTGGGCGTATGCGGGATCCAGCTTGGTGGCGCGTGCGCAAAGGCGGACGATCGCTTCTGCCGAACGGACGTCCGCCTCGGGCCCCGTGACGTAGGTCTGTCGCGCCATCAGATACAGATCATGCGCCTCTGGATTTTCGGTGCCACGCCGCTCGATGGCTTTCTTTTCTTCCGGAAGCAACCGCAGTCGCAGTGCCTTGACGATCGCCTTCGAGATCTCGTCCTGGATCGCGAATATGTCGCTGGCATCGCGGTCATAGCGCTCGGCCCAGACATGGTTGTCGCTGGCGCCGTCGATCAACTGCGCATTGATGCGAACGCGACCGCCGGCCTTGCGGACGCTGCCTTCCAGCACGTGGGTGACCTTCAGTTCACGCGTGACCTTGGGAATGTCGGCATGCTGCCCTTTGTAGCGGAATGCTGTATTGCTGGAAGTCACCGCCAGCGCCGAAACCTTGCTCAGGTCGGTGATGATGTCCTCGGTCATTCCATCGCTGAAGTATTCCTGCTCGGAATCGCCGCTCATGTTGGTGAAGGGGAGCACGCAAATCGAGAATTTTGGCCTCGGCTTTTCGGGCGCCGCCGCGGCAGGCACCGTGCCAGCGCCGTCCACCACCTGCGCGCTGGTGATCATGGCGGCCAGCGCGTGCAAGCACTCCTGCAGCGCCGGATTTGCCGGATCCTCGCGCCACTCATCGAGGTCGGTGGTGTGGATGGCGCGCACGTCGATCGGCAGGCGCGCCTGGTCGAATCGCACCGGCACCAGGATCCCGCGCTCGGCGGCGTCCCGTGCCTCGCCACGCACCCAGCGCGACACCACGGACGTCGGCGTCCACACCACCAGCACGGCTTTTGCGGCCTGCAGCGCGACGTCGATCTCGTCGTCGAACTGGCGACCCGGCGCGATCTCCGGATCCCACCACACCGACCAGCCCTTGGCCTCGATCGCATCGACCAGCGGCGCGACGCGCGCCTTGTCGGCGCGGGCGTAGGAAATGAAGACGTCAGCCATCCGATGAGCCCCTCAACCAATCGATGAAAAGCGCCCGTCCACGCATCATAGCGCCGCGCCACCGACGCCGGCGCTTTGCCGCTATCCGAACGCCCGGGCCAGCGCTCAGGCTTTCTGCAACACCGGCACCTCGGCCTGTTTCGCTGCCGCGATGCGCGCCTCTGCAGCAGCAACCATGGACTCGAAGCGTGGATCTTCGTGCAGGGATGCGAAATCCGGATCGGCCTTCAAGTAACGCAACAGATAGGGGGTGATCCCGGCCAGAAGCGGTTCAAGCATATCCAGCGCAGCGCGCTTGTCATGCAAGTAGGTCGTCAGGGTGCAGGCAAAGTTGTAGCGCATGTCCATGTTGTCGGGGTCGATAAGCAATGCGCGGTTCATGCGCGCCTTGGCCCGCTCCTCCTCGCCAAGCGCGCCGAGCGCGTTTGCGCTGTATGCCATGACACCGGCGTTGTTTCTATCCAGCGCCAAAACAGCATCCGCGCGCTTGGACGCCAATTCGGCCGCGCGGCGCACGCCGATCTTGTCATCAAGCGCCTTGTACACGCTGACCAGCAGCATCGCCGTATTAACATCGGAATCCATCAGGCCCAAGGCCTTCTCGAAAAACCTTGCCGCGTCATCAAACTGGTGCAGCTGGTAATTCAGGCGTCCGGCCGTGCGGTTTGCTTCATAGGATGCGGGATCCAGCTTGAGCGCTGTTTCCACCTCGACCAAGGCTTCATCCATCGAGTCTTTCATTTGCAGTATGTGCGCCTTGACCGCATGAGCTTCCGCCAAGTTTGGATCGAGCAGCAGTGCCTGCTCGGCGGCCAACATTCCGTCATCCGAATCCGCGCCCAATTCGCGGAGGTTCCGATAGCCTACCGCCATCAACGCCCAGGCCTGCGCGTAACCCGGGTCGATCTCGGTGGCACGCGCGCACGCGCGAACAATCGCTCTCGAGGGACTTTCACCCAGTTGATTGGTCACGTAAAGCTGCCGTGCCATCAGGTACAGGTCGTGGGCCTCCGCACTGTCGGTCCCCCGCCGCTCGATCGCTTTCTTTTCTTCAGGCAAGAGTCTCAGCCTCAAGGCCCTGACGATGGCGTGGGAAATCTCGTCCTGCAGTTCGAAGATATCGCTGGCATCGCGGTCGTAACGCTCCGCCCAAACGTGGTTGTTGGATTCGCCGTCGACCAGCTGGGCGCTGATCCGCACCCGCCCACCGGCCTTGCGGACGCTGCCTTCCAGCACGTGGCTCGCCTTCAACTCACGCGCCACCGTCAGCGTGTCGACCTGCTTGCCCTTGTACATGAAGGCGCTGTTGCGCGAAACGATTCCCAGCGCGGACACCTTGCAAAGATCGGTGATGATGTCCTCGGTGATGCCGTCGCTGAAATATTCCTGCTCCGGATCACCGCTCATGTTGAGGAACGGCAACACACAGATGGTGTAGCGCGGGGACGGCTTCGCGTCGGTGGGAGCACCCGACACACCTACTGGATTCGCGGCCTCCGGCGATTTCGAATTCGCGACCATCGCCTCCAGCGCATGCAGGCACTCCCGGACCGCCGGATGCGCAGGATCTCCGCTCCAGCCATCGATGTCGGTGGTGTGGATGGCGCGCACGTCGATCGGCAGGCGCGCCTGGTCGAATCGCACCGGCACCAGGATCCCGCGCTCTGCGGCATCCCGTGCCTCGCCGCGCACCCAGCGCGACACCACGGAGGTCGGCGTCCACACCACCAGCACCGCCTTGGCGGCCTGCAGCGCCACATCGATCTCGTCGTCGAACTGGCGACCCGGCGCAATCTCCGGATCCCACCACACCGACCAGCCCTTGGCCTCGATCGCCGCCACCAGCGGCGCCACGCGCGCCTTGTCGGCGCGGGCGTAGGAAATGAAGACGTCAGCCACGGTGTTTCACTCCCAGCCCGCAACAGGATGCCCGTCGATGATGCCGACCCTGACAGACAAGCCACATGGTCGACGCGAACCCGCTCATCAGGCCTTGACCTCCGCCGGCCTTTTCGCCGCCTTCGCCACTGCCAGCCTTGCTTCGATCTCGGCGACCATCGTCTGGTAGCGCGGATCGCCACGCAGCGACTCGAGGTCTGGGTCTGCCTTCATGAATTCGAGAAACGCAACTGTGATCTTCCCAGCCAACGGAGTCAGTGCCGCCAGCGCCGCATCCTTGTCCTTGAGCCGAACGCACAGCATGCACGCATAGTTGTAGCGCATGTTGAAATTGTCGGGGTCGATCAGCAGCGCCCGTTCCATGCGCGCCTTGGCCCGCTCGCCTTCGCCCAGCGAGGCCAGCGCATCGGCGCTGTACGAAATGACGACGGAATTGTTCGGATCGCGTGTCAGGATCATTTCGGCCCGTTTGAGGGTCAGCTCCGCTGCCTTGCGCGTGCCTTCCATATCGCCGATACCGGTGTAACAGCTAACCAGCATGGCGGCCGAATTGATGTCGGCATCCATCAACGCAACCGCCTTTTCAAAAAAGCGGATCGCGTCGTCAAGCCTGTGCAACTGATAGTTCAGCCGTCCCGCCGAACGATTGACCTCGTAGGATTCCGGGTCCAGTTCCATCGCCGCCGCAGTCTCGGCTGCCGCAGCTTCGGTATCTCCTTGTGCCAGCAGGATGTATGCCTTGACGGCGTGTGCTTCGGCCAATCCGGGGTCCAGTTCCAGCGCGCGCTCCGCAGCTGCCATCCCGTCATCTGAACCGCCCTCGAAGAAATGCACGTTGCGGTAGCCGACGGCCATCAATGCCCACGCATGGGCATATTTCGGATCGATTTCAGTCGCTCGCTTGGCCAGCCTGACGATCGCTTCGGCCGTCTTGATATCGAATTCTTGCCCGGTGATGTAGGTCTGGCGCGCCATCAAATAGAAATTGTGGGCGTCGGCGCTATCCGTACCACGATGCTCGATGGCCTTCTTTTCTTCCGGCAGCAGGCGCAGACGCAATGCCTTCACGATGGCCTGGGAAATTTCATCCTGGACGGCGAATATGTCATTGGCATCGCGATCGTAACGCTCGGCCCATACATGGTTGCCGCTGGTTCCGTCGATCAACTGCGCGTTGATGCGGATGCGCCCACCGGCCTTGCGCACACTCCCTTCGAGGACATGCGTAACCTTCAGATCCCGTGTTACCTGCGGGATGTCGACGTGCTGGCCCTTGAACCGGAACGCCGTATTGCTGGCCGCCACCGCCAGTGCCGAAACCTTGCTGAGGTCGGTGATAATGTCTTCGGTCATACCGTCGCTGAAATATTCCTGCTCGGGCTCGCCGCTCATGTTGACGAAGGGCAGCACGCAGATCGAGAACTTCGGTCTTGGCATTTCCGAAGCCCCGGCCTGCACGGCTGCACCCCCGGTCTTGGCAACTTGTGCGGTTTCGCTGGTGGCAATCATTGCCGCGAGCGCGTGCAGGCATTCCTGTACCGCCGGGTGACTCGATTCCCCGCTCCAGCCATCGATGTCGGTGGTGTGGATGGCGCGCACGTCGATCGGCAGGCGCGCCTGGTCGAATCGGACCGGCACCAGGATGCCGCGCTCGGCGGCGTCGCGTGCTTCGCCGCGCACCCAGCGCGACACCACGGAGGTCGGCGTCCACACCACCAGCACCGCCTTGGCGGCCTGCAGCGCGACGTCGATCTCGTCGTCGAACTGGCGGCCCGGCGCGATCTCCGGATCCCACCACACCGACCAGCCCTTGGCCTCGATCGCGGCCACCAGGGGCGCGACGCGTGCCTTGTCGGCGCGGGCGTAGGAAATGAAGACGTCAGCCATGGCAACGCTCCCCGGGTTCCTGAAGCCAAGCCCGGCTTTTCCGCCACGCAGGTATCGTGGTCGCCGGAAGACAACCCGGGCGGCTGACCGCCATCACGCCTCCACGTTGGCGGGCGGAGCCGCAGATCTTCCCGGCGCGAATCGCGCTGCTGCGGCGGCAGTCATTGCCTGCCACCGCCGGTCATTGTGCAACGATTCCAGGTCGGGGTCGGCCTTCGCATAGCCCAGAAAGTTTTCCGAAATGCTCTCGAACAGCGGAGCGAGAATCCCCAGTGCTCCATCCTTGTCCTTGAGGCGAACGGCCAGCATGCATGCAAAGTTGTAACGCATGTTGGCATCGTCGGGATCAATCAACAACGCCCGTTCCATGCGCGCCTTGGCGCGATCCACTTCTCCCAGCGCTGCGAGGGCATCGACGCTGTAGGCGGTAACGCAGGTGTTGTTCTGGTCGCGGGCCAGGATGGCTTCCGCGCGCGCAAGGGTCAGCTCCGCCGCGCGACGCGTGGCGGACTCATCGCCTACGGCCGTATAGCAGCTGATCAACATGGCCGCAGAATTGATGTCCGCTTCCATCAGTGCCACGGCCTTCTCATAGTAGCGGGCGGATTCGCCGAATTTCTGCAGTCGGTAATAAAGCTCTCCGGCAGCCCGGTTGACCTCGTAGGATTCCGGCCCCAGTTCGAGCGAAAGCGTGGTTTCGGCGGCGGCAGCTTGCAGGTCGTTGCGCTGCTGGAGGATCTGGGATTTGACCGCGTGCGCCTCGGCAAGGTCAGGGTTCAACGCGAGCGCGCGGTCAACCGCATCCATCCCGTCCTCTCCATCACTCCCCTGCAGCCAGCTCACCTGCCGGTTGCCGGTCGCCATCAACGCCCAGGCCTCGGCGTAGTCCGGGTCGAGGTCGGTGGCGCGCTTGCAGATGCGCACCACTGCCCGCGCAGCGCGCAGGTCGGCCGACTGACTGGTTACATAGGTCTGGCGCGCCATCAGGTAGAAATTGTGTGCCGCGACGTTGTCGGTGCCGCGCTTGCGGATGGCCTTCTTTTCCTCCGGCTGCAGGTGCACCCGCAAGGCCTTGGCGATGGCCCCCGATATCTCGTCCTGGATCGCGAAGATGTCGCTGTCGTCGCGATCGTAGCGTTCGGCCCAGAGGTGGCCGTTGCTCTCGCCGTCGATCAGCTGCGCGCTGATCCGCACCCGGCCGCCGGCCTTGCGCACGCTGCCTTCCAGTACGTGGGTGACATTGAGCTCTGCCGATACTTTCGGGATATCGACGTTCTTTCCCTTGTAACGGAAGGCGCTGTTGCGCGAGATGACGCGAAGGGCGGATACCTTGCTCAAGTCGGTGATGATGTCCTCGGTGATTCCGTCGCTGAAGTACTCTTGTTCGGCTTCACCGCTCATATTGGTGAACGGCAACACACAGATCGAGAACTGCGGCGCTGGCTTGGCTGCAGCTACCGTGCCCGTCCTGCTGCCGGTGCCCACAGCCACGGCGGGTGTCGAGCGCGCGATCATCGCGCCGAGTGCCGTGAGAAAGGACTGTGCGGCCGCACTTGTCGGGTTTTCGTTCCAGTCGTCGAGATCAGTCGTGTGGATCGCGCGCACGTCCATCGGCAAGCGCGCCTGTCCGAAGCGTACCGGTACCAGGATGTTCCGCTCGGCGGCCTCGCGTGCCTCTCCCCGCACCCAGCGAGAGGCGACCGACGTCGGCGTCCACACCACCAGGACCGCCTTGGCGGCATCGATCTCGGCCTCGATCTGGTCGTCGAATTCCTGGCCGGGGCTGATCTCCGGATCCCACCACACCGACCAGCCCCTGGCCTCAATCGCGGCCACCAGCGGCGCGACACGTGCCTTGTCGGCTCGGGCGTAGGAAACGAAGACATCGGCCATGCCGGTCTACCCCTGTAACGGGTGGAGCACTGAAGCTCTTGACCTTCAAGCATACCGCAGTGACGCCGCAGCCGGTAGCGAACGACGGTCATGCGCAATCCAGCCAGTGCCCCGGCGGAGCGCGCTGGCGCTCGCCGGATCGTGGATGGAATGGGCGCTTCGAGGCGGCCGTCGATCCGCGGCCGGCGACCGATCCCGCCGGAAGCCCGCCTACCGCGCTTTCCCCGATTTGCTTTATGCTGCGCGGGTCATGGGCCCGCACACAGCCACGGTCATCGAACATCCCGCGTACGCGGTTGCCGACTTGCATACCACGCGCGTGCTGTCGCTGGACGCCGCGGGACGCATCCTGGACTGGATCAGTTGGCAGGACGCGGCGTGCCTGTACGTGCGCGACGCGGTCGCGTGGACGCTGGGTGATCCATGCCTCACGATCCATGGCGGCTTCCGGCGGGATACCGGCGACCAGAGCATCCTCGAGCTGCACCCGATCGTCGCCAGCCGCGGCCACTGCCACAGCGGCGCGATCGATCCGTCCCCGGCCTTGAGCAATGCCGCGCTGTTCGCGCGCGACCGTTACCTGTGCCTGTATTGCGGCCGCCATTGCGGGCGCAGCGAGCTGACGAGGGACCACGTGGTGCCGCTGTCGCGGGGCGGCCGCGACGTGTGGGAGAACGTCGTTTCCGCGTGCCTCGCGTGCAACCTCAAGAAGGGCGGCCGCACGCCGCAGCAGGCCGGCATGCCCCTGCTGGCGGTACCCTACAAGCCCAGTTGGGTGGAGCACCTGATCCTCTCCAACCGCAACATCCTCGCGGACCAGATGGAATTCCTGATGCACCATCTGCCCAGGAATCGCCGCTCGGCGGCGTGACGAAAATCCCGGCGCCCTTGGCCGCGCGGGGCGCGCCCGTTATGCTGCAGCGCAGCAGCCGTTGCCTTCGCCTTCCATGACACCAACCGACCCGACCCCCGGGGCGGCGGACCAGCCATCCGCTCGTGCCGGTGAATCGCATGCCGGTTCCGCGCACGAAAGCGTGCGGACCACCGGCAGCACCGACGCCCTGCCGCTCGCGCCCGCACTGGGCGCGGCGCTGGACGCGGCGAGCATGCCGCGCGAATCGACGCTGGTATCCAGACGGATCCTGCTGATCAGCGCGCTGGCGATCGTGCTGGGCGCTGCGGCCGCGGGCGCCGCGCAACTGCTGATGCTGATGATCAACGTGATCACCGACGTCACGTTCTACGGACGGATCTCGGATGTGTTCGGCCCGAACGCCCTGCCCCGCTCGGCGGTGCTGTCGCCGGCCGGCAACCACCTCGGCGCATGGGTGATCGCGATGCCGGTGATCGGCGGCCTGATCGCCGGCGTCATGGCGCGCTGGGGTTCGCGCGCAATCCAGGGCCACGGGATTCCGGAGGCCATGGAACGGATCCTCGAACACGAATCGAATATCGCGCCACGGGTGACCTGGCTGAAGCCGGTGTCCTCCGCCTTCGCGATCGGCACCGGCGGGCCGTTCGGCGCCGAGGGCCCGATCATCTCGACCGGCGGAGCGATGGGCTCGCTGATCGGCCAGTTCCTGAGCGTCACCGCGCAGGAACGCAAGGTGTTGCTGGCCGCCGGCGCCGCAGCCGGCATGGCGGCGGTGTTCGGAGCGCCGATCGCCTCGCTGGTGATGGCGGTCGAATTGCTGCTGTTCGAATTGCGCCCGCGGTCGCTGATCCCGGTCGCGCTGGCCGCCGTCACCGCGACCGGCATCCGCTACGCCAGCTTCGGATCGGGCGCGGTGTTCCCGATGCCCGCGGTAGCCGAACCGGGTGGCTGGGCGCTCGCCAGTTACATCGTGCTCGGCGCGATCGTCGGGTACGCGAGCGTGTGGGTCACCCGCGCCGTGTACGGCGTCGAGGACCTGTTCGAGAAACTGCCGATCCACTGGATGTGGTGGCCCGCCATCGGCGCGGTCGCGGCGGGCGTGATCGGCTGGATTTCACCGCACACCCTCGGCGTCGGCTACGACAACATCGACGCGCTGGTGCAGGGCCACTTCGGCGTCACGATGCTGCTCACCTTCGGGGCGTTGAAGTTCCTTTCGTGGGTGATCGCGTTGGGCAGCGGCACCTCGGGCGGCACCCTGGCGCCGCTGTTCATGATCGGCGGCTCGCTGGGGGCGCTGGTCGGCATCGGGATCGGCGACGTCTGGCCGTGGTTCGGCATCGACTCCCGGATCGCCGCGCTGGTCGGGATGGCGGCGATCTTCGCCGGATCGTCGCGCGCGCTGCTGACCGCGATCGTGTTCGCTTTTGAAACCACGCGCCAGCCGGAAGCCCTGTTGCCGTTATTGGCGGGCTGCGCCGCCGCGTACCTGATCTCGGCACTGACCATGCGCAGCACGATCATGACCGAGAAGATCGAGCGGCGCGGTATCCGCGTGCCGAGCGAATACGCCGCGGATTTCCTCGAGCAGGTAAAGGTGGGCAAGGTCTGCACCCGCGAGGTGCGCGCACTGAAGACGTCCGACGAGTTGGGCGAGGTCCGCAAGTGGCTCAACTCCGGCCGTGTGCGCGCCAAGCACCAGGGCTATCCGGTCGTCGATGACGCGGGAAGGATCCGTGGCGTCGTGACGCGCCGCGACCTGCTCGACCCGGACCGCGCGGGCCTGACCCGGATCGGCGACATGCTGACCCGCGGTCCGATCGTGGTGTTCGAGGACCACACCCTGCGTGACGCGGCCGACCTGATGGTCACCGAAAACGTGGGCCGTGTGATCGTTGTCCGGCGCGAAGATCCGACCCGCATGGCGGGCTTCCTGACCCGCAGCGACGTGATGGCCGCCAACAGCCGACGCATCCACGAAATGCGCGATGCCAAGCGCGAGATCCGGATCCGGCAGAGCTTCGCGCGCCGTTTCGGTGGCCGCACCCGGACCGTCGCCGGAGAATCGAAGGCGTCGTAAGCACACGCTGCCTCGCCGCAGCAAGAGGCATCCCCCTCGATCCCCCTTCCTGCGGAAGGGGGAAGACAACCCTCTTCCGCAGGAAGGGGGTCGAAGCTGCCTGCATCAGCAGGCAGCTTCGGGGGGATGTACTCGCAGCATCGCTGCGTGCAACAGCATTCCGCCCCGCCCTGCGCGACAATGGCGCGATGATCGACGCCGTCCGCCATCCCCTGCTTGCCCGGATCGATTCACCGGCCGACCTGAGAAGGCTTCCGGAGTCCGCGCTGCCCGCGCTCGCCGACGAATTGCGCGCCTACCTGATCGAATCGGTCGCAAGCGTCGGCGGGCACTTCGGTGCCGGGCTCGGCGTGGTCGAACTCACCATCGCGCTGCATAACCTGTACGACACTCCGCACGACCGCCTCGTGTGGGACGTCGGCCACCAGGGATATCCGCACAAGATCCTCACCGGCAGGCGCGACGCGATCACCAGCATCAAGACGCGCGGCGGCCTGGCCCCGTTCCTGCGGCGCGGGGAAAGCGAATACGACACCTTCGGCGTCGGCCATGCCTCCACTTCGATCTCCGCGGCGCTCGGCATGGCGATCGAGTCGCGGCGGCGCGGCGACCGGCGCGACGTGGTCGCGGTGATCGGCGACGGCGCGCTCACCGGCGGCATGGCCTACGAGGCGTTGAACCACGCCGGCGGTGCGGGCGCCGACCTGCTGGTGGTCCTGAACGACAATGGCATGTCGATCAGCGAAAACGTCGGCGGACTCGACCGCACCCTCGCAAGGCTGCGCGCCGGCAAGCCCGGCGAATCGGGGCCGCACCCGGAAGCCTTGTTCGAAGAACTCGGCTTCGCCTATTCGGGGCCCGTGGACGGGCACAACCTGCGCGCCCTGCTGGAGGCGCTGCGTGAAGCAAGGCAGCGGCACGGCCCGCGGCTGCTGCACGTCGTCACCACCAAGGGCAAGGGCTACGCGCCCGCCGAACTCGCGCAGATCGACTACCACGCCGTGGGGCGGTTCGATCCCGCACAAGGGGTCGCGCAAGCCGCCGCGGGCAAGCCGACCTACAGCGAAGTGTTCGGCGACTGGCTGTGCGACATGGCCGCGCACGATCCGCGTCTCGTCGCGATCACGCCTGCGATGCGCGAAGGCTCCGGCATGGTGCGGTTCTCCCGCGAATTCCCCGACCGCTACTTCGATGTCGCGATCGCCGAACAGCACGCCGTCACCCTGGCGGCCGGCCTCGCCTCCGAAGGCGGGAAACCGGTCGTCGCGATCTATTCGACCTTCCTGCAGCGGGCCTACGACCAGTTGATCCACGACGTCGCGTTGCAGGACCTCGATGTCACCTTCGCGATCGACCGCGCGGGCGTGGTCGGGCCCGACGGTCCCACGCACGCCGGCAGTTTCGACCTCTCGTACTTGCGTTGCATCCCGAACATGGTCGTGATGGCGCCCTGCGACGAGAACGAGTGCCGGCAGATGCTGACCACGGGCTTTCGCTTCGGCGGCCCTGCCGCGATCCGTTACCCGCGCGGCCGCGGACCCGGAGTCGGCATGGAACCGGGCCTGGAGGAATTGCCGATCGGCAAAGCCGAATTGCGACGCCGTGGCCAATGCCTCGCACTACTGGCGTTCGGTTGCACCGTCGCGCCAGCCGACACCATCGGCGCGGAACTCGACGCCACCGTCGTCAACATGCGCTTCGTCAAACCGCTCGATGAAGCGCTGGTGCTGGAACTTGCGCGCAGTCATGAAGCATTCGTCACGCTGGAAGACAACGTGGTCGCCGGCGGCGCCGGTTCGGCCGTCGGCGAATTGCTCGCCGCCCGCGGCATCGGAATCCCGCTGCTGCAACTCGGATTGCCCGACGCGTTCCTGGAGCACGCCACGCGCGAAGAACTCCTCGCCGAGGCCGGCCTCGACGCCACCGGCATTCGGCACGCGATCCTGGCGCGCTTTCCGCCACTCGCTTCGGCGCGGCGCAACGCGGTTTGAAAAGGCAGATTCCAGGGCCGCCGCGGCTTCATTGCGGCGGAACCCGGAATCTGCTCCCGGGTCACTTGGTCCAGCGCTTCAACCAATCGATGACGGTCTTGTGCCACATCACGCTGTTCTGCGGCTTCAGCACCAGGTGGTTCTCGTCCGGGAAGTTCAGGAACTCGCTGGGAATGCCCTGCCGCTGCAGCGCGGTGAAGGCGCCCAGCCCCTGCGAAACCGGGATGCGGTAATCGTGGCTGTCGTGGATGACCAGCATCGGCACGCGCCAGTCCTTCACGTGGTTCAGCGGATTGAACTTTTCGTAGTTCTCCGGGTGCTCGAATTGCTTGCCGCCGTTCTCGTGTTCCTCGAACCATAGCTCGTCCGTCGCGTAATACATCATGCGCGCGTCGAACACGCCGTCGTGGTCGACGAGGCACTTCCACGGCTGGTTCCACACGCCCGCCATCCAGTAGATCATGTAGCCGCCGTAGCTCGCGCCCAACGCGCAGGCATCGTTGCCGTCGAGGTACGGGAACTGCTTCAGGGCCGCCGCCCAACCCTTCTGCAGGTCCTCGAGTGGACGGTCGCCCCAGTGCTGCGAAATCGCGTCGGTGAACGCCTGCCCGTAGCCGACCGATCCGTGGAAGTTGATCGCGACCACCCCGAATCCGGCGCCTGCGTACACCTGCGGATTCCAGCGGTAATGGAATTCATCCGGCCACGCGCCCTGCGGGCCGCCGTGGATCAGGAATGCCACGGGATATTTCTGGCCGGGCTTTGCATTCACCGGAGGCATCACGTAGCCATGCACGGTGTCGCCGTTCCAGCCCTTGAACGTGAACCAGCTCGCCTTGGAGAACTCGATGTCGGCGAGGCGCGCGGCATTGAAGTGGGTGACCTGCGTGACCTGGCCACCTCGCGCATCCAACGTGTAGAGATCGGTTGGATGGCTGAAGTCCTGCCGCGCGGCGACGATCTTGCCGGTGGCGACGTCGAAACCGAGCACGCTGCCGTCGGACAGAATCTTGGTCGGCTTGCCGCTGGCGACGTCGATCGCATACAGCGCGACATTGCCATCGTCGGCGACCGTGGTGTAGAGCGTGCTGCCGTCGGCGGACAACGCGAGCGGTCCCGCCGAACGATCCCAGTCCGGATCGATTTCGCGCATCGCGCCGCTCGCCAGATCCAACGCCATGATCTCGAAGCGGTCGGCCTCGAAGCCCGGCGTCTTCATCGCGAGGTAGTACAGCGTCTTGCCGTCATGCGACGGCAGCGGATAGGCGTCCCACGCCTGGTTCGACGCCGTGAGGTTCTTCGGCGCCTTCGATCCGTCGGCCGGTACCGAATACACGTCGAAGTTGGTCGACCAGGGCTCGGTCTTGCCGGCGATCCGCACGTCGAAATACACCGTCCCGCCATCGGGCGAGAACGCGTA
Source organism: Rhodanobacteraceae bacterium (assembly GCA_035700365.1). GTDB lineage: Bacteria > Pseudomonadota > Gammaproteobacteria > Xanthomonadales > Rhodanobacteraceae > 66-474. Next base: position 14,019 of record DASSOQ010000129.1, on the reverse strand, counting down.
CTCGGCATTGCTGCCATCGGGTTTCGATGGCACGTCGCCATCGATGCCCTTGGTCAACAGGAGCGGTTTGGACGAACCATCCAGCGGCATCACGAACAACTGCCCGCGGCGATGGTCGGACCAGGTGTCCCAATGACGCACGAACAACCGGTGATACAGCCGCCCGGTCGCCTTGACGCTCTTCTGCGCGTCGAGTTTCCCGCGCGTGCATTCGAGCGTCGTGCAGTCCTCGAACATCTGCGCCGAAAACAGGAGCGACGTGCCATCCGGCGACAGCTTGAAGTTGTCGACATCGAGCGGCAGGTGCGTCACCTGCTCGGGCGCGCCACCCGAAACGGGCGCCTTCCACAATTGCGTCGAATCCTTGTCGGTCGCGAGGAAGTACAGGGTCTTGCCATCCGGCGAGAACGCGGGGCTGTTGGCATTGAGTTGCAGGTCCGTCACGCGCCGCGGTTCGGCGCCCCTGTCGGCAAGGTCGAGCAGCCACACGCTGGTCACGCCCTTGTTGGCATCCCAATCGGTGCTGCGGACGGTGAACGCCACCTCGTTGCCGCTGGGCGAGAGATGCGGGTCCGACACCCGGTCCATCATCGCCAGGTCGTGCGCATCGAAGGGGTGTTGAGCGGCCATCGCGGCTCCCGAGCAAACGGCCAGCGCGAGCGCATAGGCGGCAAGGCGAAGGTTCATCGTCGCGTCCCGGCTTTGGTGGATGCGCAACGTTACCACGTGCCCGCACCCGCACGCACCCGCCACGCGGAGGATCGATCCGGGAAAGCCGCCGAGGTATGCCGGAAGAGGGAATCGAACCCCCGACCCACGCATTACGAATGCGTTGCTCTACCAGCTGAGCTATTCCGGCACGGGCGGACCGGCTAGTGTACGGGCGGCCCCCGGATGGCGCAACGCGCAGGCGTGGCTCGGAGTCCGCACCAGCGAAGGCCGGCGGCCCTTGTGCGAACCCTCGGCGCGAAGCATGATCGCCGGGTGGCGACCACGACCCAAGCCATCATGAAGAAGGGCACGACCGGCGGCACCGAGCACATTCGGCGCGAGCTGCGCGTGCTCGACATCTACCGGGTATTCCAGGCGCTGGTTTACACGGTGCTGTCGCTGAGCAGCCTCGCCTTCATGTGGATGCCGCTGCGCAATCCGCTGCTCGCGCGGGTCACGGCCCTGGTGTACCTGCTGTTGGCGTTGCTCGCCGTGATTCGCGACCTGCGCGGGTCGCACGAGCTGGTCACCAAGACCAGCATATTCCTCACCATCGACGTCGTCGCGGCATTCCTCGCCGCGGTGACGATTCCCGCGGCGCACACGGGCGTCGCCGCAATGCTGGTGATCAACGTGGGCGCCGCCGCGCTACTGCTGTCGCCGCGCCTCGGCGGGCTGTTCGCGGCATTGGCAACGCTCGCGATGATCGCGCAGGCGCTGCTGGTGCTGAACAGCGGCGACGTGGGCCCCGCCCTGCTCGAGGCGGGGCTGTTCGGCGTCGCCTACTTCGCCACCGCCGCGCTTTGCTACGCACTCGGCAGCCAGATGCGCGCCAGCGAGGCACTGGCGGAGCAGCGCGGCAGCGATCTCGCGAGTCTCGCGCAGGTCAACGACCTGATCATCCGGCGCATGAAGACCGGCGTGCTGCTGGTGGACGAGAGCAACCGGATCCACCAGATCAACGAATCGGCGTGGATGCTGATGGGCAACCCCGGGGTCGAGCAACGCGATCTCGGTACCGTGGCGCCGGAACTCTCGCGCCGCCTGTACCACTGGCGAACCACCCACGAACACGACACCAGCGCCATCGCGCTGGCCGAGGGGGCGCCGGAAATCATCCCGCGTTTCACCCGGCTTTCCGCCCACGACGATTCCTACGTGTTGATCTTCCTCGACGACACCTCGCTGGTGTCCCAGCGCGCCGAGCAGTTGACATTGACCACGCTCGGCCGGCTGTCCGCCTCGATCGCGCACGAGATCCGCAACCCGCTGGCGGCCATCCGCTACTCGGCGCAACTGCTGGCGGAATCGGAAGCCATCGGCGATGCCGACCAGCGCATGGTCGAGATCATCAACAACCACTGTGGACGCGTCAACGAGATCATCGAGAACATCCTGCAACTCTCTCGGCGCGAGCGCTCGCGCCCCGAGTCGCTGGACCTCAACTACTGGGCCGCGCGATTCGTCGACGAATACAAGGAAGCCAACGAGATTGGCCACGACAGCCTGCGGCCGCTGCTGTATCCGCGCCCGGTCGAGGCACTGGCCGACACGCAGCACCTCCAGCAGGTCGTCTGGAACCTGGTGCAGAACGCGCTGCGCTACGGGCGCCTGCCCGACGAGCCGGCGCGGGTGATGGTGGTCGCGCGCCTGGCCACGGACAACGGACCGCCACTCCTGGAAGTGATCGACCGCGGCCCCGGCATCCCGCCCAAGGTCGCCGCGCAGATCTTCGAGCCGTTCTTCACCACCCACCAGTACGGCACCGGGCTGGGCCTGTACCTCGCCAAGCAGATGTGCGAGGCCAACCAGGCCAATCTCGAATACGTGCCGGTCGCCGGCGGCGGCAGTTGCTTCCGCATCACCCTGACCGCGCCGCTGCGCACCCCGATGGGGACCGACACATGAACGTTGCCCTGCGGCATGGCGCCCGCGGCCGGGCCGCGCTACCCTCCTGCCGGGAGGGGACGGACCAAACGGGGCAGGCATGACCAGACAGACGGTGCTCGTCGTGGATGACGAGCGGGACATCCGTGAGTTGTTGAGCATCACGCTGGGACGCATGGACCTCGATGTCGATGCCGCAGCGAACGTCACCGACGCGAAGAAGATGCTGGCCGAGGTCCGCTACGACCTCTGTTTCACCGACATGCGCCTGCCGGACGGAACCGGGCAGGAACTGATCGAACTGATCGCGCGCGAACACCCCGACACCCCGGTCGCCATGATCACCGCGTACGGCAACGTCGAGGCGGCCGTCGATGCGCTGAAGGCCGGTGCGTTCGACTTCGTCAGCAAACCGGTCGACATCCACATGCTCCGGCGCCTGGTGCAGACCGCGCTGCGGGTCGGCCAGGCTCCGGAAACGAGCGACGAGGAACCGCCCGAAACGCGGCTGGTCGGCGAGTCGCAGGCGCTCAAGGAAGTTCGCTCGCGCATCGCCAAGGTCGCACGCAGCCAGGCGCCGATCTACATCTCGGGCGAATCCGGCGTCGGCAAGGAACTGGTCGCCCGCTCGATCCATGAACTCGGGCCACGCTCCGCGGGTCCCTTCGTGCCGGTCAACTGCGGCGCGATCCCGTCCGAGCTGATGGAGAGCGAATTTTTCGGTCACCAGAAGGGCTCGTTCACCGGCGCGCACGCCGACAAGGAAGGCCTGTTCCAGACCGCCAGCGGCGGCACGCTGTTCCTCGACGAGGTCGCGGAACTGCCGCTGCACATGCAGGTGAAGCTGCTGCGCGTGATCCAGGAAAAGGCGGTGCGCCCCATCGGCGGACGCGGCGAGGTTCCGGTGGACGTGCGCATCCTGTCCGCCACGCACAAGGATCTTGCGCACCTCACCCAGACGGGCCAGTTCCGCCAGGACCTCTACTACCGCATCAACGTGATCGAGCTGCGCGTGCCGCCGCTCAGGGAACGCGCGGGCGACATCCCGGTGCTGGCGACGCACATCCTCAAGAAACTCGCCGAGCAGGCGGGCGTCCCGGTGCCCGCCGTGCAGCCGGCCGCGCTCACGGCGCTCCAGGATTACGATTTTCCGGGCAACGTGCGCGAGCTCGAGAACGTGCTGGAGCGCGCGATCGCCTTGTGCGAGGAAGGCGTGATCGAGCCCGCCGACCTGATGCTCGAACCCGCCGCGCGCGGAACGAACGGCGGCGACGAGGACGAAGCGCTGCAGGACGACGACGACGCCTCCGGCGCCTCGGGTGGCGCAGTCGGACTCGATGACTACATCTCCAGCATCGAACGCGACGCGATCGTCAAGGCGCTCAAGGAAACCCGCTACAACAAGACCGCCGCGGCCAAGAACCTCGGCATCACCTTCCGGGCGCTGCGCTACAAGCTCAAGAAGCTCGGCATCGACTAGCGCCGGGGCTCGCGACCCGAGACGGCGGCAGGGTCCAGTGTGCTGTCGCGCCTGAACCTTTGCGTCGTCATTCCGGGGAGTGATCCCGGAAATCCGTTGCCGTTGCTTCCAGCGCCAACGGAACCGGATTCCGGGTTCCAGCCTTCGGCTGGCCCCGGATGACGACGAGGCCTGCGGGGCGGGCGACACGCGCCGATGGGTGCCGCGGACGATGTCTGCCCTACGGCAAGCCTTTCGCAGGCGAAGGGAAGGAAAGGCGACTCACCGCGCGGGATACGCCGTCATCGAATACGGCTGGTCCTGCGGTCGCGTCGCCCAATCCTTGTTCGGCTCGGCCTGCATGGTGAAGTGCAGCGTGCCGCCGCGGGTGATCTCCGCGTAGGTCAGGTAGTCGCGCGTGAGCGGCTTGCCGTCCAGCGTCACGGAACCGATGTAGGGGTGATCCCGGCCGAGCCCGTCCGTGGTGATCGTGAAGGTGTTGCCGTTGGGAAGGTGCATGACCGCGCGGCGCACGAACGGGCGGCCAATGACGTACTGGTTGCTCGCGGGTGCGACCGGATAGAAACCGAGCGCGGTGAAGATGTACCAGGCCGACATCTGGCCGAGGTCGTCATTGCCCGCCAATCCCGTCGGCGTGGGCGCGTATTGGGTGTGCATGATTTCGGCGAGACGCTCCTGCGTCTTCCAGGGTTGGCCGGCGTAGTCGTAGAGGTAGGCAATGTGGTGGCTCGGTTCGTTGCCCTGCGCGTAGTAGCCGATCAGGCCCGAGATGTCCTCGACGTGGGCGAATTCCTTCGGGTCCACCTTGGCGTCGAACACCCCGTCCAGCTTTTCGATCAGCCCGGCGTCGCCGCCGAGTTCGTGGATCAGGCCCGCGATGTCCTGCGGCTCGTACCAGGAATATTCCCAGGCGTTGCCCTCGGTGTAGTCGCTGCCGTAGCCGACCGCCGCCGGATCGAACGGCGTGCGGAATTCACCGTTGGATTTGCGCGCACGCACGAAGCCGGTTTCCGGATCGAACACGTTGCGCCAGTTCGCGGCGCGCTTGAAGAACTTCGCCGCGACATCCTTGCGGCCCATTGCCCGGGCCATGCGTGCGATGGTCCAGTCGTCGAAGGCGTATTCGACCGTCTTGGATGCAGCCTCCGGTTCCTTGTCGATGGGCACGTAGCCTAGCTTCATGTAGTCGTCGAGGCCGCCGTAGGGCGCATAGGTTGCGCTCGCGACCATCGCATCGAGGGCGGCGTCCGCGTCGAAACCGCGGAAGCCTTTCATGTAGGCATCGGCGATCACCGGCACCGCGTGGTAACCGATCATGCACCAGGTCTCGAGGCCTTGGTACGCCCACACCGGCAGGATGCCGAACGGACTGGCCTGCTGTGCGGCGATCAGCGAGTTCACGAAATCGTTCACGCGCCGGGGTGGCTGCAGGAATGCCATCAACGGCTGCTGCGCGCGATAAACATCCCACAGCGACCAGGTCGAATAGAAGGTGAAACCGTCGGCCGTGTGGACCTGGTGGTCGGGGCCGCGGTATTCGCCGTTGACGTCCATCGCGAGGTTGGGCGCGATCAGCGCGTGGTACATGGCCGTGTAGAAGTTCTTCTCGACGCCCGGCGGCGCATCCACGTCGATCGCCGACAGTGCCTTCGCCCACGCCGCACCCGCCTCCGCACGGCGCGCATCGAAATCCCAGCCCTTGCCCTCCGCATCCAGATTCGCGGCGGCGTTGTCGGCGCTCACGGTTGAAATCGCCACCTGCACCAGCAAGGGCTTGGCCAGCTTGCCGAACTCGAACGCGCCCTCGAGTTGCCTGCCCGCCACCGCGTCGTTGCCGGTCGGATTCGCGGCCGGCCCCTGGAAGCCCTTGTACGGAATATCGGTTTCCCGATTGACCAGTTGGTGCGAGGTCATCGGCTGCGAAAACCGGATCGCGAAATACAGTTGCCGCCCGGGCGCCCAGCCGCGCGTCTCGCGATAGCCGGTGACGGTACCGTCCGCGCGTACCCGCAGCCGCGCCCACAGCACCTTGCCCGGATAGTCGTAGATGCTGGGGCGAAGATCCAGCAGCACGTGCGCGTCCTGGTCCTTCGGAAACGTGTAGCGATGCCAGCCCACCCGCTTGCCGGCGGTCAGTTCCACGCGCACGCCGGGGGTCGCCAGCGTCACCGCGTAGTAACCCGGCTGGGCGACTTCGGTGTCGTGGCTGAAATCCGAACGGTAGCCCGAACCCGGTTTGTCGGGATCACCCGGGTCCCACTGCACCTTTCCGGCCCCCGGCATCAGCAGCACGTCGCCGAGGTCGGAGTGGCCGCTCCCCGAAAAGTGCGTCTCGGAAAAACCCATGATGCTGTGGTCGCCGTATTGGTAACCCGCCGCCCAGGGATAGGCGTGCTTGAAATCCGGCATCGCGGTGTCGGGGCTGAGCTGGATCATTCCGAACGGCACCGTCGCACCCGGAAACGTGTGCCCGTTGCCGCCGGTTCCGATCATCGGATCGACCTGCGCCAACGCATCGCTGGCCGCGACAGCCGGAAGCGCGAGCACCAGCGCGATCAGCGCCGCAACTGCGACGGATATCGTCGAGGGTAGACGGACCGTGGGCATGACGCACCTCTCGTGACGTAACGATGCACGCGATCGTAATGGGCGCGCATCCGGGCTACCCGTGCCGGTCGGCACGCGCTGATGCTTGCGCCAACTATGGCGCACGACGAATGTCAGGCGGGTGCGGGCTCGCCGAACGACGGCGGACGATCGGCCGGCGCCGCACCGAATTGCCTGTTCGGCTGCCCGCCCATGTCGAACACCAGCGTGCCGCCCTTCGCGAGTTCGGCGTGTTCGATCCAGCTCTTCGTCCATGGCTTGCCGTTCCAGGTCACCGACTGGATGTACGGCCGCCCTTCGCCATTGTTCCGCGCTTCAACCACCAGTTTGCGGCCTTCGCCCACGTCGATTTCGGCGTGGTCCACCAACGGGCTCCCGAACACCCAGTTCGCGCTGACCGGATCGACCGCATACAGGCCGAGTGCGCCCAGCAGGTACCACGCACTCATCTGGCCGCAGTCCTCGTTGCCGGCGAGGCCATCCGGCGCGGGTCGGTACATGCTTTCCAGCAGCATCCGCACGCGCGCCTGGGTCTTCCAGTGCGCGCCGGAATACGCATACAGGTACGCGATGTGATGGCTCGGTTCGTTGCCATGCGCGTACTGGCCGACCATGCCCGCGATGTCCGGCGGCGCATTCGGCGGCAGCGTGGATGCGGTCGTGAACAGTTCGTCGAGCTTCTTTTCGAAGGCTGCGCCGCCACCGAACATCGCCATGTAGCGGTAGAGGTCGTGCTGGTTGAGGAAGGTCGCGACCCACGGATTCGACTCGGTGTAGTCGCGCCATCGATCCGAGTGTCCCATCTCGATCGGGCTGAAAGGCTCGAGCCACTGGCCGTCGGCACCGCGCGGGCGCATGAACGCGAGCTTGCGGTCGAACACGTTGTGGTAGTTGCGCGAACGCTCGCGCAAGGCTTTCGCATCGGCGTGCTCGCCGACGCCTTCCGCGAAATGCGCCATTGCCCAGTCGTCGTAGGCGTATTCCAGCGTCTTGCTGACCGCTTCGCGTTCCTTGTCGCTCGGGATGTAGCCGAGCTTGCGGTACCACGGCAGGCCACGGTAATCGTCGCTCATCGCGCGCTTGCGATACACCGGCCACGCCTGCGCGTAGTCGATTCCGGTGAAGCCCTTGGCCTGCGCCTCGGCGATCACCGCCACGGAGTGGTAGCCGATCATCGTCCCCGTCTCGACGCCCTGCAGCGGCCATACCGCGGGGCCTTGCGGGCTCTCGTTGGCTTTTCGCACCAGCCCCTGCACGAGGTCCGGCACCTTGTCCGGCTGGAACAGCGTGTACAGCGGATGCAGCGCGCGATAGGTGTCCCACAGCGAGTAGGTGCTGTAGTTGTGCCGGCCCTCCGGCAAGGTATGCACCTCGAGGTCCATGCCGCGGTAGCGACCGTCGACGTCGCTGAACAGGGTCGGCGCAAGCATGGTGTGATACAGGCCGCTGTAGAACGTCTTCAGCACGTTCTCGGAGTCGGTCTTGATCTTGATGCGCTCGAGTTCGCGCTCCCATGCGACCGCCGCATCGAGCTGCACGCGCTCGAAATCCCACTGCGACAGTTCCGCCTCGAGATTGCGCAGCGCGCCGTCGATATCCACCGCCGAAATGCCGACCTTGACCAGCAGCGGCGCCTTCGAGGCGTCCGCGAAATGCAGCGCGGCCTTGAGGTGTTCGCCCTTGGCGCTCGTCGCAGAAGCGAGGGGTTTGTCTTCCGAGTACAGTTCCGCGCGCGCGAACGGGCGCGATACTTTCATTGCGAAATGGATGTAACGCCCGTTCGCCCACTGGTGCACCCGTCGGCTACCGACCAGCGTGTCGGCGCCGATCACTTTCAACGTTGCGTCGGAGACCTTGCACGACACCTCGGCCTCGTCGTGGTAGCCGTGCGCGAGGTCGACCAGCAGATGCGCCGGGCCTTGCCGGTTGAACGTGTAGCGATGCAGGCCCACGCGCGCGGTCGCGGTGAGTTCGGCGAGGATGTCGTGATCGGTCAGGTGAACCTGGTAATAGCCGGGCACCGCATGCTCGGACGCCTTGTCGAAGCGCGAGCGGTAACCCTTGCCGGGATGTGCGACGACGTCCGGCGCGAGGTGCGATCCGCGGGCCGCGGCATCGTAGCGCGAGTAATAGAGCTCCTTCGGCAACCCACGTGCGCCGGGGTCGAGCAAAACCGGCCCCTGCGCCGGCATCACCAGCACGTCCAGCATGTCGCTGGCGCCGGTGCCGGAAAGGTGTGTGTGCGAAAAGCCCATGATCGAGCCGTCGGCCTGGTGGTAACCGGAGCACGCATCCCAGCCGAAATCGTTGGTGTCCGGCGAAAGCTGCACCATGCCCCACGGCACCGTGGCACCGGGAAAGGTGTGGCCGTGGCCGCCGGTGCCTACGAATACGTCGACATAGGTGGATACGGGGGCCGGCAACATCTCCACCTCCGGCGTAAGCTGCTGCGAGGCCGCCCAGGCCCCGCGCGGATCGATGCGCCCCAGCAATGCCGCCGTCACCGCGCCCTGCAGGAACCGCCTGCGTGTCACCATGTCGTGCTCCTCGAGATCGATAGTCAGGCCCTCTCCCCTCGGGAGAGGGTGCCCGAAGGGCGGGTGAGGGTTCGGCGAGGTTGCAGCCGCTCCTTCACATCGTAGCCTCACCCCGGCGCTGCGCGCTCGGCCTGCGGCCCGCTCCCGAAAGGAGAGCGGAGTTTCAGGAAATCGCGACGATCGGGCATGCACTCGCTTCCGTATTCGGCGTGTCAAGAGGTCCCCCGGCGCGCCGCCGGGCCCGCCGCCAACGAACACACTGTAGCGGCCCCCCGCGGCCGTTTCGGCCACGAACCGTGGCGGATCCGTCGCAAAAGCCCATGACAAAACGGATGCAGGCGAGGTCCGGCCTGTATCGATGCACAGCGGGCGCTGGCATCATCGGCGAATCCGCCCTGCAGGAACGTCCGCCGATGAATCCGAATTCCGTCACCGACCGCCTGCCGGGCGCACCCGAGCGCGCGAGCAGCACCCGCGTCGCCCTGTCGGTGATGACCACGATCTTCTTCATGTGGGGTTTCATCACCGCGCTGAACGACGTGCTGATCCCGCACCTCAAATCGGTGTTCACGCTCAACTACGCGGAGGTGATGCTGGTCCAGTCCACCTTCTTCGGCGCCTACTTCATCATGTCATTGCCGTCGGGCAAGGTGCTGGCGCGCTGGGGGTACCGCGTCAGCATCATCGGCGGCCTGATCGTCACCGGCATCGGCGGGTTGCTCTTCATTCCCGGGGCGCAGTTGCAATCGTATCCGCTGTTCCTGTTCGCGTTCTTCGTGCTGGCCAGCGGCATCACCCTGCTGCAGGTGGCCGCCAATCCTTATGTCAGTCTGCTGGGACCGGCGCGCACGGCGTCAAGCCGGCTGAACCTCGCGCAGGCGCTCAACTCGCTGGGGACCACCATCGCGCCGAAGCTGGGCGGCTTGTTGATCCTCTCCAGCGCGGTGCTTGGCGCCGCGGAACTCGCGAAGCTTTCGCCCGCCGCGCAGACCGCCTACAAGCTGCAGCAGGCGCACAGCGTGCAGGGCCCCTACATCGGCATCGCGATCGTGCTGTTCCTGCTGGCGGTCGTGGTGTGGCTGTTCCGGATGCCGCAACTCGAGGGCGCGGCCGAGGCCGATGATTCCCGCCATCGCTTTGCAGATGCGCTGAAGCTACCCCGCGTATGGTTCGGCATGCTCGCGATCTTCGTCTACGTGGGCGCTGAAGTCTCGATCGGCAGTTTCATGGTCAACTACCTGTCGCTTCCCGAGATCGGGAACATGAGCGAAGCGGCCGCGACCGGATACGTCTCGTTGTACTGGGGCGGCGCGATGGTCGGGCGGTTCATCGGCTCGGCCCTGCTGACACGGATCGACGCGCGCAAACTGCTGGCCTTCAACGCCACGATCGCATCGCTGCTGGTGGTCACCACCATGCTGACGCTGGGACACGTCGCATTGTGGAGCGTCGTCGCGATCGGCCTGTTCAATTCGATCATGTTCCCCAACATCTTCACCCTCGGCATCGAGAAGTTCGGGCCGCTCACCGGCAAGGTGTCCAGCCTGCTGGTGATGGCGATCGTCGGCGGGGCGATCATCCCCCTCGCGCAGGGAGCGCTGGCCGACCACATCGGCGTGCACCACGCCTACGTGCTGCCGCTCATCTGCTATCTCTACATCATCTACTACGGGCTCCGGGGCTCGCGGGTCGCATGAACACCGTCTGCTGCTTCGGCGAGGCGCTGATCGACTTTCACGGCACGCCGTCCGGCGCGGCACCGGTGTTCACCGCGCATCCGGGCGGAGCGCCCGCCAACGTCGCCGTCGCGGTGGCGCGGCTGACCGGACACGCTGCCTTCGCAGGCATGTTCGGCAACGACGTGTTCGGCGACCTGCTGCTGCGCGAACTCGCCGCGGCGGGCGTGGATATCACCCACACGCGCCGCACCGGCGCGGCCAACACCGCGCTCGCATTCGTGTCGCACGCCGCCAATGGGGAGCGCGATTTCAGTTTCTATCGGCCACCCGCGGCGGACCTGTTGTTCCGCGATTCCGATTTCGACGCGGCGATCTTCGACGCCGGCACGATCTTCCATGCAGGTTCGTGCAGCATGACCGAACCAGGCTCTGCCGAGACGACCCTGCAAGGGATGGCGCGTGCCCGCGACGCCGGTGCCTTGGTCAGTTACGACATGAACCTGCGCCCGCCACTCTGGCCGCGCGGCGAAGACCCCGCGCCCACCATCTGGCGCGCGCTGCTGCTCGCCGATTTCATCAAGCTGAGTGCGGAGGAACTCGCCTTCCTTGCGGCTTCGATGGGTGAAGATGCGGTATTTGCGCGCCTCTGGGGCGCCCGCGCCAAACTCGTGGTCATTACCGATGGCGAACATGCGACGCGCTGGTTCACTCCTGACGCGAGCGGCGAGTGCTCCACTTTTTCGGTGCGCGCGGTCGACACCACCGGCGCCGGCGATGCGTTCGTCGGCGGGTGCCTGTACCGGTTCGCGAAGGCCGGTCTCGATGCCGCGACGTTCGAATCGTTGGTCGCAGATGCGGATCGACTCGACGAAGCGCTGCGTTTTGCCTCGGCCTGCGGCGCACTGGCCGTCACCCGCGCCGGATCGTTCGTGGCCATGCCCGCGCTCGCCGAAGTCGAGGCCTTCCTGGAGCAACACGCATGAGCGATTTTCCCGATTTCTGGTCACCGGATTTCCTGCGCGCGCACATCCGCGAGACGATGGCCTTCTACCATCCGCACTGCCTCGATCCCGGCGGCGGCTGTTTCCACTACTACAAGGACGACGGCGCGATCTACGACCGCTCGCACCGGCACCTCGTCTCGAGCGCGCGCTTCGTATTCGACTACGCGATGTACACGCGCCGGTTCGGTGGCGCCGAATACCATGACGCTACACGTCACTGCGTGTCCTTCATCCGCGACGCACACCGGAATCCCGCGACTGGCGGTTACGCGTGGACCTTGCGCGACGGCCATCCGGAAGACACCACCAATCATTGCTACGGCGCCGCTTTCGTGCTGGTCGCCTATGCACAGGCACGCATGGCCGGCATCATCGAAGCGGCCGCGTGGATGGACGAGCACTGGAACCTTCTGGAGCAGCGCTACTGGGATGCCGGAGCCGGACTCTACCGGGATGAAGCCGACGCGGACTGGAACTTTTCCGGTTACCGGGGCCAGAACGCCAACATGCACATGTGCGAGGCGATGCTGACGGCGTTCGACGCGAGCCACGAAGAACGTTACCTGGATCGCGCGTACACCCTCGCCGACCAAGTGACCCGACGCCAGGCTGCCAAGGCCTGTGGCCTGGTGTGGGAACACTACGACCGGGCGTGGGAAATCGACTGGGAGTACCACAAGGACAATCCGAAGGACCTGTTCCGCCCCTGGGGTTTCCAGCCCGGCCACCAGACCGAATGGGCCAAACTGCTGTTGATCCTGGGCCGCCATCGCGACGCCGATTGGCTGCTCCCCACTGCAAGGCACCTGTTCGACACCGCGGTCGCGCGCGCATGGGACGACCGATACGGCGGGTTGTGTTACGGCTTCGCACCGGACGGCTCGGTCTGCGACGACGACAAGTACCACTGGGTGCAGGCCGAATCGCTGGCTTGCGCGGCGCTGCTGGCGATGCGCACCGGCGATGAAGAGTATCGGGACTGGTATCGGCGCCTGTGGGAATACGCGTGGACCCACTTTGTCGATCACGACCACGGCGGCTGGTACCGCATCCTCACCCGGGACGGGCGCAAGTACAGCGACGAGAAGAGCCCCGCTGGCAAGACCGACTACCACAACATGGGGGCGTGTTACGAAGTATTGAACGCGGTGGCGCGGGGGTGACCCCTCGTGCAGCGGCATGAAATTCCACCACACGCTGAAGAGCCATCCCCCTCATTCCCCCTTCGTTCCGAAGGGGAGGCCAAGCGTGATGCCGCAAGAACGGGGTCAGGTTCACTTGCCAAGAACGGGTGACCTCACTTTCCGCACGGCGGTCAGTGAACCTGACCCCGTTCCTAACCGGGTCCTTGCTTCGGCGTGAGGTGGTAGAGGCCGCCGCCCTTGGCGTCTTCCAGCATCCAGAGCGTGCCGTCCGGTGCCTCTTCGATATCGCGGACGCGTTTGCCGATGTTCCAGCGCTGCACCGCCGTGGCGCCGCCCTTGCCATCGAACGTGACACGGACGATGGCTTCGCTGTCCAGGCCGCTGATCAACGCGCTGCCATTCCACTGCGGGAATAGGTGACCTTTGTAGAACATGAGGTTGCCCGGCGCGATCACCGGCACCCAATAGATCACGGGCTTGGCGAGATCGGGCCGCGTATCGGGGCTGGGAATGGGCACGCCGTCGTAATTGACGCCATAGGAGACCAGGGGCCAGCCGTAGTTCTTGCCGGGCTCGATCAGGTTCAGCTCGTCGCCGCCGCGCGGGCCGTGCTCGACTTCCCACAGCCGGCCGTCGGGCGCGAACGCCAGGCCATACGGCGTGCGGTGGCCGGTCGTCCAGGTTTCCGCCGGCGTCATGTTCGGCCCGGGGAACGTGTACGTGCTGACGACGGGAGCGGTCTTCGCCACTTCGGTATCGCGCGGCGGGTCGATCAGCGGCACGCTCGCCGCGCCGGTGCGTCCGGCCATCGGGTTGCCCGGCGCTGGCTTGCCGTCGAGCGTCAGACGGAGGATCTTGCCCAGCGCCTGATTGGGATCCTGCGCCGGTGTCATGCGTTGCCGTTCGCCCACGGTGAGGAACAGGTACTGGCCGTCCGGCGAGAAGGCGATCTGGGCGCCGAACTGCCCG
>DASSOQ010000128.1:0-2871 GCA_035700365.1 Rhodanobacteraceae bacterium | reverse complement strand
CTGCCGCCCGGCAGGTATCACGTCTACTGGCACGTGACCTCCAAGGACGGCCACCGCACCGAAGGCGACTTCACTTTCACGGTGAACGGCCATTGAGGGGATGGCGATCCCGGCGTGGCACGAAGCCATCGTTGGCTTCGATGTGCTCGCCGTCGCCCTGGTTGTCGGCGCGGTTGCGGCGTGCCTCGCCTGGCTGCCCCTGCCGACCGGGGAACGCCAACCGGAACAAGGATTGTTGCGGCGGCTGAACGCACTGTTTGCAGCCACGCTCGGCTTGCTGACCCTGACCAGCGTCGCGCTGCTGTTCGCGCGCAGCATCGCCATCAGCGGAATGCCGTTTCCGCAAGTTGCCAGTGTCGTGCCCCTGGTGCTGCGGGAAACCGATTTCGGCAGGATGTGGCTGGCGCGCGCGGCCGCCGTGCTGCTGATGTGGCTACTGTGGATGTCGGTCGGCATCCGGAAGCGCAGGGGCCTGTGTTCGCTTGCCCTCCTCGCCGGCGTGGTGGCGTTCAGCCGCAGCGCGACCGGCCACGCCGGCGATCACGGCGATTTCCAGTGGCTGGTCTGGATCGATTGGCTCCACCTGATCTCCGCCGGGCTCTGGGGCGGCGCAATCGTGGCGTTCGTCGTGGCGGTGCGGCCGGTGCTGCGGCAGCATCCGCAACACGGTGATGCGGCGGCGGCGATCGTCAGGCGCTATTCGCTGCTCGCCGCGGCGGGCCTCGCGCTGGCCGCGGCCACCGGCGTCTGCAACGCATGGCAGCGAATCGGCGGCTGGCAGCCGCTCTGGACGACGCGCTACGGCCTGATCCTCGACGCCAAGCTGGTGCTGGTGATCGCGATGGCGATCCTCGGCGCCACCAATCGTTTTCGCCACGTGCCGGCGGTACTCGCGGCCGCACGGACCGGCGATCCGCGATCGTGGCTGCGGGCCCTGCGCGGGCTTTCGCGCACGTCCCTCGCCGAAGCGGTGTTGTGGTTCGCGATCATTGCCGCGGTGGCGTTGCTCCTGTCGGGGGCGCCGCCGAGCTCACTTCCGCCCGCGGGTTCGGCCATCGGCCTGTGATTGCGCCAGACGGCCCTGCCGACGCGGCGCAACGGCTATAATGTGCGGTTCACATCGATTCCCGGTCGCGCCTGCGCCCGGTTGCAACCCTGCGCGGAGCCCGCATGCAGTACATCTACACCATGATCAACGTGTCCAAGATCGTCCCGCCCAAGCGCGAGATCATCAAGGACATTTCGCTTTCTTTTTTCCCCGGCGCCAAGATCGGCCTGCTCGGATTGAACGGCGCGGGCAAGTCAACCGTGCTGCGCATCATGGCCGGCGTGGATCCCGACTACCAGGGCGAGGCGCGCCCGGCGGCGGACATCAACATCGGCTATCTCGCGCAGGAACCGCAGCTCGACCTCGACAAGACGGTGCGCGAATCGGTCGAAGAGGGATTGTCGAACATCCTCGACGCACAGAAGCGCCTCGATGAGGTTTACGCCGCCTACGCCGAGGAAGGCGCTGATTTCGACGCGCTGGCCGCCGAGCAGCAGAAACTCGAGAACATCCTCGCCGCGGGCGACGCGCACACGATGGAAATGCAACTGGAAGTCGCGGCCGACGCGCTGCGCCTGCCGCCGTGGGACGCAAAGATCGGGCCGCTTTCGGGCGGCGAGAAGCGCCGCGTCGCGCTGTGCCGCCTGCTGCTGTCCAAACCCGACATGCTGCTGTTGGACGAACCGACCAACCACCTCGACGCCGAATCGGTCGACTGGCTGGAGCAGTTCCTGCACGACTACCCCGGCACCGTGGTCGCGGTGACCCACGATCGCTACTTCCTCGACAACGCCGCCGAGTGGATCCTGGAACTCGACCGCGGCCGCGGCATTCCGTGGAAGGGCAATTATTCGTCGTGGCTGGAACAGAAGGACGAGCGCCTGAAGCAGGAAGCCTCGACCGAAAAGGCGCGCCAGAAAGCGATCCAGAAGGAACTCGAATGGGTGCGCTCGGCCGCCAAGGGCCGCCAGTCCAAGGGCAAGGCGCGCCTCAACCGTTTCGAGGAATTGAGCTCGGTCGATTACCAGCGCCGCAACGAGACGAACGAAATCTTCATTCCGCCGGGCGAGCGCCTCGGCAACGAAGTGATCGAGTTCAAGCACGTCAGCAAATCGTTCGGCGACCGCTGCCTGATCGACGACCTGTCGTTCAAGATCCCGCCCGGCGCGATCGTCGGCGTGATCGGCCCCAACGGCGCCGGCAAGTCCACCTTCATGAAGATGGTGATGGGCAAGGAGAAACCGGATTCCGGTGAAATCAACCTCGGCAAGACCGTGCAGCTCGCCTACGTCGACCAGTCGCGCGGCATGCTCAATGACAGGAACAACGTCTGGCAGGAAGTCTCCGGCGGCCTCGACATCCTGAAGATCGGAAACTTCGAGATCCAGTCGCGCGCCTACATCGGCCGCTTCAACTTCAAGGGCGCCGACCAGCAGAAGATCGTCGGCCAGCTGTCGGGCGGCGAACGCGGCCGCCTGCACCTCGCCAAGACGCTGCTGGAAGGCGGCAACGTGCTGCTGCTGGACGAACCGTCCAATGACCTCGACGTCGAAACCCTGCGCGCACTGGAGGAGGCGCTGCTGGAATTCCCCGGCTGCGCGATCGTGATCTCGCACGACCGCTGGTTCCTCGACCGCATCGCCACCCACATCATCGCCTTCGAGGGCGACTCGCACGTGGAATTCTTTGCCGGCAACTACAACGAGTACGAAGCCGACAAGAAGCGCCGCCTCGGCGAGGAAGCCGCGCAGCCGCACCGGGTGAAGTACAAGAAGCTGGCGTAGATTCAAGACCCGGGATTCGGGACTCGGGAGAGTCCAAAA
>DASSOQ010000127.1:0-10669 GCA_035700365.1 Rhodanobacteraceae bacterium | reverse complement strand
CAAGGTGATCGAATCGAGTGGCGTGGACCTGCGCTACTTCTCGATCATCTACGACGTCATCGACCAGGTGAAGCAGGCGGCCAGCGGGCTGATGGGCACCGAGGTGCGCGAGGAGATCCTCGGCGTGGCCGAAGTGCGCGACGTGTTCCGCAGCTCCAAGTTCGGCGCGGTCGCGGGCTGCATGGTCATCGAAGGCACGGTCAGGCGCAACAAGCCGATCCGGGTGCTGCGCGACGACGTGGTGATCTTCGAGGGCGAGCTGGAGTCGCTGCGCCACTTCAAGGAGAACGTCGAGGAAGTGCGCAACGGCAGCGAATGCGGCATCGCCGTCAAGCAGTACAACGACGTCAAGCCTGGCGACCGCATCGAATGCTTCGAGCGCATCGAGGTGGCGCGGACGCTGTAAGCGCGGGACATGGGACCAGGGGCCGGCAAGAACCGGCCGTTCGGTCCCCGCTCCCCGGCCCCGACTTATGCCCCAACGTTCCTTCCACCGCACCGACCGCGTCAACGCCGAACTCCGTCGCGAGGTCGGCGTGCTGGTGCACGCCGCGGTGCGCGACCACGGGCTGCCGCAGGCGAGCGTGGTGGATGTCGACGTCAGCCGTGAACTCGACGTGGCCACGGTCTGGGTCACGGCGTTGCAGCCCGAGCGTTCGGCGGAAGTCGTGAAGGCGCTGAAGGCACTCGCCAAGGAATTCCGCCACCAGCTCGCGCACACGATGCGCATGCGCCGCGTCCCCGAGCTGCGCTTCAAGTACGACGACTCGGTGGACAAGGGGGAGCGGATCGAGCGGCTGCTTCGCGAAGATCGGGACCATGGCCCCGGGACGGGGGACGCGGAAGGGCAGTAAGTGGTGGAAACGCCCAGGCTGCGGCATTCCGGTGAGCGCGGCTCGGCCGTGTCCGGGATGACGGCGGATTTCTGTTTCTGATCCTTGCGCGACCATGATTCCCGAATCCGAACCCCAATCCCAGTCGCGCGTCGCGCGTCCAGAATCCCGGGCGGTCACGGGCATCCTCCTCCTCGACAAGCCGACCGGCATCAGCTCCAACCGCGCATTGCAGCAGGCGAAACGGCTGTTCGGTGCGGGCAAGGCCGGGCACACCGGAAGCCTCGATCCACTGGCGACGGGACTCTTGCCGGTCTGCTTCGGCGAGGCGACCAAGGTGGCGGGGTACCTGCTCGGGGCGCGCAAGGCGTATGCCGCGGAGTGCCGGCTCGGGGCCACCACCGACACTTGCGACAGCGACGGCACGGTGCTGGTGGAACGCGAGGTTCCGGCACTGGATGACACCGCCATCGGCCGCGAGCTCGCGAAGCTCACGGGCCGCATCACCCAGGTTCCACCGGTCTTTTCCGCGTTGAAACAGGGCGGGGTGCCGCTCTACAAACGCGCCCGCCGCGGCGAGGCCGTGGAAGCGGCGCCGCGCGAGGTGGACGTGTTCCGATTCGACCTCACCGGCCGGTCGCACGACGCGCTGCGCCTGCACGTCGAGTGCGGCTCGGGCACCTACGTGCGCAGCCTGGTGCGCGACCTCGGCGAGGCGCTGGGCTGCGGCGCGCACCTGACGGCGCTGCGGCGGCTGTGGGTGGAGCCGTTCCGCGATCCGCGCATGTTCACCTTCGCGGAACTGGAATCGTTGCGGGAACGGAACGCGGCAGCGCTGCACGATTGCCTTTTGCCGATCGATGCGGGCCTTTCCGACTGGCCCGCGTTGCAACTCGACGAGCGCGGCGCCGACGATGTCGCGCACGGGCGCGCGTTGCGTGTTGCCGCCGCGCCGGGCCGTTATCGCGCCTACGCGGCGGCTGCCCGCCTGCTCGCGATCGGCGAGGTCGATGCGGCGGGGACGTTCAAGGTGTTGCGGGGCTTCGCGGGCGGCCGATGATTCGGATTGCGCGGGTGGGGTCGAGCCGGGCTTCATCCGGCGAAGCGCAATGCTCGCAGTGGGGCCACGCCGGGCTTCCCCGGGGCGGGCCCGGGGTCAACCCGAAGGCTTGATGGCCGGTGGCCGCAATCGGTTCGATTTGCGGCGACGTTCGTCGTGCGCGATGCGCGCCGCTACAAGAGCCGCATCAGTTCGGGCCAGATCGGCATCTGGTGGACGCGCACGGTGGTGCCGGCGAAGATCGCGTTGGCGAGTGCCGGTGCCGCGGATGGAACGCCCATCGCGAATGCGCCGGCCGGGCTCTCCTGCGAGGGCACCAGGATCACCTGCACGTCGTGCGGCATCTGGGCCATCGTCGCGAGCGGATACTCGTCGAAGCCCTGCTGGGCGATGCGCCCATCCTTGCCGACGGTGATCCGTTGGCGCAAGGCCGTGGACAATCCGTCGAGCGTTCCCCCGGCCAGCACCGCACGGGCGCCGAGGGGATTGACGACCCGCCCGATGTCGGCGGCGCACACCGCGTTGTGGATCACCAGCCGGTTGCCCTTCATCGACACCTCCATCGCGTGGGCGACATAGCCGCCGAAGGTGAAATGGCAGGCCAACCCGAAACCGTGGCCCTGGGTGTGCGGTTTGCTCCAGCCGATCGCGTCGGCGGCGAGCCTCAGCACCCAGGCCAGGCGTCCGGTGTCGAGCACCGGTCCGCCGTGGCCGCGATACGGGAGCTTGCGCGGTTCGCCGAGCAGCGCCAGACGGAAGGCGAGCGCATCCTGCTTGAGCGCCTGTGCGATCTCGTCGAGGAAGCACTCTGTCGCGAATGCGTTCACCGCGTGCGAACTCGCGCGGTAGCTCCCGCGCGGGAGCGCGGAATCCAGCGCGTACCAGGCGTATTGCAGGTTGCCGATCAGGCCCGCGGGAGGGTCGTCGGGATGCATTTCCGAAAGCCACCAGCGCGAACGCGGTTCGCGCCCCGCGAGTCGCGAGGTGCTGGCGATACGGTGGCTCCAGCCGGTCAATGCCTTGTGGCGGTCGGCGCAGGCTTCCAGTGCGTGGACCGAAAACGGCCGGTAGAGGTCGTGGGTGAACGCGTCGCCACGCGTCCACATCAGCTTGATCGCCTTGCCCGCGGCCTTGGCCAGCATCACCGCCTCGGCGACGTAGTCGCTTTCGAGGAAGCGACCGAAGCCACCACCTGTACGCGGCAACCGCACTTCGATCTTGTCCGGGGCAAGGCCGGTCAGGCGACGCACGGTCTCGTAGGTGGCGCGCGGATTCTGCACCGGCGCGATGATCAACGCCTGCTGGTGGTCGACCCTGACCAGCGCGCCGGGCGGTTCGAGGTCGGCGTGCGCGACCGTTGCGATGCGGTATTCGGCCTTGAATTTGTGGCGCGCGCGCTCGAGGGCGTCCGCGAAGTCGCCGTCCGTGCGCACCGCCTTGGTGGGATCGCCGGCCATCGCCGCTCCGGCCGCCTTCCCCAGCGCGGCGTCGCCTTCCGGGATGCCGTGGCCGGGCTGCCATTCCACGTCCAGCCTGGCGACGCCCTGCAACGCCGCCCAGGTGTCCGTGGCCAGCACCGCGACGCCGGCCGCCAGTTGCTGGGTGCCCGGGGCGCGCGCCGGGTCCGGCGCCGGGATCGTCATGACCTTTTCCACCCCCTTGACCTTCAGCGTGGCGCGATCGTCGAGGCGTGCGAGTCCGCCGCCGGCCCAGGGACAGCGTGTGATCACCGCGACCAGCACGTCGCCGAACCATTCGTCGATCGCGTAGCGCTGCACGCCGGTCACGATGTCGCGCGCGTCGACGTCACCCGCGTCCTGGCCTATCAGCACGTACTGAGATGGCAGCTTCGGGGCCGGCGCCGAGCCGGCTGGCTGCAGTTGCGATGCCGCGTGCGCCAGTTCGCCGTAGCCGAGCGTGCGGCCATCGGCGGCAATCGCCACGCCGCGCACGGTCCGCACATTCCCGATGGTGGTCTTCCAGCGTTCGGCCGCGGCGCGCGCCAGCAGTTCGCGCGCGGCGGCGCCGACGACGCGAAGGTCGTTCCAGGCCGCTGGAATGCTGGTGCTCCCGGAAGCCATCTGGTGTCCGAGCGTCCAGTGCGGATCGCCGCCGACGGCGGTGACGCCGAGGTCCAGCGGTTCCACGATCACCCTGGTCCAGTCGGCATCCAGCTCCTCCGCGAGGATGCGCGCTTCGGCGGTGCGGATGCCCTGGCCCACTTCCGGGTCGCGCGAGCCGATCACGGTGGTGCCATCCGGCTCGATGCGGACGTACGGGCCGAGGCGTACCAGGTTCTGGCCGAGCAGTTCGTCGGGCACCCAGCCGTATGCCGGCAGGCCGACGACCAGCGCTCCGGTCGCGGCGCCGAACACTTTCAGGAAGCGGCGCCGGCCGGCGTCGTGCGAGTGTTTCACTTGGCCTTGCCCTGCACGGCTTTCGAGGCGCGCTTGATCGCGCGCCGGATGCGCGGATAACTGCCGCAGCGACACAGGTTCCCGATGCCGTCGATGTCCTTGTCGGACGGCCTGGGCTTGCGCGACAGCAGGTCCACGGCTGCGATGATCTGGCCAGGCTGGCAGTAGCCGCACAGGATCGCGTCCTCGTCGATCCATGCCTGCTGCACCGGGTGCAGTGTGCCATCCCGCGCGGCCAGTCCCTCGACCGTGGTCACCTCGTGCCCGTCGAGATCCTGCATCGCCAGCGTGCAGGCACGCTCGAGCTTGCCGTCCACCAGCACGCTGCACGCGCCGCAGCTCGCGTCGTCGCAGCCATACTTGCAGCCGGTCAGGCGCAGCACGTCGCGCAGGTACCAGAGGAGCGGCAGCTCGGGATCGCCGGTATGGCGGAACTGCTTGCCGTTGATCCGAAGATCGATGCCGCTGCGGATCGGTTCCGGCACGATCGAGGCCGGCGGGTTCTGTGGTGTCTGCTGCATCGGGCGATTGTATTGGGTGCTTGCCGGCGGGGCTCTGAACGGCTTGGCGCCGGCCGGACCGCCGCGATTGCGTTTTCGGCGCCTGCACGCAACACTTGCGTGCCTTGTCCCGCGCCGCCGCGCGCCCGTTCCCGTCCCGCCCGATGACCGCATCGAACCCTGCGCCGCTCCCGCCCGACGCGCCCTGGGTCGTGCTGAAATTCGGCGGAACCAGCGTGGCGACCGTGGACCGCTGGCACACGATCCTGCGTCTCGCGGCTGCGCGCCGGGCCGAGGGCCTTCGCGTGCTCGTGGTGGTGTCCGCGCTCGCGGGTGTCACCGACGACCTGAAGGCACTGTGCGCCTGTCCGGCCGAAGACCGCGCAGACGCCCTGGCGAAACTGGTCGCGCGGCACCGCGACCTCGCGGCGAAGATGAAACTGGCGGATGCCGCGGCGATGGAGCGCTGGCTGGCTTCTTTGCAGGCCCTGGCTTTCCCTGCCCCTTCGGCAGAGGGTGGGGCATCAGCGCCGGGTGAGGGTTCGGGCATTCGACAATCGTCGAAAGTTCCCGGACCCTCGCCCCAACCCCTCTCCCGCGGGGAGAGGGGCTATTCGTGGCAGGCCGCGATGCAGTCCCACGGCGAACTGCTGTCGAGTTCGCTCGGCGCGGCGTTCATGACCGCGATTGGCCTCGCGACCGAATGGCTGGATGCGCGCGACGCATTGCAGGCGCGCGAGCTGCCGTTCCTCAACGAGCGCGCGCGCATGCTGTCCGCGCAGGTGCAGGCCGAGCCGGACCCCGCTTTCGCGGCCGCGCTCGCTGCCCGCGGCGAGGTGTTCATCACCCAGGGCTTCATCGCGCGCGACGCATCCGGGGCAACCGTGCTGCTCGGTCGCGGCGGCTCCGACACCTCGGCGGCGTACCTGGGTGCGTTGTTGCGGGCCGCACGCGTGGAGATCTGGACCGACGTGGCCGGCATGTTCACCGCCGATCCGCGGCAGGTGCCGGGCGCGCGCCTGCTCCGGCATCTCGACTACGAGGAGGCGCAGGAAATCGCCACCACCGGCGCCAAGGTGCTGCACCCGCGCTGCCTGTCGCCGTGCCGGCGCGCGCGGGTGCCGTTGTGGATCAAGGACACCCGCCATCCGGATCTCGAGGGTACGGTGATCGGCCCGCAGCCCGCGGAAGCGGTGCCCAGCATCAAGGCGATCAGTTCGCGGCGCGGCATCACGCTGGTGTCGATGGAAACCTCCGGGATGTGGCAGCAGGTCGGATTCCTTGCCGACGTGTTCGCCTTGTTCAAGCAGCACGGCCTGTCGGTCGACCTGATCGGCTCGGCTGAAACCAATGTCACCGTTTCGCTCGATCCGGCCGAGAACCTGCTCGATTCCGACGTGGTGGCATCGCTTGCGGCGGATCTCGCCAGGGTCTGCCGGGTCAAGGTGATCGCGCCGTGCGCGGCCGTCACGCTGGTCGGGCGCGGGATGCGCTCGATGCTGCATCGCCTCTCGGGGGTATTGGCCGAGTTCGGGCGCGAACGCGTGCACCTGATTTCGCAGTCGTCCAACAACCTCAACCTCACCTTCGTGGTCGACGAGGGCATGCTGGATGGCCTGACGTTGCGCCTGCACGAACTGCTGATCCGCGCGGGCGCGATGCGAACCGACGATGCGGGGCTGTTCGGTCCGACCTGGCAGGCGCTCCATGGCGACGCTGCCGTACGTGCACGTGCGCCGTGGTGGCGGGGTGCGCGGGAAATGCTGCTCGAGCTCGCCGGAAGATCTTCCGCGGCAGCGGACCCGCTTGCGACGCCGCGTTACGTCTACCACCTGCCGACGATCCGCGAGCGGGCGAGGACGCTGCGGCGATTGCGGTCGATCGATCGCGCCTACTATGCCGTCAAGGCCAATGCGCATCCGGCGATCCTCGCGGTCCTCGCCGAGGAGGGTCTGGGCTTCGAATGCGTTTCACCGGGCGAGCTCGCCGCGGTCGAGGCGATCGCGGAAGCGTCCGGGTCCCCGCGCCTGTTCACGCCCAACTTCGCGCCCCGCAGCGACTACGCCGCGGCCTTGCGGAACCAAGGCGTGGCGGTTGCAGCCCGGAGCGGTTCTCCTCCGGATCCCGAGTCCCGGGTCCCGACGCCCGAACTGTTGCTGACGCTGGACGCCTTGCATCCGTTGCAGCACTGGCCCGGAATCTTCCGCGGCCGTGAAATCATGCTCCGCATCGACCTCGGCCGCGGGGCGGGGCATCACGACAAGGTGCGCACCGGCGGCTCGACCAGCAAGTTCGGCCTGCCCCTCGACGAACTCGATGCGTTCCTCGCGCTGACGCGGGAACTCCGGGTGCGCGTGGTCGGCGTGCATGCGCATCTCGGTTCCGGCATCCTCGACGCATCACACTGGGCGCTCGTATGCAGCCAGCTCGCCGGCATCGCCGACCGCATCGGCACCGTTCGGTGCCTCAACCTCGGGGGTGGCCTCGGCGTGCCTTCGCACCCGGGGGAGGCGGAACTCGACCTCGACGTTCTCGACTCCGCGCTGGCGGAAGTCCGGCGGACCTGTCCGCAATACGAACTGTGGCTCGAGCCCGGCCGCTGGCTGGTGGCGGACGCGGGCGTGCTGCTGGCGCGGGTTACGCAGACCAAGCGCAAGGGCGCGCTCAACTATCTCGGCTGCGATGCCGGCATGCACGCGCTGATCCGACCCGCGCTGTACGACGCGTGGCATGAGATCGTGAACCTCACCCGGATCGATGCGCCGCCCGATACGCTGTACCAGGTGGTCGGTCCCATCTGCGAATCCGGCGACGTGCTCGGGGCCGACCGGCACCTTCCCGAAAGCCGCGAGGGCGACGTGCTGCTGATCGCACAGGCCGGCGCCTATGGCGAATCCATGGCATCCCGCTACAACCTCCGCGAGCTCGCCGAATCGGTGGCAATCGAATGAGCATGCTCGTCGACCCGCGCCAGGCAGAGAGGTTCCGGTTCGTGCGTTGCGGCTACGACGAAGGCGTGGCAGAACTGGTGTACGCGTTCGACCAGGGGCCGGAGCTGGTCGAGCGCGTCCGCTTCCCCGATGCGCCGGCGTTGCCAGACGAACGCCGACCAGCGTTCGACGCCGCCTTGCGGCTGCTGCACCGGGTTGCCGGGGTCAGCTATTACAAGGCCGGGATTCCGCCGGCGGTCGAAGTCGAGGGCGGCGCGCTGGATGCGGCCACGGCCGACCTGCTCGACACGCTGTACCGGCACGGGCTCGCCGAGTTCGCCTACAGGAACGGTATCGATCTCGACGGGCGGATCGCTTTTCCGCGCAGCGCGCCACCGGTGCATGACCTTCCGGCGTCGTCATCCCGGCGGAGGCCGGGATCCAGCGACTTTGCCGTCCCTGGCACGGGGCCAATCCCTGGCCAGGATTGCGAAGCGGCGACGCTCGACTTGCCGCGGCGCACGCTGGTGCCGATCGGTGGCGGCAAGGATTCGCTGGTCGTGGTCGAGGCGTTGAAATCGATCGGCGCCGATGCCACGGCGGCGTGGGTGGGCGCCTCGCCGCTGATCGCGACCGTGGCCGCGCGCACGGGGCTGCCGACGCTCAACATTGGCCGCGAATTGTCGCCGGTGCTCTTCGACTACAACCGGCTGGGCGCGTGGAATGGCCACGTACCGGTCACCGCGATCAACTCCGCGATCCTCGCGTGCGCAGCGGTCCTCTACGGCTTCGATTCGATTGCGTTCGCGAACGAACGTTCGGCCTCGGCCGCGACGCTCGAATACGCCGGGCGGCAAGTCAACCACCAATGGAGCAAGGGCCGCGACTTCGAAATCGCGTTCGCCGCGTACCTCCGCTCGCACGTCGCCCCCGGGCTCGACTACTTCTCGCTCCTGCGGCCATTCTCCGAACTGGCGGTCACCCGTGCGTTCGCGAAATGCGGTGCGGACTACTTCGACATATTCTCGAGCTGCAATCGCAACTTCCGGATTCTCGGCCCGAAACCGGCCGACCGTTGGTGCGGCCAGTGCCCGAAATGCCATTTCGTGTTCCTGGCGCTGGCGCCGTTCCTGCCCAAGCCGCGGCTGCTCTCGGTCTTCGGGCGCAACCTGCTGGACGACGAGGCGCAGGCGGGCGGCTTCGATGCGCTGATCGAATACCGCGACCACAAACCGTTCGAATGCGTGGGCGAGGCCGCCGAAGCCCGCGCCGCCTTCGCAGCCCTGGCGGTGCGGCCGGAATGGCGCGAGGATGCGCTGATCGCGCGCTTCCGCGAAGACATCCTGCCGCAGCTCGATGCTTCGACGCTGGGGCTGGAACCCTGGCTGAAACCCGCTGGCGGGCACCAGGTTCCCGCCCGCTTCTCGGAGGCGCTCGATGCGGTTCGCGGAGCTTGAGCGTGCCGACCTCGCGGTGTGGGGCTGGGGCCGCGAAGGCCGCAGCGTGCTGGCCGCGCTCCGCCACCGGTTTCCGGACAAGCCGCTGACGCTGTATTGCACGCCGGACGAAGCTGCCGCGGCGTCCGCCCACGCAAGCGCGTCGGAGCTGGACATGCGTACCCGATCACCGGATGCCGGCGCGCTGTCTTCGCACGACGTCGTGATCAAGTCGCCGGGGATCAGCGCGTACAGGCCCGAGATCCTGGCGGCGCGGGGACGCGGCACCCGGTTCACTTCGGGCACCGCGCTGTGGTTCGGAGAGAACCCCGATGCGCGGGTGGTTGCCGTCACCGGCACCAAGGGCAAAAGCACCACCACGGCACTGGTCGCGCATCTCGCGCGGGGCCTCGGCGTTCGCACCGCGCTCGCCGGCAATATCGGCCTGCCATTGCTGGACCTCGAGGGTCAGCGTGCGGACTTGTGGGCGGTCGAACTATCGAGCTTCCAGACCGGCGAGGCCGGGCCGCTGGAACTCGGCGTCGTGGTCAGCCTCGCCGAGGAGCACCTGGACTGGCACGGCAGTCGCGAGCGCTACGTCGCCGACAAGCTGAAGCTGGCGGACGTGTCGCGCACGCTGCTGGTGGACGCAGGATCGCCGCTGCTGGTGGAACGAACCGCCGCGCACCCGCACCGCGAACTGTTCGGCGATGTCCGCGGCTGGCACGTCGCCGGTGGCGCCATCCATCGCGGAAGCGCGGCGATCATCGAACTGGATGGGTTGCCGTTGCGCGGCGCGCACAACGCCCGCAACGCCTGCGCCGCCCTGGCCGCGATCGAGTTGTTCGGCATGGATGCGCGCAGCGCCGCGGCCTCATTGCGAAGTTTCCGGCCATTGCCGCATCGCCTCACGCGACTCGGGACGCGCGAAGGCGTCGAATGGATCGACGACTCCATCAGCACCACGCCCGACGCCGCGCTTGCCGCGCTGGAGAGCGTTCGCGGCCGCGATGTGGTGCTGGTCCTCGGCGGCTTCGACCGCGGGTTGGAGTGGGGCGCCTGCGCGTGCGAGCTTGCCGCGCGGCCTCCGCACGCGGTGGTGGTGCAGGGCGCGGCCGGTCCGCGCATCCTCGATGCGCTGCGTGGCGCTCGCGTGGGCTGCGCGATCGAGGGGACACCCGATCTCGGCTCGGCGGTGGCACGGGCGCGTGCGCTCGCTCCTGCTGGCGGGGTGGTGCTTCTTTCGCCCGGGGCCCCGAGCTTCGATCAGTTCAAGGACTACGCCGAGCGGGGTCGTACCTTCGCCCGGCTGGCGGGCTTCGACGAAGCGGCGATCGGCACGATCGAGGGCCTCGGCATCGCCTGAGCACCCATGCACGACGTCGCTTTCCGTGCCTCGCAGACAGGCGCGCCCGGAAAGGTCCGTGCGCACCTGCCGCGAAAACAGCGCTGTTTCAGCTCTCGGTGCTTCCGGCAAAGTCCACGACCAGCGT
>DASSOQ010000126.1:0-15505 GCA_035700365.1 Rhodanobacteraceae bacterium | reverse complement strand
CGCTCGACCTGCAGGTCGATGATCGCCTCGGCTTCCCGCACCGACGCCTCGCGCGAGCGGCGACCGGCCTCGACGGCCTGCTGCAGGTCGTCGATGGTGTACAGGAACAGGTCCGGGAGCTCGGCCACGGAGGGCTCGATGTCGCGAGGGACCGCCAGGTCCATCAGCAGCATCGGCCGCCGGCGCCGTTGGCGCAGCGCCTCGCGCAGCATCGGCGCATCCAGGACCGGCGTGCGGCTGGCGGTCGCCGACATCACGATGTCGGCTTCGGCGAGGTGCTTTGGCAGGTCGGCCAGCGCAATCGCGTAGCCGCCGACCGGATTGACCAGCGCCTGCGCGGTTTCGATGGTGCGGTTGGCGACGATCAGGCGCCGCACGCCGCGCTCGATCAGGTGCCGGATCGCGAGTTCGATGGTGTCGCCGGCGCCGATCAGCAGCACGCAGGAATCGCGCAGGTCCGCGAACGCCTGCTCGACCAGTCGCACCGCGGCGAACGCGACCGACACCGGCCCGCTGCCGATGCGGGTTTCGGTGCGCACCCGCTTGGCGACCGTGAAGGCGTTCTGCAGGAGCCGCTCCATCGGCGCATGCAGGGTGCGCGCGGACCGCGCCGCGCGCCAGGCGTCCTTCACCTGGCCGAGGATCTGCGGCTCACCCAGCACCATCGACTCGAGGCCGGTGGCCACCCGGAACACGTGCCGCACGGCCTCGCCACCGGTGTGCCGGTACAGGAACTCGTCGAGCCGCCCCGGGGTCATCTGGTTGTGGCTGTGCAACCAGGCCGATGGTGCGCCCTCGGCGCCCTCGCGGACGCTGCAGTACAGTTCCGTGCGGTTGCAGGTGGACAGGATCAGCGCCTCGTCGACGCCGGCCTGGGACGCAAGTTCCGCAAGCGCCGGAGGCGTGGCCTCCGCGTCGATCGCCACCTGCTCGCGCAGCGCGACCGGCGCGGTCAGGTGGTTGAGTCCGAGTGCGATCAGCGGCATGGGAACGGGTTCGGCGACAGGCTAAGCTGTCGTCTGGAGGCGAAATGGAGAAGACCGGATTTTCCGGCGTGGAAATTGTGCGGACCCAAGCCGACAAATTCAAGGAATTGCGCGGTTTGCGCAGGTATTTTAGCGCGTCTGTCATCGCGCTCGCCGTGGCTTGGCTCGCAGGTTGCGCGCCGCTGTCCCCGCGCGCGGCCTCCCGTGCGCATGCAGGCCCACCACGCATCGCGCCGGCGCAGCCGCTGGCGCGGCTCGACATCGAGCCCTCCGGCTCGGCCGCCAAGGCCTCCGCCCTGCTGATCGCCGCCGAGTTCGCGCTGCAGGACCAGGACATCGACAAGGCGGCGCGCGACTACGCGGCCGCCGCGGAGATCGCGGACGATCCCGCGGTGGCCAAGCGCGCGCTGCAGCTCGCCGTCGCCTCGGGTGAAACCGCGGATGCGCAGAAGTTGCTGGACCGCTGGCAGGCGCTCGGCGCGGACCCGCGCGAGCTGGCCGGCATCCGCGCGCAACTGGCGATGCTGCGGGGCGACCGGTCCGGCGCCGAGAAGGACTTCGACATGCTGCTCGCGGGGGGCGGGGCCGATGCCTGGAAGACCTTCGCGGCGGATCTGCTGGCGGCGCGCGATACCGCGCTCGCCGGCAGGATCCTCGAAGACCTCGCGGTGCCCGGGCGCCTTCCGCGCGACGAGAAGGTGTGGGTGGCGCTGAGCCAATTGGGCGAGCATCTCGGCCGCCACGGGTTCGCCCGCAAGCTGGCCGACGCGGCGGTACGACGCTTCGGGGGGTCCGACAGCATCCGCTGGGCGGCCAGCCTGAAGCTGTCGACAGGCGACAGGGCCGGGGCCGAGGCGCTGTATGCGAAGGGCGTCGCGGCGCATCCGCGCGATGCGGCGCTGAGGCTCGGCTACGCGAGCGTGCTGGGCGATGCGCATCAGTATGACGAGGCGCTGCGGGTGCTTGCCGCCGGGCCGCAAACGCCCCGGACGTGGACCGCTCGCGTCGCATTCGCTGCGCGCGCCAAGGATGATGCGGCGTTGCGGCGCCTTTATGCCGAACTGAAACATGCCACAAAAGAGCAAGGGGCGCCGTCGGACCAGCGCGGGGACAATGTCTTCCTGCTCGGGCAACTCGCGGAACTGATGCACCACGACTCGCAGGCGCTCGAATGGTACGCGCAGGTCGATGTCGGCAGCGAACATGCTTTCGAGGCCAAGGTTCGCAGCGCGGTGCTGCTCGACAAGACCGGCAAGCGGGCGCAGGCGCACGCACTGGCGGCGCAGCTCCAGCAGGATTACGCCGATGACCCCGACAGCCTGCGCACGGCGTACGCGCTGGATGCGCAGTTGTACGCCCAGCACGGCGACCATGCCCGCGCCATCGCGGTGTACGACCGCGGGCTCGGTGCCCTGCCGGGGGACCCGGCGCTGACCTACGACCGTGGCATCGAGGAAGCCAACGCCGGCGACACCGACGCGGCACTCCGGGATTTCCGCAAGGTGCTCGCGCAGAACCCGGAAAACGTCGAGGCGATGAACGCGCTCGGGTTTACCCTGGCCGATGCCGACCGCGACCTCCCGGAGGCCGCCCGCCTCCTGCGCAAGGCCCTTGCCGCCAAGCCCGACGCGGCTGCGATCATGGATTCATGGGGTTGGCTTCAGTACCGCCTGGGCCACCTGGACGAAGCGGAGAGCTACCTGCAGCGCGCCTGGGCTGCCCAGCAGGATCCGGATATCGGGGCGCACCTGGGCGAGGTGTTGTGGAAACTCGGCCAACACGGGGACGCGCGCGAAGTATTCGCCAGGGTGCGGAAGCTCGACCCGCACAACGCGGCGCTGCGACATGCCGAGCGGCGGCTGCGTCCATGACGCGCTGGCCGCATGTCGGGGCGGCGGCGCTGGCGGGCCTGGTGCTCGCCGGCTGTGCGCCGGTGCCGGTTCGCCATCCGGGGACCGCCGCGCAGCTCGCGGCGCAGGCCGCGCGCGAAAGGATGCTCGGGGCCCGGGACGAGTGGGGCCTGCACGCGCGGTTCGCCGCGTCGGACGGCGATCGCGGTGGCAGCGGCAGCCTCGATTGGAGCCAGCACGGCGAAAGGTACCGGTTCACCCTGCGTGCGCCCATCACGGGCAAGACCGTCGAACTCGAAGGCGGCCCCGGCGGCGCGGTGTTGAGCGGCGCCGGCCGGGAGCCCCTGGCCGGCCGAAGTGCGGGCGAGGTACTGAATGCGGAATTCGGCTGGAACGTGCCGGTGGCGGATCTCGCGTGGTGGGTGCGGGGCCTGCGCGCGCCGGGCACTCCCGCGATCCTCACCTTCGGGGCGAACGGCTTGCCGGCGACCCTCGACCAGGACGGCTGGCACGTCGACTACCGCGACTGGTACGCGGAGCGAAGCCCGCCGCTGCCGCGAAAGGTGTATGCCAGCCGCGATCCCTACAGCGTGCGGTTGTCGATCCAGCAATGGAACGGCGCGAGCGCCGGATCCCCGGGAGATCCCGCTGCAGCGGCCGGCCGGAGCGACCCGGATCGCTGAATTGACGCGGCTTGGCCGGTCCACGACAATATGCGGCTTTTCTGCGCGGCCATTCCGGGGTTCGATCCTGTCGCGGCGGGGCTGCGCCGTGACCGCGCTCATCGCGCCGGCACGACGCCCGCTTTCGGCTGCGAA
The DNA here is from genome assembly GCA_035700365.1 of Rhodanobacteraceae bacterium. Taxonomy (GTDB): domain Bacteria; phylum Pseudomonadota; class Gammaproteobacteria; order Xanthomonadales; family Rhodanobacteraceae; genus 66-474. Next base: position 11,851 of record DASSOQ010000126.1, on the reverse strand, counting down.
CGTGGTACTTGATCACGAATCGCGGCACAGGGATGTGCCGCCCGCCAAGGCGCGATAGCGCCGAAGCATGAAAAAGTGGTGCAGCTCTGCTGCAGCACGCTTTCTTGCAAGCTGCGGCAGGATGCCCGGCTTGCGCATGGTGGGGCGTAGCCAAGCGGTAAGGCACCGGGTTTTGATCCCGGCATTCGCAGGTTCGAATCCTGCCGCCCCAGTTCCCGGTGGGTTGCGTCCGAAGGTGTCGAGCATGCACAACGCATCCAGCTTGTTGTTGTTCAGCGGCAACGCCAACCGCAAGCTGGCGGAGGATGTCGCGCGCACCCTCGGCGAGCCGCTGGGCAAGGCGGTGGTCGGCCGGTTCTCGGATGGCGAGGTGCAGATCGAGATCGACGAAAACGTGCGCAACCAGGACGTGTTCGTGATGCAGTCCACCTGCGCGCCGGTCGCGGAAAACCTGATGGAGCTGCTGGTGCTCGTCGATGCGCTGAAGCGCGCCTCGGCCGCCAGCGTCACCGCGGTGATCCCGTATTTCGGCTATGCGCGGCAGGATCGGCGGCTGCGCGCGGCGCGGGTGCCGATCACGGCCAAGGTCGCCGCCCAACTCATCGGGGTGGTCGGCACCGACACGGTGCTGACGGTGGACATCCACGCGGACCAGATCCAGGGCTTCTTCGACATCCCGCTCGACAACGTGTACGCCTCGCCGGTGTTGCTGGCCGACATCTGGCGCAAGCACGGGACCGAGGGCGTGACGGTGGTCAGCCCGGACGTCGGCGGCGTGGTGCGCGCGCGGGCGGTCGCCAAGCGCCTCGACGACGCGGACCTGGCGATCATCGACAAGCGCCGGCCGCGTCCGAACGAAGCGACCGTGATGAACATCATCGGCGACGTCGTCGGCAGGACTTGCGTGCTGGTCGACGACATCGTGGACACCGCCGGCACCTTGTGCGCCGCCGCGAAGGCGCTCAAGGACCGGGGCGCCAAGCAAGTCGTCGCGTACTGTACGCACGCCGTGCTGTCCGGTCCGGCGGTGCGCAACATCGAGCAATCGCAGATGGACGAACTGGTGGTCACCGACACCATCCCGCTGAGCGAGGAAGGCGCCGCCTGCGCCAAGATCCGCCAGTTGTCCGTCGCGCAGTTGCTCGCCGAAACCGTGCGCCGGATGGCGTACGGGGAATCGGTCAGTTCGTTGTACGTGGATTGAGACACGGGTAGACGAACAGACGGAAAGAGGAATAGACGAAGGAGCGAGCCGGCTTCGCTTTTTCCCGTCTTCCCGTCTTTCCGTTTCCTCGTCTGCCCATCAAGGCTTCCCTGGTCGCGGGGAAGTCATCCCAGTCACCGCAAGGTGACGTCATGCAACCGAGGTAACAAGCAATGGCAACCATCCATGAAATCACGGCCGAGCGTCGTGCCGACCAGGGCAAAGGTGCGAGCCGCCGCCTGCGTCGCGCGGGCAAGGTTCCGGCCGTCGTGTACGGCGCGGGCACGGCCGCGGAAAACGTCCAGTTCGACCACGAGACCGTCGTCCTCGCGTCGCGGCACGACTGGTTCGCGTCGTCGATCCTCGACCTGCTGGTCGAAGGCAAGCGCCAGAAGGTCCTGCTGCGCGACTTCCAGAAGCACCCGGTCAAGGAGCAGGTGCTGCACCTGGACTTCCTGCGCATCGACGAGGCGAAGCCGATCCGCGTGTATGTCTCGATCCGGTTCCTGAACCAGGAAAAATCGCCGGCGGCCAAGACTTCGGGCGTGGTGATCTCGCGCAACCAGACCGAGGTCGAGGTGTCGTGCCTGCCGAAGGACCTGCCGGAATTCATCGAGGTGGACCTTGCCGACCTCGAACTCGGCGACAGCCGGCACTTGTCGGACCTGAAGCTTCCCGAGGGCGTGGAAATCCCCGAGCTGAAGCTGGGCAAGGAATACGACCACACCGTCGTGTCCGCGCAGGCGGTCCGCGAGGAAGTCGAGGAAGCGCCGGCCGAAGCGGGTGCCGAGGCCGCGCCGGCCGAAGGCGCGGCCGCGCCTGCCGCGCCGTCCGGCGAGGCCGCCAAGGCCGCTGCGCCCGCCAAGGAAGAAAAGAAGTAGGGCGAGAGGCAGCGTTTGCGACATGCCTTGATCGGCATGTCGCGATGTTCGAGCGCCCGCACAGGGACGTGCGGGCGGGCGCCACGGCCCAGGGACGGCTGCTTGCGGAATCTCACGTGCGCTTGACTGCTTTGCTCCCCATGGCATGCCAAATCGGGCCATGCGCCGCCCGGCGCCTCCCATGAGCGGCATCCGCCTCATCGCTGGCCTCGGCAATCCCGGCGCCGAATACCTGCGCAACCGCCACAACGCGGGCTTCTGGTTCGCGGATGCCTTGGCGAGCGGCGCGGGGGTGCGGTTCGCCTCCGAGAATCGCCTGCATGCAGAGGCGTGCCGCCTGTCGATCGGCGCCGAACAGGTTCGCGTCATCAAGCCCGCCACCTTCATGAACGAAAGCGGGCGAGCGGTCGCCGCGGCACTCAACTACTGGAAGCTTCCGCCCGCGGAGCTGCTGGTGGTGCACGATGATCTCGACCTTCCGCCCGGCACGGTGCGCCTGAAGTTCGATGGCGGCCACGGCGGCCAGAACGGCCTGCGCGACATCATGGCGCAGCTCGGCCACGGCAGGTTCCACCGGTTGCGGATCGGCATCGGCCATCCCGGCGACCGCAACCGCGTGACCCCCTGGGTGCTCGGCAATCCTTCGCGGGCGGACGAGGACGCGATGCTGGACGCGATCGCGCGCGCGCTCAACGTGTTGCCGCTCACCGTCGCGGGCGAGTTCAATGAAGCGATGAAGCGGCTGCACACCCATACAGCGGGAACGGGGAACGGGGAACGGGGAACATAGTGCGGCCTTTGTTGCGCGCGCTTCTCTCGTTCCCGCTTCCCGGTTCCCTGTTCCCCGTTCCCGGAGTTCCAAATGGCCATCCAATGCGGCATCGTCGGCCTGCCCAATGTCGGCAAGTCCACGCTCTTCAATGCGCTGACCAAGGCGGGGATCGCCGCGGCGAATTTCCCCTTCTGCACGATCGACCCGAACGTGGGCGTGGTGCCGGTGCCGGACCCGCGGCTGCAGCAGCTCGCGGAGATCGTGCACCCGCAGAAGGTCATACCGGCCTCGGTCGAGTTCGTGGACATCGCCGGCCTGGTCGCCGGTGCGTCGAAGGGCGAGGGCCTGGGCAACCAGTTCCTCGCGCACATCCGCGAGGTGGACGCGATCGCGCACGTCGTGCGCTGCTTCGAGCATCCCGACGTGATCCACGTGACCGGCAAGGTCGACCCGATCGCCGACATCGAGACGATCGACACCGAACTCGCGCTGGCCGACCTCGAATCGGTGGACAAGGCGCTGGCGCGGGTCGAGCGCGCCGCCAAGGCCAATGACAAGGAAGCGATGGCCAAGCGCCCGGTGCTGGAGAAGCTCGCCGCCGCATTGAACGAAGGCAAGGCCGCGCGCTCGGTGGCGCTGGACGACGAGGAACGCGCCGCGATCCGCGACCTGTTCCTGTTGACCATGAAACCGCTGATGTACGTCGCCAACGTGCGTGAGGACGGCTTCGAAGCCAATCCGCATCTCGATGCGGTGCGACAGCGCGCCGAAATCGAAGGCGCGGTGGTGGTGCCGGTGTGTGCCGCGATCGAGGAGGAACTGGCGCAACTCGACGAGGCCGACCGCGGCGAATTCCTCGAATCGATGGGTTTGAGCGAACCCGGCCTCGACCGGGTGATCCGCGCGGCCTACACACTGCTCGGCCTCCAGACGTATTTCACCGCCGGTCCCAAGGAGGTGCGCGCCTGGACGGTCAAGCAGGGCGCCACCGCGCCGCAGGCCGCCGGCGTCATCCACACCGACTTCGAGAAGGGCTTCATCCGCGCGGAAACCGTGTCCTTCGACGACTACGTGAAGTACCGCGGTGAATCAGGCGCGCGCGACGCCGGCCGGCTGCGCCTGGAAGGCAAGGAGTATCGCGTGCAGGAGGGCGACGTCTTGCATTTCCGTTTCAACGTGTAGCGACGTGCCGGGGCGCAATGGGCCGCGCGGAATGGCGACATGCCGATCGCGGCCATGGACCGCTCCTGCACATGACAGGAGCGGTCCACGCGCGAAGGGCTCAAATGCCGTTCGTGCCGCCGAATTTCATGCTGAGCTCGACGAAGTAGGCACGGCCGATCGCGTTGAACCAGCGGCGGTCGTAGTAGGGGTAGCTGGTCCAGGTCGTGTCGCGCTGCGGCCGGCTGTCGAACAGGTTGTCGATCGCGAGCGACACGTTGATGCCCGGGACGACGCGGTAGCCGAGCGTCAGGTTCGCGCGGTAGGTCGGCGCGAGGCGCTTGTCGCCGTCGTAGTTCGGCAGGCCGCCGATGCGCGACACATACAAGGTGCTGGTGAAGTCCTGGATGTTCCAGGTCACCGAGCCGTTGGCCTTGGTGCGCGGGATCAGGTAGTAGTAGAGGTCAGTCAGCTGGTTGTCGACGGGAGAATCCGGCGAGAGCTGCGTTTCGTGTATGATCACGTAGGTCGCGCCGAGGTTGAAGTCGAAGGTGCCGAAGCGCCGCGCGTCCAGCCGGTAGTGGGCATTGAGGTCGATGCCGGAGGTCTGGTCGATCGCGGCATTGATCGGCAGCACCAGCACCGAGGTGATGCCTTCCGGGTTGTACGGCGCAGTCGCCGCGTTGCGCACCACCTGGGTCTCGATTTGCTGGCAGTACGACGAGTTGCCGTCCACCGGATTGCCGTTGATGTCCACGCCCAGCCGGCAATCGGCCTCGCGGCGAAGGATGGTGTCGCTGTCCTGGTACTCGACCTCGTTCTCGAGCTTGATGCGGTAGTAGTCGGCGCTGACGTCGAAATTCGGCGTCGGCGCGAACACGAAGCCGTAGGTGAATGACCTGCTGGTTTCGTCCTTCAGCGTGGTGCTGCCGTGGCTGCGGCCGTTGAAGTCGACGTCATAGGCTGAATCGTCGAGGCAGTCGTACCCCGGTGTCGCATTGTCGCGCCGGCACTGGTAGTAGTCGGTGCCGCCGGAACTCGACCCGCTGATGCCGGCGTACAGATAGGACAGGTCCGGTGCGCGGAAGCCGGTGGACAACGAGCCGCGCAACAGCAGGCTCTGGTACGGACGGTATTCGAAGCCCAAGGCGTAGGTGAACTTGCCGGTGGACGTTTCGCTGTACTTGTAGCGGTCGTAGCGCCCCGCGGTGGTCAGGGTGAGTTGCGGGAACACCGGCACGCTGAATTCGTAGCCCATCGCTTCGTGGCTGCGGGAACCGACCGAAGTGGTGTTGTGCAGGCCGTAGTAGCTGCCATCCAGCGACATCGGATCGGCGATCTGGGCGAAGTACTGGTTGCCGTACTCGGCGATCGCGGCGAAACCGACGGGGCCGGCGGGCAAGCCGAACAGGTTGGTGTTGGTGACCGTCAGCGAGTAGTTCTCGGCGCGGGTCTTGTCGTTGTCGATCGAGTCCTGGCTGATCGACCGGAACTGGGCGACGGTGAGCGGCGTATACAGCCGATCCGGCGGCGCGTAGTACATCTGGTAGCCGCTGTCCGGGTCGACGCCCAACGACGGTCCGAGGTACAGCGCCTGCGCCTTGGCCGCGATCAGTGCCGGCCACTTCGATTCGACCTGGTTTTGCGAGTGCTCGAAGTTGGCCTCGTAGTTCCAGTCGCTGTCGGCGCCAAGCGTGCCCTTGACGCCGGTGTTGAGCGACAGCGTATTGCCGATGTTGCGGATCTTGCCGCGCTCGAAGCCGCCGTTTTCCTCGATCGTGAAGTAGCTGCGCCCCCACTCCTCGACCTGCCCGGTGGCGGTGTTGTAGAACGGCGTATCGGTGCAGTCGCCGTTCAGCGGTTCGCAGTTGTACCACTGCAGCGGCGTGTTGTAGGTCTCCTGGTGCGAGGTGCCGGCGAGCACGTCCAGGTAGAAGTCGGTGTAATCGTTGAAGTGGTAGGTGGCCGAGCCGAAGAAGCTGGCCATCTTCTGGCCGTTTTCGAGGGTGCCGTAGCCGACGTCCGCGTAGCTGCCGCAGTAATGCCCGTCGATGTCCTCGCCGGTGACCGGGTCGTACCCGTAGTCGGGGCGCGAGGCATAGAACATCGTGCCCTGGTCGAGGTGCGAAAGCTTGTCGCAGGTGGCCTTGCCCGGGTCGAGGTAATAACCGTCGATGTCGGTGCGTACGAAATTGCGGCTGGCGATGATGTCGGAGGGATCGGCGGGGCTGTCCAGGCGCGAGTCGGTGAAGTCGCGCTGGAAGGCCCACAGGGGTTCCTTGTCGACCAGTTCCAGGCCGAATACCGAGTCGAACCTGCCTTTCGAGAATCCGGTGGTGATGTCCAGCCGCTGCGAACCGGCGCCGCCGTGCTGGGTGCCGCCGGCCCGGTAGTCGAAGGTGGTGCCATCGACCCGCTTTTTCAGGATGAAGTTGATGACGCCCGAAATCGCGTCCGAGCCGTACACCGCCGACGCGCTTCCGGACAGGATTTCCACCCGGTCGATGAGCGCGGTCGGAATGTTGGAGATGTCGGTGAAGTTGCTGTTGCCGTTGTAGGACTGCGGGTAGTCGGCGATGCGCCGGCCATTGACGAGCACCAGCGTGTGGTTGGGGCCGAGGCCGCGCAGGTCGACCGCCTGGGCACCCGGCGAGAAGCCGTCGGTGTATTGATTGTTGTCGAGCGCGCCGAGGTTCTGCGGCAGCGACGTCATGAGATCGGGCACGTTGGCGAAGCCGCGCCGCTGGATGTCCTGGGCGGTGATCGTCACCACCGGCGCCGGACCCTCGATCTCGGAACGCGGGATGCGCGAACCGGTGACGGTGATTCCCTGCAGGGTCTTGGCCGGCTCCTGGTCACCGGCTTCCTGGCCGGCCGCGGACGGCGATGGCGGTGGCGGCGCCGCCGGCACGGCGGCGGGCTGGTCCTGGACGATGACCACGGCGCCGGAAGCGTCGCGGCGGGCGTGGTAGCCCGTGCCCGCCAGCAGCCCGGCCAGCGCCTGCTGGCCCGTGAGCGTGCCGTGCACCCCGTGGGTGCGCGCGTTCGCCAACCGGTCGGCGTCGTACACGAACTGCATGCCGGTCTGGTGGCCGAGCGCGTCGAGCGCCGCCACCAGGCTGCCTGGGGAAATATCGATTTCCCGGACGTCCGGATTCTGGGCGAATGCCAGTGCCGGAACCAGGCACGCGAACAACAATGCAAGGCGGACCATCGGCTTCAACATGTTTCCTCCCCAATGGCGTCGACGCGACGCCCTGCGTGACAAGACGAGCCAGGGCGGCCATTCCCCCGCTCGCGCTGCAATGAGCTTTTTCAATCGGGCGGCTGCTTCCGTTCGGTCCGCGACAGCATGATCCGGTCGCCGCGCCGCTCGGCGCGGACGGGGAAGACCTGTTGCAGCAGGCGCACGAACGCGTCGCTGTTGTCGAGTCGGAAGTTGCCGCCCACCTTCAGGTCGTCCAGCGCGGGGTCGGCGATGACGATCCGGCGCGCGTTGTACCGGTTGAATTCCGCGATCGCTTCCACCAGCGGGGTGTCGTGGAAGACCGCGTAGCCGTCGCGCCAGCCGAGGTGCTGCAGGGCCTGCTCCGGGCCCACGTGCTGGACGAACACCTCGTCGTTCCTGACGCGGGCGATGCTGCCGGCGGGCAGGTCGGTCGCCGCCTTGCCGGGATCGACCGCCGACTGCAACCGCACCACACCGCGGGTCACGACCACCCGCAGCCCATCGCTTTCGCGGCGCACGTCGAAGCGGGTGCCGACCGCGATGACCCGGTAGCCGCTGGCGTGGACCACGAAGGGACGGGCATGGTCCTTGGCGACTTCGAAAAACGCCTCGCCGCGGACGAGATCGAGATCGCGCTCACGCCGGGTCATCGCCGCGCGCAGCTCGCTGTCGCCGGCGAGGGTCGCGGTCGAGCCGTCGGCGAGATGCACCACCTTCTGGCCGCCCAGGGCGGTTTGCCAGGCGCCGCGTTCCACGTGGCCGGCATCCCGCCACCACCACAGGCCGCCAGCCAACAGGATGACCAGCAGGCCTGCCGCGACCGCGGCCACCGGTGAGGCGAGCCGGGATGGCCGCGAACCATGCCGGCGGCCGCCGCGGGCCAAGGCGTCACCCCGCTGGAAGCGGGACGGGTCGAAGTAAGGCGAGCGGCGCCACGCGCCACGCTCCGGCAACTGCCCCTGCGGCGTCCCCGCCGCCAATGCCTTCAGTCTTCCGGTTTCGCGCCATGCGGCCTGCAGCCGCAGGAACGCCACGCGGTGGGCGGGATCCTGTTCCAGCCATGCCGCCAGTGCGGACTGGTCGGCCAGCGACCAGTGGTCGCCGTCGCGGCGCGCCAGCCACGACGCCGCGATCCGCTCGATCTGTCCGCCGCTCCGGCCCATCACGGATTGTCCCTGCGCGCGCCCACGCTGCCGTCGCCGGTCCCGGCGTCGTCCGCGCGCGAGGTCGCGTAGAAATGATTGGCCATCATCCGGCATCCCTTCGCAATGTGCTTCTCGACGGTCTTTTCGCTGATGCCGAGCCGCCGGGCGATTTCCTTCTGCGGCAGGTCCTCGACCCTCCGCAGCCAGACCACCTCGCGGCAGCGGTCCGGCAGGCGGTCCAGGGCGCGGGCGAGGCGCTCGAGGGCGTCGCGCCCGCCGAGCCAGCGTCCCGGCTCGAGTTCATCCGTCAAGACGTTCAATTGCTCGAGATCACCCACTGCGGTAATGGAAACGATGCGCTGGCGGCGGATCCGGTCGGCGAGCAGGTGCCGCGCCGTCGCGAAAAGGAAGGCCTTGGGCGAGTCGGGCCGGCGCCGGCCGGCGGCCTCGTAGACGCGCACGTAGATTTCCTGGCGCAGGTCGACGACCTCGTCGTGGTCGCGCCAGTTGCGGTGCAGGAAGCGCATCAGCGCGCCCTCGTGCGCCAGCACTTCGCGCGCGAACCACGCATCGAGGACCTCGTTCATGGCGTGAAGTTACCGCATCGGATCACCGCAATGGCACATCGCGTTGCATGACTGACGGCATGGGGGAAGCCGCCGCGCGTTTCGTCCTCACCCCACGTCCGCCCGCCGCCCGACCTTGAAGGAGCCTTCAGCATGCAATCGATCGAATGCCGCTCGCTTGGCCGGCTCGGCACGTGGCTGGTCGCCACGGCGATGTTGATGGGGCTCGCTGGCGTCGGCCCGGCTCGCGCCGCGGAATCCGGCTACCAGTATTTCTCGATCGGCGACCTGGCGGCCCCGACGACGGCGAAGACTTCGCCCGCGCTGTTGCTGATGGGCGGCGGCGGCGAGATCAAGGCGGCCTTCCAATGGTTTGCCGCCCAAGCCGGCCACGGCCACATCGTGATCATTCGCGCGTCGGGCGATGACGAGCTGCAGGACTGGATCTACCACGACGTCGGCGGCGTCGCGTCGGTCGAGACCCTCATTTTCCATTCACGCGCGCCGGCCAGCGATCCGCGGGTGCTCGGGATCCTGCGGCATGCCGACGGCATTTTCATCGCGGGAGGCGACCAGGCCAATTACGTGCGCTTCTGGAAGGGCACGCCGCTGAATGATGTGCTGAATGCGCACGTCCGCGCCGGCAAGCCGATCGGCGGCACCAGCGCGGGGCTCGCGATCCTGGGCCAGTGGGGTTACGGCGCGCTCGACGGTGGCAGCATCACCTCGCCCGAGGCGTTGGGCGACCCTGCGGGGCCGGCCGTGACCCTCGTCGATCATTTCATCACGCTGCCGCTGCTCAAGGGCACCATCACCGACACCCACTTTGTGCAGCGCGAGCGGCTCGGCCGCCTGCTCGCGTTCGTGGCAAGGATCGCGAAGGACCACCACACCGCCGCCGTTACCGGGCTGGGGGTGGACCAGGACAGCGCGCTGCTGGTGGCGCCGGATGGATCCGCAAGGTTGTTGAGCTGGCACCCCGATGGCCACGCCTGGGTGGTGGTGCCGGAAAAGCTGCGCGCGGTCGAACGCGCCGGCGGGCGGGCCGCGCTGGATGATTACCTGCGGGATCGGATGGTCCCCGGCAAGCCCCTCGACCTGCCCGGCTACATCGTGATCGGCCTCGGTACCGGCAGCGGCTTGCGGCTTCCGGGCTACGAGGTGACGGACCCCGCGTTCCGCAAGCACTACGACATCGTTGGCGGCCGCATGGTCGAGCGGCAAGCGCCGATCCGCGGATCGCACCCGTCGCGTGCCGCCCTGATCGACCCACACGAAGCGGCACCGGGTCGAGGCTGAACGGCGTACCATGGCCGGACCTGATGCAGAGGGCTCGATCATGCGGGCGGCCGTGTTGATTGCGGTGCTGGTGGTGGCCGGTTGCGGTACGCAGGCGGTCCGCGAACCGGCGTCTGCCGGGCCGCCGGCCGCAGCGGAACCCGTGGCGGGCACGACGATGGCGAAACTCGAGGGCACGCAGTGGCGGTTCGTCGAAGTTGCCGGTACCCCGGTGCCGGCCGCGGTGACGGCGACGCTGCGGATTCGCGGCGGCCGCATCTCCGGCCGGGCGGGCTGCAACAGTTTCGGCGCGAAGTACCTGGCCGATGCCCAGGGCAAGGGCTCGTTCAGCCAGATCATGTCGACGAAGATGGCGTGCGTCGAGCCGGCGGGCGCGATGGACGTCGAGCGCCGGATCTTCGCGACCATGCCGAAGGTCTCCCGGATGGACCTGCGGGATGGCGAACTGGCGCTTCTCGATGCCGCGGGCAAGCCGCTGGCCCGCCTGGAGCCGGCCGCTGGTTCCTGATGCCGGCGGCGCTCGGCCCGGGCCGCCGGAGCCCCGATCGCGGCGCGTGTGGCGCGGCCAGGGCGCCAATGGCCGTTCAGGATGGTCCCAGAACCCCCGCCGGAGGTTGACTTGCAGGCTGGGAGCCGCAAAAATACGCGGTCTTTGTGATGCAAACTGCACGAACCCGGGTGTCGTCGCGCATGCCGGGTTGTTCGTGTCGCTGCGCCGCCAGAGGTACAAGACAAGAAATCTCGGAGGGATACCCAAGCGGCCAACGGGGGCAGACTGTAAATCTGCTGGCTTACGCCTTCGGTGGTTCGAATCCACCTCCCTCCACCATTACAAGTTGCAGGAACGGTTCGCGGAGGTGGATTCGAAACACCGAAGACAAAGTGGTGGTTCGACCGATTCGCCGGGAGCGAATCGGAACGGTCCGGAGGGGGCGGAGGGCAGGATGCCCGGAGTAATCCACCTCCCTCCACCAGACAGCCGGGAGTGGAGAATCGGAAATCGTGGATCGTCGGAGCGGCTTTCCCGATTCTCGATTTCCCATTCTCGATTCCCGTAAACGCGGGAGTAGTTCAATGGTAGAACCTCAGCCTTCCAAGCTGATGGTGCGGGTTCGATTCCCGTCTCCCGCTCCATTGGATCTGCCCGAGGAACTTCAACCGACAGGTGAAGTGCCGGCGCGAAGCGCGAGTTGACCCCGTGGCGCGGCTCTGTCGCGCACATCGGCAGGATGCCCAGGAATCATCGCAACGAATATCCACGCTCACGTAGCTCAGTCGGTAGAGCACTTCCTTGGTAAGGAAGAGGTCACAGGTTCGATTCCTGTCGTGAGCACCACTGAGAGCTGAAGCGGGAAAGACGAAGAGCGGGAAGAGGGAATAAAAGCGAAGCAGCACACACTCCCTGTTCCCCGTTCCCGCTTTTGAAGAAGCACGAAGCATTCAAATCTACGAGTCAGTCACAAGGTACAAACGCCATGTCCAAAGAGAAATTCGAGCGCAAGAAGCCGCACGTGAACGTGGGCACGATTGGTCACGTGGACCACGGCAAGACGACGCTGACGGCGGCGCTGACGAAGGTGGGTGCGGAGCGGTT
>DASSOQ010000125.1:0-13665 GCA_035700365.1 Rhodanobacteraceae bacterium | reverse complement strand
GTAGCGGACCAGCCAGCCCCAGTTGACGTCGCGCATGATGTACTGCACCGAGTCGAACGCGCCGGCGGCGGTCGGGGTGTAGAACATCGTCAGGAAGATGCCCGTGACGATCTGGTTCACCAGCACCAGCAGCGCCAGCGAACCGAAGTAGTACATCACGTTGAAGTTCTTCGGCGCGTAGTACTCCGACATGTGCTTCTTGTAGACCGCACCGAGCCCGGGGGTGCGCTCGTTGAACCATTGCGTGAACGCGCCCATTACGCGGCTCCTTTCGGATCGACGCCGATCTGGATGTGGGTGTCATCGACGAAGTGGTACGGCGGCACCACCATGTTCAGCGGCGCCGGCACGCCCTGGTAGACGCGGGCCGCGATGTCGTAGCGCGAATGGTGGCAGGGGCAGTAGAAGCCGCCCTTCCAGTCGGGGTCGAACGGCTGGGGCTTCACCTTGCCCTTGTAGTCAGGCACGCAGCCGAGGTGGGTGCAGATGCCGATCAGCACCATCCATTCGGGCTTGATGGAGCGGTGCTCGTTCTTGCAATACTCGGGCTGCTGCGACTCGTTGGACTTCGGATCGCGCAGGAGCGGATCCTGCTTCGGCAGCCACTTGAGCTGTTCCGGCGTGCGATTGATCACGAAGATCGGCTGCTTGCGCCAGCCGACCCGCAGCATCTGGCCCTTCTCGATCTTGCTGATGTCGACGGTGATCGGCGAGCCGGCCGCCTCGGCGCGCGCGCTCGGCAGCCAGGTTTCCACGAACGGGATCGCCGTGATGATGAGACCGGCGCCGCCGATCACGGCCGTGGAGGCCGTCAGGAATCTGCGTCGCCCCTTGTTGATGCTCTCGTCCGCCATCAGCTTCTCCGCGCTACCTTGGGTCGCGGCGACGAACCGCCGCCGTGACTGCATGCCCCACATGGCCAGACCCGGATGAACGGCTCTGTCCCTGCCGCAGCCGAGTCGTCCATTGGGCCCCAAAATCGTGTTAGTTTAGCGTTCGCCTCTTGAGCGCACAATCCGACGGCGCCCGAGGGGCGCACCTCCATGCTTGGCAAGCTCCGTCCGCTCCTTTTCGTCCTGCAGTTCGTGGTGGTCGGCCTGGCGGCGGCGTTCGTGATCGCAATGCTGTGGCCTGGCGCGGGCGATCGCCTGCGCGCGGGGTTCGGCCGCCACCCGTCGATCCACGCGCCGGCGGAAGCGCCTGCGGCACACGCGCCGCCCGGCCCCGCTTCCTACGCCGACGCCGTGGCGCGCGCCACGCCGGCGGTCGTGAACATCTACGCCAACAAGATCGTCACCGAGCGCCCCGTCCAGATTTTCCGCGACCCGCTGCTGCGCCAGTTCCTCGGCGGCGTGGCAGGGCCGGCGATGCGGCGGCGCGAATCGAGCCTGGGCTCCGGGGTGATCTTCACCTCCGACGGCTACGTCCTCACCAACAACCACGTGATTTCCGGGGCCGATGACATCCAGGTGATGCTGCACGACGGGCGCGTCGCGCATGCGCGCGTGATCGGCACCGACGCGGACACCGATCTCGCGGTGCTCAAGATCAATGCCAGCCAGCTTCCGACGATCGATCTCGACCCGGAGCCGCCGCAGGTCGGTGACGTGGTGCTGGCGATCGGCAATCCCTTCGGGATCGGCCAGACGGTGACCATGGGTATCGTCAGCGCCCTGCAGCGGCAGTTGAGCTTGTCGCCCTACGAGGATTTCATCCAGACCGACGCCGCGATCAACTCCGGCAATTCCGGCGGCGCGCTGGTGAATGCCAGGGGCCAACTGGTCGGCATCAACACCGCCATGCTGGACCGCGACGTCGGGGCACAGGGCATCGGCTTCGCGATTCCGGTGCGCACCGCCAAGCGCGTGCTCGAGCAGATCGTCGAGCATGGGCGCGTGGTGCGCGGCTGGCTCGGCCTCGAGGTCGGCAACGTGGTGGTATCCGCCGATTCGGGCCTGCCGGGCGCCGCGCGCGGGGCAACGGTGCTCGATGTCTATCCCGGCGGACCCGCGGCGCAGGCTGGCCTGCAGCCCGGCGACATCCTTCTGAAAATGGGGAACCAGCCGATCATCGATCCCGGCGACCTTCGCAGCCGGGAAGCGGAGACGGCACCCGGCAGCAAGGTGAAGATTTCCGGATTGCGTACGGGGGAGCCCTTCACCGCCGAAGTGGTGCTCGCGCAACGCCCGGCCATCAAGGCATCCGGCCAGCAGGGCTGACGTCCGCGCCGGGCGCGACGCGCCGGAAGGCTTCCAGCCACGTGACGATCCCCTGGGCGATGGCTTGCCACCCCGGCTCGCCCACGAGCCAGTGGGCGTGGTGTTCGAGCTCACGGTATTCCGCGCGCGCGCCGTATCGGCGCGCGACGGCGCGCACCACCCGCACCGGGGTGACGCGGTCCTCGCGGCCGGCGAGCACCAGCAGCGGGCAGGTCACAGCGGTGGCATCGACGCGGCTGGCATGGCGGCGATCCAGTGGCCAGAGTCCGACCTCGGCCGCCACGCGGCCGGATTCGTACACGAGCCTGGCCTGCACCTGGCGCTGCTCCACGGCCGGCAATAGGTGCAGCATCGAATGCGCCGCGGTCCGCAATGGCGGGACCGGCTTGCGCCAGAACCCCCTGCGCAGCATCACCGGCAGGAAGCTCGTCAGTACCGATGGCGTCAGCCCCAGGATGCCGGCGGGCGCGGCGGGCGCCAGCAGCACCGCGGCGCGGGCCCGGCCGCGCGCGCACAGCATCTGCGTGAGCAAGCCACCCATCGAGTGGCCGATGATGACCGGCGGCTCACCGAGCGCGTCCAGCTCGCGCTCGAGCGCCGCGACATAGTCGAGCAGGCCTGTGCGGCCGAGACGCGGGTCCGGAGCGGTCCCGGGGGCCATGTCGTGGAACGGCAGCGTGGTCGCGATGCAGCGCCAGCCGTGCGCCTCGAACACGCTGCGGAAATTCGCCCAGTAAAAGGCCGCGCCCCACATCCCGTGGATCATGAACACCGTGTCGGTCATCACCCGCTCCATGCATTGCCCCCGGTTACCTTACCGAGGCATCCGTGCTGCCGCGACCGCCGACGACGGACGCGCGAAGGAAACGAGTGTTCGTGCGGGGCACGGCACGCGTCGCCGGCGCGGCGATCGATGGCGCCGCCGGGCCCGCCGCAGCGCAACAGCGCCGCGACCCGTGCATTCGCCGGCCAGCCTGCACGGGCGCCGAACAAATCGAGCCTCGACGCGATCAATAGCGCAGCAGCGAGCGAAGCGGTGCATCGGCGCGCCAACGTTCGCGGCCGCGCAGGAACCCGAGTTCGATCACCACCGCAGCACCCGCGACTTCGCTTCCGAGGCTCTGCACCAGCCCCGCCGCCGCGGCGAGCGTGCCCCCGGTGGCCAGCACGTCATCCACGATCAATACGCGCGCGCCGGCCGCCAGCGCGTCGGCATGGATTTCGAGCCGCGCCCGCCCGTATTCCAGCCCGAAATCGAGACCGCGGGTAGCGGCCGGAAGCTTGCCGGCCTTGCGCAGCGGAACGAATCCGGTGTCGAGCGTCCGCGCCAGCGCGGCACCGAAAATGAAGCCGCGCGCCTCGATGCCACACACCGCGTCGAGCGCGGCACCCCGCCACGGCGCCGCCATCGCGGTCACGCAGTCGCCGAACGCGCGGGCGTCGGCGAGCAGCGGCGTGATGTCCTTGAACAGCACGCCGGGGCTGGGGAAATCGGGCACGTCGCGGATGCGTGCCTTCAACCGCTCCAGGAGCGCGGCCCCGGATCCCCCCGCCGCGACCGCGGCGATCAAGGGATCGCGGGCCGCAGCGACGGCAGGGGCGCGGAGCCGGGATCGCGATCCTCCGCGATCGGCGCCCGCAGCATCTCGACCAATTCGCGCACCACCGGCTCGGCCGCCTCGACGCAGATCTCCGGCACGCTGACGCCGAGGAAATCGCGTGCCGGCAACTGGCCGACGCCGCCGATCAGGTGTTCGCCACTGACGAAGGCCGGAATACCCGCCTGTTCCAGGGCATCCTTGACCAGGTGCGCATCGACGATGTTTTCCGCGTGGTAGACCACTCGCATGGCCCCAAGCTAGCACATATCTTTGCGATCATCCCTGATCGCTGCGCGCGGAACTGCGGCTTACCCGGCCGGACGATGACTACTCGCGTACGCGGCGGTCATTCACGGCGAGCAACCATCCTTGGTGTCGACGCCGGCCCGGCCGTCCCTGGCCGGGCGCCCAGTCGGGCACGCGATGCCACCGGCACCACGTAAGCGCCCGTCTCCCCCTGGCTTTCCACAACCGCCGCTTCGCGCAGGTGCAGAGGAAGCGTTTTTCAACACGCCTCATTACACTTTCCGGTTTGAACTTTGCCGGAAATACCCATGGCGGACGAACCAGCCCCCGTCGTCACTAATTTCATCCGCCAGATCGTGCTCGCCGACCAGGCGTCGGGCAAGCACGGCGGCCGCGTCGCGACCCGTTTCCCGCCCGAGCCCAACGGCCACCTGCACCTCGGCCATGCCAAGGCGATCTGCCTGGATTTCGGGATCGCACGCGAATTCGGCGGCACCTGCAACCTGCGGCTCGATGACACCAATCCGGGCCGCGAAGATCCGGCGTTCGTCGAAGGCATCAAGGACAGCGTGCGCTGGCTCGGGTTCGAATGGAGTGAACTTCGCCACGCCTCGGACTATTTCGAGGCGCTGTACCGTGCCGCATTGAAACTGATCGAGGACGGCAAGGCCTACGTGGACGACCTCCACGCGGACGAGGTGCGTGCGTACCGGGGCACACTGACCGAACCCGGCCGTGATTCGCCGCACCGCAATCGTTCGGTGGAGGAAAACCTCGACCTCTTCCGGCGGATGCGGGCCGGCGAGTTCGAGGACGGTGCGAAAACGCTGCGCGCGAAGATCGACATGGCTTCCGGCAACATCAACCTGCGCGATCCGGCGCTGTACCGGATCCGCAAGCTTGTCCACCAGAACACCGGCGACGCCTGGCCGATTTACCCGATGTACGACTTCGCGCATTCGCTGTCGGATGCGCTGGAAGGCATCACGCATTCCTTCTGCACGCTCGAGTTCGAGGACCACCGCCCGCTGTACGACTGGTGCGTCGACAACGTGGACTTCGCGAACCATCCGGAACTGTGGCAGCCGCTGGTCGAGAAAGGCCTCCCGACCGCGCCGTCGAAGCCGCGCCAGATCGAGTTCGCGCGCGGAAACCTTTCCTACACGGTGATGAGCAAGCGCAAGCTCGCCGAACTGGTCGACAAGAAGCTCGTCGACGGCTGGGACGACCCGCGCATGCCGACCCTCGCCGGCGCGCGCCGGCGCGGCTTCACCGCGGCCGCGATCCGCACGTTCTGGGAACGGGCGGGACTCTCCAAGCAGAACAGCGTCATCGACTATGGCGTTCTGGAAGCCAGTGTCCGCGAAGATCTCGACGCGCACGCGCCGCGCCGGATGGCGGTGCTCGATCCGCTGAAGCTCGTGATCACCAACCTGCCGGATGGCCACGCGGAGACCCTGGCGCTGCCGAACCACCCCAAGGACGAATCGGCCGGTTCCCGGGAGGTGCCGTTCGCGCGCGAGCTGTGGATCGAGCGCGACGACTTCGCCGAGGTCCCCCCCAAGGGATTCAAGCGTCTCGTTGCGGGCGGC
This sequence comes from Rhodanobacteraceae bacterium, assembly GCA_035700365.1. Classification (GTDB taxonomy): domain Bacteria; phylum Pseudomonadota; class Gammaproteobacteria; order Xanthomonadales; family Rhodanobacteraceae; genus 66-474. The sequence goes on along the minus strand of DASSOQ010000125.1, from coordinate 8,007 downwards.
GAAGTACGTTTGCGCGGCGTCGGCATCGTGCGTTGCGGGGAAGTGGTCAAGGACGCTGCCGGCGAAGTCGCGGAACTGCGCTGCACGCTCGACCCCGAATCGCGGCACGGCATGGAAGGCGCGAACCGCAAGGTCAAGGGCACCATCCACTGGGTGAGCGCCCGCCATGCCGTGGACGCCGAGGTCCGGCTGTACGACCGGCTGTTCGATGTCGCCGATCCGGATGACGATCGCGATGGCGGGACCTGGCTGGACCACGTGAATCCGGATTCGCGCCGCAGCATCAGCGCCCGGCTCGAGCCGTCCCTGCGCGCCGCGCAGCCCGAACACGCGTTCCAGTTCGAACGCACCGGCTATTTCGTGGCCGATCGCCACGACCATGCGCCCGGGCGCCCGGTATTCAATCGCACGGTGACCTTGCGCGACACCTGGTCGAAGCACTCATCGTAGGACGGGCTCCCAGCCCCGGCTGCAGACGGCGGAAGGTGCCCGCGCCAGGCGTTCTGCCAGACCGGTCGCTGCCCGGCGCAGAGGCCGATGGCCCGTCCTCCGCGGACCCGGGACGACGGCGTGCAACCGCAACCGCCGCGGCCAGCCGAACCCCGCAACCGCTTGATCCTGCGATCGCGGGCGCGCTCATTCAGTTTCGATTCAAAAGTCATTGCCCTTGGCGTTCATATCCGGGCTGATACGTTGAGCGTGCATCGCCGGTGCAGCGGCGATGTCCGACACAACAAGGAGATCAACGATGAAGGCACGCAACTTCGTGGTCATCGCCCTCGCTGCAGCGCTCGGATTCGGGATGTCCGCACACACTGCGCTCGCCGCGCAGCCCGCCGCCTCGGCCGCGGATCGTTCCGCGTCCGCCGGCGAAGCGGTCAGCGACGCATGGATCACCACCAAGGTGAAAGGCGAGCTCGCCACCACCAAGGGTGTGAAGAGCATGGACGTTTCGGTGGATACCAGGGACGGCGTGGTTACCTTGACCGGCGTCCTGGCGACCGACGTCGACGTGAAGAAGGCCATCGCCGCCGCCAAGAGCGTCAAGGGCGTCAAGGCTGTGGATGCTTCCGGCCTGAAGGCAAAGGACTGACCGACATGACAACCCTACCCCCGCTCAGCCACCCCAACGCGGCGTCCGCGATCCTCGGGCACGACCGGATCAAGGAAGAATGGCCGACCATCGCCGGAAGGATCCGCCGCCGCTGGCGCAAGTTGACCAGTGATGACGTGGGGTTTCCCGGCGGCACCGCCGACTACCTCGCACGCGTCCTGCAGGATCGCTACGGCATGGACCGGCGCGAAGCCCTGCTGCAGGTCTACGAGTTCGAGAGCGAACTGTAGTTGCCACTTTGCACCCGCGGTGATGCGGGTGCTGCACCAGCCCCCACATGGAGAATCACGATGAACGAGGACAAGATCAAGGGTCAGTGGAAGCAATTGAGCGGCAAGATGAAGGCGCGTTGGGGCAAGCTCACCGACGACGACCTCACGACGGCTTCCGGGAATGCGGAATACCTCACCGGCAAGGTGCAGGAACGCTATGGGATCGCCAAGGACGAAGCCCGCAAGCAGGTCCGGGAATTCGAAAGCGACCTGTAGTTGCGGGCGAGCACGACCACCGCGCGTGGATCATCAGCGTGTACCTGTGAACCGAATGCCATGCAACGCCGCACGAGGAGAGCGCCATGCTGTATTACGCCATCGTATTCCTGATCATCGCGTTGATCGCCGGTTTTTTCGGGTTCTTCGGAGTTGCCGGCCTCGCCGCCGGGATCGCCAAGATCCTGTTCGTGATCTTCCTCATCCTGTTCATCGTGTCGCTGATTTTCGGGCGCCGAAGGGTTTGAGGCGGCGCGAACCGGCACCCGCTCCGGGCATCGCACCCGCAATGTCCTGAGCGGAGCCAGGCTGCTGTCACGAAGGGCCGGGTCCGGCAGTCCGGACTCGGCCTTCGTATGTTCCGCGTCCGTCGCCCGCCGCGTCCGCGTCGCGGCACGTGCTACGGTGCGACCATGCCGCGGCACGCTCCATCCAGGATCCCCACCCTCCCCGCATGGATCAGCGGCACCGTCGATTTCGATCGGATTCATGCGGACGCCAGGGCGCGCATCGCCGTCGCGATTGCGCTGGCACGTGGCAACGTGGAGCACGGCACCGGCGGCCCGTTCGGGGCAGCAGTATTCGATGACCGGGGCGTCCTGCTCGCCGTCGGGGTCAACCGCGTCCTGCCGTTGCGATCGTCGCTGGCGCACGCGGAAATCATCGCGCTCGCCGGGGCGCAGCAAAAACGTGGGCGCGCCCGCCTCAACGACGACGGACACCGCTACACCCTGGCCACGAGTTCACAACCGTGTTGCCAGTGCTTCGGCGCGATCGTGTGGGCGGGGATCGATGAACTCCTGGTTGGGGCGCGCGCGGAGGACACCGAGGCGCTGGCCGGATTCGACGAAGGTCCGCTCCCCGCCGACTGGATCGGCGAACTCGAGCGGCGCGGGATCCGGGTCGTGCGCGACCTCGATCGCGACGCCGTTCGCGAGGTGCTGGCGACATACGCCCGGCACGGCGGCCCGCGTTACTGACGCCCCCTGCGCCGATCACGCGTGACCCGCGCCGCCGCGGGGCTTCTCCGGGACACGTCCGGGTCCAGCGCACCCGGTGCGATCCTGCAGGCTGGTGCCGGGCATCGCGAAACCCGACGATCGCCGGGGTGCATCGCAGGCATCACGGCGCCGGTGCGACGCCGAATCGACCGTGAGCGCTCCCCGGGGCTGCCTGGTTCAGAGCCTGATCAAGGGCGACCGGCTATCCTTTCAGATCGCCCTTGTCTGCCTCTCTGCCCATGAGCCGGTTGCGTGCATTCGTGCCATTGCTGATTCTGGTTGCGATCGGCGTGGCGGTCGGTGCGAGCGGCATGCTGGAGCATCTCAGTCCGCACAGGATCATGGCGGAGCAGGCGAACTGGTCGCGACAGATCGCTTCGCAACCCGCGCTCGCCTACATCATCTACATCGCGGTCCTCACGCTTTCGATCGCCACCGCGATGCCGGGCCCGTTGCTGATCATCATTGCCGGCGGGATGCTGTTCGGCATGGGCAAGGCGATCGGATTGTCGCTGGCGGGCGAAGTGCTCGGCTCGCTGCTGCTGTTCTTTGCCGCGCGCCACGCGTTCGGAACGGGCCGGCGGCCGCCGCCGAAGTTCGTCGAACGCATACGCCAGGGCTACCAGCTCCACCCCGTTTCCTACACGCTGTTCCTGCGCTTCGTGCCGCTGTTCCCGTTCGGCGGCATCACGGTCGCGCTGGCGTGGCTGCGCTGCCCGGTGTGGCTGTTCACGTCCGCGACCGCGCTGGGCGGGGTGATCATGCTGGTCTTCGAAACCGCGATTGGCGCGGGCCTCAGCCAATCGATCGCCGAAGGCAAGGGCATCACGCCGCACCTGATCGTGGAGCCCCACATCTGGCTGCCGCTGGTGGGCCTTGGCCTGCTCGCCCTGATTCCGGTGCTCATCCAGAAGCTGCGCTCGAACGGCTCGGCCGAGTGACGCCACCCGGGTAAGACGGTGGGGCTCCTGGTCCGGGTTGACCCGCCGGGGCGCTCCTTGTCGCTCCGGCTGTATGCACCGCGACGCGGTGCAGGTGATTCCCGCCCCGGGCGCCGTTACCCTCGGCTGCGAACCCACGAGCACGCCTGACGATGACGACGACCGCCGCCACCGCCGCTTCCGCGCCCCAAGCTTCCGCCGCGCCCCTGCCGCGGCAAATCCCGTACATCATCGCCACGGAAGGCTGCGAGCGCTTCAGCTTCTACGGGATGCGCAACATCCTGACGCCGTTCCTGGTGTCCACGCTGCTGCTGTACCTGCCGCTCGAGGAACGCGCGGGCGCCGCGCGGGACGTGTTCCATACCTTCGTGATCGGCGTGTATTTCTTCCCGCTGCTCGGCGGCTGGATCGCCGACCGGTTGTGGGGCAAGTACAACACCGTGCTGTGGCTTTCGATGGTGTATGTCGCCGGTCACGCCTGCCTTGCCGCGTTCGAGGACAACCGGCCAGGCTTCTACACCGGACTGTTCCTGATCGCGCTCGGGTCGGGCGGCATCAAGCCGCTGGTATCGGCGTTCGTCGGCGACCAGTTCGACGCCAGCAACAAGCATCGCGCGAAACTGGTGTACGACCTGTTCTACTGGATCATCAATTTCGGATCCTTCTTCGCGTCATTGCTGATGCCGCTGTTCCTGCGCGGTTTCGGACCGGCGGTGGCGTTCGGCATCCCGGGAGCCCTCATGGCGATCGCGCTGTGCGCGTTCTGGGCCGGCCGCAAACACTACGTGCGGATCCCGCCGGCGCCGCCGAATCCGGATTCATTGCTGCGGGTCGTGCGCACGGCCCTGCTGTCGCGTGGCGACGGCGGGAGGCGGCCGGGATTGTGGGTCGCGGCTGCCGGTATCGGCTTCGGTCTGGCCGCGCTCGCGGCGATCCCGTGGCTCGGCTTCGTGATCGCCGCGTGCTTGGCGCTCGGATGCCTGCTGGCTTTCGGGGGCTGCGGCACCGCGATGCAACTCGATCGCGCACGGGGCGTCCATCCCGATGCCGCCGTGGAGGGCGTGCGCGGAATCCTGCGACTGATGATCGTTTTCGCCCTGGTCACGCCGTTCTGGTCGCTGTTCGACCAGAAAGCCTCGACCTGGGTGCTGCAGGGCGCGCAGATGGCGAAGCCCGGATGGTTCCACGAAGCGCAGATGCAGGCCTTGAATCCGATGCTGGTGCTGCTGCTGATTCCGTTCAACAACCTCGTACTGTTTCCGGTGATGCGCCGCCTCGGCATCGAGCCGACCGCGCTGCGGCGAATGGGAGCGGGCATCGCCTTCGCCGCGCTGGCATGGATCGCCGCCGGGTTCATCCAGCTCGCGATCGACGGCGGCGATCCGGTGTCGATCGCCTGGCAGGTGCTGCCGTATGCCTTGCTGACGCTCGGCGAAGTCCTGGTCTCGGCGACCGGGCTCGAATTCGCCTACAGCCAGTCACCGCCTTCGATGAAAGGTTCGATCATGAGCCTGTGGATGCTTTCCGTCACCTTCGGCAACCTGTGGGTGCTGCTCGCCGATGCCGGCATCCGGCACGACGCCGTCACCGACTGGATCGCCGCAGCGGGAATGGAAGAGAACGCGTTCCTGATGTTCTTCTTCGCGGCGTTCGCAGCGGCCGCGGCTCTCGCGTTCGCGTTGTACGCGCGCCGATACCCCATGAGGGACTACTATCGCGCGTAGGGCCGCTGCAGCGCGACGCGCGCCCCGGGTTCAAGCCACAGGGCGGCGCGCGATGCAAACGGCAGTGATCAGTCCGGACGACTGAACCAGAACGCGAGCCCCGTGATCAGGCAGGCCGCCGCGGCGCTCAGCAGCGCGGTTTCGACCGGCCGCCGATGCACGAACGAGCTGACTTCGTTGCCCGCCACCTTGATCCCGTACTTCGCCGAGTCCGCCATCCGGCCGGCATGATGCCGCGCCTGGTCGCCGGCGTTCTGGAGCGCTTCCGCGCCACTGTGAAGAATCGCGTTGCCTTGCGTAACGTCCATTGGGTTTCCTCCTTGACGAGCATCCATGCTAATGCGCCAGCAGCAACCTGGCATTAACAAGACAAGAATGACGAGCGCGGATTCAGAAAACGCGCGTGCGTCCCTTTGGCTGCGGAGGATCACGTGAGCCACGTGCAGGGATGCCAGGCCGGCAGGAACCGGACTTGCGGTTGGCTCGAACGATCAGCCGTCCGTCGGATCGCGAGGATGGTGACGCGGTACGCGAGGACCATCACCGGGCGACATCAGGGCCACCATCCACACCCCGCATTCCGGCGAAGTGCCGCGCGACGAACCGACCGACATCACCTTGACCAACGCGGCGAAGCGGCTGGGCGTGACCCGCGTGGCGCCGTCGCGCGTCTTGAACGGTTCCGCCGCTGTCCGCGTGGACATGATTTGCGGCTGTCGAAGGCGCTGGGTACGACGCCCGGGCCTGGGCAAGGCATGCCGGGAGACTTTTTCCACGTAAGCCAGTGATTGGTGGGCCGTGATGGGATCGAACCATCGACCAATGGATTAAAAGTCCACTGCTCTACCGCTGAGCTAACGGCCCTCGCTCTTATCAAACATCGCATCGCGCGTAGCGCGATTATCACTCCCCCTCTCCCGCCTGCGGGACAGGGCAAGGGGTGAGGGCCACGTCGCGAAAATCTGCAACAAAGCCACATCCCGCACACGCCCCGCTCCCGCCTGCGGAAGAAGGCACGGGGTGGGGGCCGCGCCGCGCAAGCACCGCAACGAAGCCCGCCCTTTCGCCCGCTTTCCTTGCGCAAAGCGAGCCGGTCATTCTAACCGCACCGGCGCTTCAGGCGTAACGCGTGGGATCGGCGACGCCCGCTTCGGCGAAGCCGCGGGCGCGCAGCACGCAGGCATCGCAATGGCCGCAGGCGCGGCCTTCCGGATCCGCGCGGTAGCAGGAGACCGTGGCGGAGAAGTCGACACCGAATCGCACGCCCTCGCGCACGATGTCCGCTTTCGTCATGGCGATCAAGGGTGCGTGCACGCGCAGCCCGGCGCCCTCCACACCCGCGCGGGTCGCCAGGTTGGCGAGCCGCTCGAACGCCTCCACGAACGCGGGCCGGCAATCCGGATAGCCCGAGTAATCGACGGCATTCACGCCGCAAAAGAGGTCATGCGAATCGAGCGTTTCGGCCCAGCCGAGTGCGATCGCCAGCATGATGGTGTTGCGGGCGGGAACGTAGGTCGCCGGGATGTCGTGCTCGCCGTGCGCATCGGAATGTTCGGGCACCTCGGTGTCGCTGGTCAGCGCGGAACCGCCGATGCTGCGAAGATCCACCGACACCGTCTTGTGCGCGACGGCGCCGAGCATGTGCGCGACGCGCGCAGCGGCCACGAGTTCCGAGGCATGCCGCTGGCCGTAGGCGACGGACAGCGCGTGGCAGTCGAATCCCGCCTCCCTCGCCAGCGCCAGCGTGACCGCCGAATCCATGCCCCCGGAAACCAGCACGACCGCTCGTCGTGGTTCCGCTCGGCCGATCGTCATCGTTGCGTCATTGCGCGCCGGATGGCGGCGGCAGGTCCTGCAGCTTGTCGCGCGCGCGCTGCTCGATCTGGGTGCCGGGGTTCGCGGCGATGGCCGCCTGCAAGGTACGTCGCGCGGCGCCGTATTCCTTGAGCGCGATCTGGCAATCGGCGACCCGGAGCTGCGCTTCCGGTGCCTTGGAGCTGTCCGGGTACTGCCGCAGCAACGCCTGGAATGCGGCCAGTGCCGGCTTGTGGTTCTGGGTCACCTGGTACGAGCTGCCCAGCCAGTAATACGCGTTCGAAACCAGCGGGCTCTGCGGGTACTGGTCGATGAAGGCGCGGAAACGTCGCGCCGAATCGACGTAATTGCCGTCGCGCAGCGACTTGAACGCCGCCTGGTAATCGGCCTGGACAGTGGCTTCGTCGGCCGGGGGCGGCGGTACGGCCGTACTCGCTGCGGGCGCTGCGTTCGGGGAGGATGCCGTGGCAGGCGCCGCGCTGCCGGCCGTGGCGGGCTGCGCATGCTCCAGCTTCCCGATCCGGGAATCGAGGTCGACGTACTGGTCCTTGCTGGATTGCTGCAGTTGCTGCAGCGCGTGCTGGAGCTCCTCGATCTCGCCCTGCATCTGCCGCATCTGCGCTTGCAGGCTCTGGATCTGGTTCACCAGCACCAGGCTGTTCGATGGCGGGGCTGGCGGAGGGGCCGGCGCCTGCGCCCATGCGGCGGCTCCACAGGACGCAGCAACGATCATGGCCGCCGAAGCGGCCATGACCATTGCAGGCTTGCGCGGCTTGCGCCGCGTGCGTACAGCGTTCGTCACACGGTCACTCGGTGGTGTAGACGATGTTGACGCGGCGGTTCTGGTGCCAGCAGCCCTCGTTGTGCTCGCGGCACACCGGGCGCTCTTCGCCGTAGCTCACGACCTTGATCTGGTCGGACGAA
>DASSOQ010000124.1:0-13488 GCA_035700365.1 Rhodanobacteraceae bacterium | reverse complement strand
CGGCTGGTCGTGGCCGAACAGTTGTACCGCGCGGTGACGATCCTCAACGGCCACCCGTATCACCGCGGATGATCGAGTGACCGTCCAGCACGGCGAAAGCGACAAGATTGCCGTTGCGACTTCACCCAAATCGTTGTCGAGCTGGTGGTCGCGCCCAGGAAGGCAATGGACGCGGGATCGTGGAATCGCGCGCCCGTAGAGGCTGGCGTGCCACGACGGCACCGTCTGGTCGTCGAGCCCGTGGTAGACGTGAATCGGGTGCCTCCCGGAAGCCGTGCATACGGCACCTCCAGCGTTGGTTACCATGAGCCGGACCTCGAAGGACGCGAGATTGCATGGCGATTGATCTGGGCGTGGTGCTCACGGGGCTGCTGGTGGTCGGTTTCCTGGCCCAGTGGCTGGCCTGGCGGATGCGCTTGCCGGCGATCCTGTTCCTGTTGCTGATCGGTATTGCGCTCGGTCCCGCGAGCGGCTTCTTCGATCCCGACAAGGCGCTCGGCGACTTCCTGTTTCCGTCGGTATCGCTGGCGGTCGCGCTGATCCTGTTCGAAGGCAGCCTGACGCTGCGGTTTTCCGAGCTGCGCGGGATCGGCCGCGCGGTTCGCGGGATGGTCAGCTACGGGGCGGTAGTGGCGTTGCTGATGCTGGCCGCGGCGGCGCACTGGATCGCCGGCGTGCGCTGGGAAGTCGCGTTCCTGTTCGGGGCGCTGACCTGCGTGACCGGCCCGACCGTGATTACCCCGATGCTGCGCACCTTGCGGCCCACCGCGCGGATTGCCAGCGCCTTGCGCTGGGAGGGCATCGTGCTGGACCCGCTGGGTGCGTTGTTCGCCGTGCTGGTGTTCGAGGCGATCGTCACCCACCAGCAGGGCCATTCGCTTGCCATCTTCGCGGAGACCATCGGCATCGGCGCGGGCATCGGGCTGGTGGTGGCTTGGGGACTCGGGTTCCTCCTGCAGCGGCAGATGATTCCCGAGTACCTGCAGGCCTATGGAACGCTGATCGCGGTGCTGGGCGCATTCACCCTGGCCAACCAGTTCGCGCACGAGTCGGGCCTGGTCGCGGTCACGATCATGGGCATCACGCTCGGCAACCTGCGCCGGGTCCACATCGAAAACATCATGGACTTCAAGGAGCACCTGTCCACGGTGCTGGTGTCGCTGCTGTTCGTGATCCTGGCGGCGCGGCTGCAGTGGCCGCTGCCGCCCGGCATGTTGATGGCCGGGATCCTGGTGTTCGTGGCCGCGCAATTCGTGATCAGGCCGGTGTCGATCCTGGTGGCGACCTTCGGCAGCCGCCTCACCTGGCGCGAGCGGGCGTTGTTGTCGTACGTGTCGCCGCGCGGCGTGGTCGCGGCTTCGGTGTCGTCGCTGTTCGCGCTGCGACTCGGCGAACTGGGCTTCACCGGTGCCGACGCGCTGGTGCCGCTGGTGTTCATCCTGATCATCGCGACGGTGGTGCTGCAGAGCGCGACGGCGCGTCCGCTGGCTCGCTGGCTCGGCGTCGCCGCACCCGATCCGACCGGCGTGCTGATCTACGGTTCCGACGAAGTCGCACGCAGCGTCGGCAAGGCGCTGGCGGAGCAGCAGTTCCAGGTGGTGCTGGCCGACGATGACTGGGGCGGGATCAGCGCCGCGCGCATGGCCGGGCTTGCGACCTTCTACGGAAATCCGACGTCGCAGCACGCCGCGATGCACCTGGACCTCACCGGCATCGGTCGGTTGCTGGCGATGTCCTGGCGGCGCGAGATGAACTCGCTGGCGTGCATGCACTTCCGGCAGGAATTCGGCCGCGAGCGGGTGTACCGGCTGCGGGTGCTGGCGCCGGAAGAGAGCGGCAACCGCGCCGCGTTCGCCGGCAGCCTGCGCGCCAAGGCGTTGTTCGGCGACGACATGACCCATACGAGATTCAGTGACCTGCTGGCGGCGGGCTGGCGCATCAAGGCCAACGCGCTGACCAACGCCTTCGACTGGCCGGCGTTCGTGGCGCAGCATGGCGCGGACACCGTGTTGCTGTTCGGAATCGAGCCGGGCGGCAAGTTGCGGGTCGCCAGCAACCGGCGCAAGACCGAACCGCGCAGCGGCTGGACGGTGATTGCGCTTGTGCCGCCCGCCGCGGTGGTCGCGGGCCCGGCGGTCGCCGCGGCCTGAACAGGGTCCGCCCGTTATGCTGTGCCAATGCTTTATCTTGCCTCGCAGTCGCCGCGTCGGCGCGAGTTGCTCGCGCGACTCGGTGTCCGGTTCGACGTCCTTGACGTGGATGTTCCGGAAGTTCGCTCGCCGGGCGAGTCGCCGCGCGCGTACGTCGAGCGCGTCGCGCGCGCCAAGGCGGAGGCGGGATTGCGGGCCGTGTTGGAGCGCGATCCCGGGGCGCGGGTGCTGGGTGCGGATACCGAAGTCGTGCTGGACGACCGCGTGTTCGGCAAGCCGGCCGACGCCGACGCCGCGGCGGCGATGCTCCGGGACCTGTCGGGTCGCACCCACGCGGTGGTCTCGATCGTCTGCTGCGCGGCGCCCATGGACACCCATTGCGCCGCGTGCGAGTCGTCGGTGACGTTCGCATCGCTCGACGAGGCGACCATTCGTGGCTACGTTGCCACCGGAGAGCCCTTCGGCAAGGCCGGCGGCTACGCGATCCAGGGCAGGGCGGCCGCGTTCATCGCACACCTCGCGGGCAGCTATTCGGGCGTGATGGGACTGCCGCTGTTCGAGACGGCCAACCTGCTTCGCCGTGCCGGATGCGAACCATGACGGGTACTGAATGCCGCGCCGGTTGCATCGACAGTCGTGGCCATGGGCCGCTATAAGGGTGGGCCGGAGTCTGTGCGACGTGCCTTGAATGAAATCCCGCGCCGGCGACGCACGCACGGGATGGTGCGGGGCCGGCGATCGATTCACGAATGACTGCCGGTGGAAATCCACTTCGAGCGCCCGACATGACCGAGGAAATCCTGATCAACGTCACGCCGCGCGAGGCACGGGTCGGCGTGGTCGAGAACGGCATGCTGCAGGAGGTGCACCTCGAACGCACGGGGCATCGGGGATACGTCGGGAACATCTATTGCGGGACCGTGCGGCGGGTGATGCCGGGCATGCAGGCGGCGTTCGTCGACATCGGGCTGGAACGCAGCGCGTTCCTGCACGCGGCCGACACGTCGCGGCCGGTGCTCGCCGCCGATCCGGTCGATGCCGCCGCGCCGCCGGCGTCGGCCACGGTGCCGCCCATCACCGAACTGGTCCACGAAGGCCAGCGGGTAATCGTGCAGGTCATCAAGGACCCGATCGGCACCAAGGGAGCGCGCCTCTCCACTTATCTTTCGATCCCCTCGCGCTACCTGGTGCTGCTGCCCGACAGCACCACGCTGGGCGTGTCGGTGCGCATCGAGGACGAACCGGAGCGCGAGCGCCTGCGGGGCATCCTCGCGGCGTTGGCCGAGGGGAGCGGCGCGGGGCTGATCGCGCGCACCAACGCCGAGGGCCTCGGGCAGCAGGAGCTTGCCGAGGACGTTGCCTACGTGCGCAAGGTGTGGCAGTCGGTGCGCGAATCGATCGCGGGCGCCACGCCCGGCGAGCGGGTCTACGAGGAGCCGCCGCTGCCGCTGCGCGTGCTGCGCGACCTGATGCACGACGACATCGAGAAGGTGCGCGTGGACTCGCGCGAAACCTTCGAGCGCACGCTGCTGTTCGCGCAGCGCTTCATGCCCGGCCTCGCGGGGCGCGTCGAGCATTACCCGGGCGAGCGACCGATCTTCGACCTGTACGGCGTCGAGGATGAAATCCAGAAGGCGTTGCGCAAGGAGGTGCCGCTGAAGTCCGGCGGCTACCTCGTGATCGACCAGACCGAGGCGATGACCACGATCGACGTCAACACCGGCGGTTACCTCGGCTCGCGCAACCTGGAAGAGACCGCGTTCCGCACCAACCTCGAGGCCGCGCAGGCGGCCGCGCGGCAGCTCCGGCTGCGCAACCTCGGCGGCATCATCATCATCGACTTCATCGACATGCACGACGATGGCCACAAGCGCCAGGTCGTGCGGATGCTCGAAAAAGCGGTGGCGCGCGACCACGCCAAGACCACCGTCTACGACATGAGCGCGCTGGGGCTGGTCGAGATGACCCGCAAGCGCACCACCGAAAGCCTGGCGCGGCAACTGTGCGAGCCGTGCCCGGCGTGCAGCGGGCGCGGCATCGTCAAGACGGTCGAGACCGTCGGTTATGAAATCTTTCGCGAAATCACGAGGGCGGTGCGGCAGTTCGACGCCGGCAAGCTGCTGGTGCTGGCCGCGCCCGCGGTGGTGGCGCGGATGCTGGAGGAGGAGTCCGCCGCGGTCGCGGAGCTGGAAGCGTTCATCGGCAAGTCGATCCGCTTCCAGCCGGAGGAGCAGTACGGGCAGGAGCAGTTCGATGTGGTGTTGTTGTAGAAGTCGGTACCCGGCACCCGGGATGCGGAACCCGGCTCGGAACACGCGGCGGGGCCCGGGACCGGGGACCGGGGAGCAGACGTCGGGCCTCACCCGGAGGAATTCCGGGTTCACCCCAACCTGCGGGTTGCTCTTCGGCGGGTCCCGGCTTTTTGTGCGCGCACCATGAACGCCTGGCGCCATCATTTGCGGCGCGCGCGATTTGCCGCGACCGCGGCCGTTGCGGGATTCCTGATCGCCCTGGCTGTCGCCATGGGCCTGGTGCAACTGCTGCTGCCGCTGGCGACCCACTACCCGGGTTTCATCGCGTCGCAACTGTCGGAGCGCTTGCATCGCCCGGTCACGTTCGCCGCGGTCAGCAGCCAATGGCAGCCGTCGGGTCCCTTGCTGAAGGTACGCGGCCTGACGCTCGGGCCCGGGCATCCCGGCGGCAGCTCGATCACCTTGCCGCACGCCGCGGTGAAATTCGATTTCGGCGCATGGCTGCATCCGGCCCATCGCTGGATCACGCTGCGCCTCAATGACATGAAGCTGCGCGTCGAACACTCGACGAGCGGATGGCAGGTCGTCGGTTTCAGTAGCGCGCCGGGCGGCGAGCACGCGTCGTTGCAGTCGCTGCCGGTCGACCTCGACCTCGGCAACCTGCACCTCGACATCGTCGACGAGGTCGGCCACCACGCATGGGAATTGTTCGCGCCACGGCTGCGGGTCGTCAACATCGGCGACGCCGTACGCTTCGGCGGCAGCGTGCAACAGTCCGGCACCCGCCAGGCACTGGCCATCAGTGGTCGCATCGACATGGCGAACCGCGACTACACGCTGCATCTGGCGACCACCGATCTCGATGTTGCCGAGGCATCGCGCGGCGTGGACCTGCACGGCTATGCGGTGAGCAGCGGCCATGCGGACCTCGAGGCCTGGGGCAGTTGGCACGCCGGCAAGCTGGCTTCGGCATCGGTGCGCTACGACATGCACGGCCTGGTCGCGTCCGGGCCGGACGGGCGCAGCCTCAACCTGCCATTGCTTGCGGGTGTCGTTCGCGCCAACCGCATCGACGGCGGCGGCTGGGAACTGGCATGGCGCGGGCCGGGAAAGCCGGGCGCGGACATCGATGCGGCCGGCGGCGCGGTGGTGCAGGTGCGTGGAAAACCCGGCGCATGGCGCGTGTCCGCGGCCGCGCGTTCGATCGATCTTTCGCCCTGGCTGTCGTTGCTGGCCATGGCGCCGCAGGCGCCGAAGGCGCTGATCGACTGGACCGTGGATGCGCAGCCGCACGCGGAAATCGACAAGGCTGCGGTGGTCTGGAACCAGGGCGGCGATTACCGCGCGACGGTGCGGTTCTCCGGCCTGCGGGCGGCGGCTTCGGGCGCGATACCCGGCATCGCGCTGGCGCGCGGAACGATCCGCGCCGACGACCATGCGCTTTCGCTGGAGCTGCCGCCGCAAGCGGCGACACTCGCGGTGACCGACGTGTTCCGCAAGCCCTTCTCGTTCACGCGGTTCGGCGGAACGCTGGTGGCGTGGCGCGCGGACGGCGCCTGGAACATCGGTCTCGATTCGCTCCGCTTCGTCGATGCCGAAGGGCTCGCCGGCAACGGGCGTGCGCACCTGGTGTGGCGGGGCAGCGGGCACGCACCGTTCCTTTCCGCGTACGCGGTGCTCGACCGCGGACAGGTGACGGATGCGAAGCGGTTCCTGCCGTACCACCGCATGCCGAAGGCGATGGTGGCGTGGATGGATCGCGCGCTGGTCGCGGGGAAGATCACCTCCGCGCGCGTCCTGATGCGCGGCGAGCTGGACGACTGGCCGTTCCTCGACCATCAGGGCCGCTTCGAAGCCACCGCGACGGTGGCGGATGCGGCGTTCGACTTTTCGAGCGAATGGCCGCAAGCCACCGGTGTCGACGCCGCGGTCGATTTCGTGGACAACCACATGGCGATCGTCGCGACGCACGCGAGCGTGCAGGGCGTCACCGCGACCCACGCCGTGGCCACGATCCCCGACCTTTCGCACGGGGTGCTGGACCTCGACATCCAGGGCGGCGGCCGTGGGCCGCAATTGCTCGATTTCGTGAGGCATACGCCGCTCGCCACCGATGCCGCCGATGCCCTGCAGGGCCTGACGGTCGGCGGCAAGGCCGACTTCGCAGTCAAGTTGTCGATTCCGCTGAACGATCCGAAGGCTTTCAAGCTCGACGGCACGGTCGACCTCGCCCATGCCGACGTCACCGCGCAGAAGTGGAAAGTCGCGATCAAGGACCTGGGCGGCCGGATGCTGATCGACAGCACGGGATTCCTGGCCCCGAAGCTGACCGGCGTTTTCCGCGGCGCGCCGGCCACCCTGTCGATGGCCGTGGGTGGTTCGGTCAGCAATCCCGCCGACATCGTGGAGGCGTCGCTCGACACGCGCGCGTCGGCGCAGACACTGGTGCAAGGCTACCCCGACCTGGTGCCGCTGATCGCCCGCGTCAGCGGTGCGGCGCCGTTCCACATCGGCGTGCGGCTGGTGCGCGGCGACGGCGGGGCGCCCGCGGTCCCGATCCTCAACGTCCGGTCGAGCCTGGCGGGTCTCGCGCTGGACTTCCCGGCGCCGCTCGACAAGCCTGCCGCAGCGACGATGCCGCTGGACCTGACCCTGCAGCTGCCCCCCGAGGGCGCGCCGTTGACGGTGTCGCTCGGCGACGTGTTGCAGGTACGCGGACGTCTTGCCGATCCATCCCACAATCGTCCCGCCGCGTTGGCGATGCGCTTCGGCAGTGAATTGCCGGAACAGCTTCCGATGCAGGGGCTGGTGGTCGATGGGCACGCCCGGCGGCTCGACGTCAGCGGCTGGATCCAGCAGGCGCTGGGCGGCGGGCCGGGCGCCGCGTTTCCGCAACTCGACCGCGCCGATCTCTCGGCAGACCAGGCGGTCGTGTTCGGGACCGATCTCGGCGCGCTGCGCTTCGATTACGCGGCGGGTACCGGAAGCGACACCATCCGCTTCGACGGAACGGCCGTGCGGGGAACGGTGGACTTGCCGACCGCCGACCTCATGACGCGCGGCATCACGGCCGATTTCGAGTACCTGCACTGGCCGCAACCACCCAAACCCAAGGAGCCGAAGAAGCCCGCGACGAAGCCCGAGCCGCCGCAGGTGACTTCGCCGATCGCGCCGGCGGCCATCCCGCCCCTGCACGTGACGCTCGGCGACCTGCGATTGGGCGACATGAAGCTGGGGGCGATCGCGTTCGAGAGCGCGCCCACCGCGCAAGGCATGCACGTCGCGAAATTCGATGCCAGGGGCGACGGCTTCACCCTCCACGGCAGCGGCGATTGGAACGGAAACATGGCTTTCAGCCGGTCGCAATTCGCGGTCGACATCGCGGCGCGCGATTTCGGCAAGACGCTGGCCGCGTTCGGCTTCAGCGGCCTGCTGGCGGGCGGCCAGGACACCCACATCCACATCGACGGCGCCTGGCCGGGCTCGCCGTCGTCATTTTCGCTGGCATGGATGGCCGGCAAGCTCGACATGAAGGTGGGCGAGGGGCGCATCCTCGCCGTCAAGCCCGGGCTCGGCCGCGTGCTGGGTCTGCTGTCGGTGCGGGAGTTGCCAAGCCGGCTGATGCTGCACTTCGGCGACGTGTTCAAGTCGGGATTCGGGTTCGATGGAGCGTCGGGAACCTTCGCCCTCAGGGATGGCAGCGCCTACACCGACGACATGCTGATCGACGCGCCGGCGGCGCGGATCGCGATCCACGGCCGGGCCGGCATCCGCACCCACGATTTCGACCTGACGATCAATGTCACACCGCACCTGGGCGGTACCCTGCCGGTGGTCGGGGCGGTGATCGGCGGGCCGGTCGGCGCGGCCGCCGGACTGGTGGTGCAAGGGCTGCTCGGCAAGGGCATCAACAAGGCCGCCGGCAGCATCTATCGCGTCACCGGGACATGGGACGAGCCGAAGATCACCACGATCAAGGAGGCCGAACTGCCTCCCGCGGCATCGAGCGCGTCGCCGCCGCCGGCGCCATCCGCGGCGTCCGCGCCTGCGTCGGTGCTTCCCGGCTCGCCGCCCGTGTCCGCGACCACGACATCCCCCCGAGCCGTCCCGGCCAGCACGACGGCTCCCGCGCCAGGCGGCACGACCGCTCCCGCACCCGCGGCCAGCATGCCTCGCGCGCCTGCTGCTGGTCCCGCCCCGGCGGCATCCGCTTCGGCGCCAAGCCCGGCACCGGCCACCTCCAGCCTTGCGGATCACCGAAGCCGCCCTTACGTTGGTGGATTGCGCTGCTGCCGGATTGCTCCTGATGGATTCACCGCTGTCGCTTGCCGAACGCAACCTGCTCGCGCCCGGCGGGCTTTCCACGCATGACCTGGAGCGCGTGTTTGCGCGGGTCATGGCGCCCTCGATCGACGCGGCGGACCTCTATTTCCAGCACTCGCGCTCCGAATCGTGGGTGCTCGAGGATGGCATCGTGCGCGACGGCAGCCATTCGATCGAACAGGGCGTGGGCGTGCGCGCGATCTCCGGCGAAAAGACCGGCTTCGCGTATTCCGACGACATCGTGCTTCCGCAGTTGCTGGAAGCGGCCGGGGCCGCGCGTGCGATCGCGCGCGAGGGCAATGGCTCGGGCCACCCGCTCGCGGTGCGCGGCACGCGCGCGCTGTATCCGGCCGACGATCCGATCGAGGGCTTGGACAATGCGGCCAAGATCGCGCTGCTCCGCGAGCTCGATGCGCTGGCGCGCAGCCTCGATCCGCGCATCAAGCAGGTGATCGTCAGTCTCGCGGCGACGCACGATTCGGTGCTGATCGCGGCTGCCGACGGCACGCTGGCCGCGGACGTGCGGCCGCTGACGCGCATCAACGTGCGCGTGATCGCCGAGGACGGCACCCGCCGCGAGGTGGGGTACGCTGGCGGCGGCGGCCGTTGCGCGTATCGCGAACTGCTCGACTCCGGGCGCGCCCACGAGTGGGCGCGGGAGGCGGTGCGGCAGGCGCTGGTGAACCTGGAGGCGGTCGATGCGCCGGCAGGCACGATGGACGTCGTGCTGGGTCCGGGTTGGCCGGGCGTGCTCCTGCACGAGGCGATCGGGCACGGGCTCGAGGGCGATTTCAACCGCAAGGGCGCCTCGGCATTCGCCGGACGAATGGGCGACAAGGTCGCGGCCGAAGGTGTCACGGTGGTCGACGACGGTACGCTGGAGGGACGGCGCGGCTCCTTGTCGATCGACGACGAGGGCACCGCGACGAACCGCACGACCCTGATCGAGAACGGGCGGCTGGTCGGCTACATGCAGGACAAGCACAACGCCCGCTTGATGGGCATGGCGCCGACCGGCAACGGCCGCCGCGAGTCGTTCGCGCATCTGCCGATGCCGCGGATGACCAATACCTACATGCTGGCGGGCGCGCACGATCCGGGCGAGATCATCGCGTCGGTCGAGCGCGGTTTGTACGCGGTCAACTTCGGCGGCGGCCAGGTCGACATCACCAACGGCAAGTTCGTGTTCTCGGCGAACGAGGCGTACCTGATCGAGCACGGCAAGGTGACGCGGCCGGTCAAGGGCGCGACCCTGATCGGATCGGGCCCCGACGTACTGACGCGCGTCGCGATGGTCGGCAACGACCTGAAGCTGGACGACGGTGTCGGCGTGTGCGGCAAGGACGGCCAGAGCGTGCCGGTCGGCGTGGGGATGCCGACGACCAAGGTGACCGCGATGACCGTCGGCGGAACCGCCTCATGATGGGGTGCAGGAGTGCGCCCTGCGCGCGACAGGGACCTCGTGCTGCGCGGGGTCACCGGTCGCGGCCGGAAGAAGCAGCAAGCGCTTCGCGCAGGGCTGCCCCTAGGACGCGCCCGATCACCGCAGCCAGCGGAACAATTCCCGCTGCGCGCGCGGCGGCTTTCCCGATTCGCGTTCGCGCCGCGCCTGGCGGACCAGCGCGCGCAGTTGCTGGCGATCGGCGCCCGGGTGCGTGGCGATGAAGTCGGTCAGTGCCGCATCCGCTTCGTCGCCCAGCAGCCTTTCGCGCAGCGCTTCGATCCGGTGCAGTTCCGCGGCTTCGCGCGCGCCAGCGGCGCGATCGTTGTCCAGCACCGCCCGCGCCGACGCGAACGCGTCGTCGTCGTGGGCGCGCATCACCTTGGCGAGGTGCGCGAGCTGGCGCTTGTGCGCGATGTGCGAGGGCGTGCGTTGCACCTGCGCGAGTTCCTCGCGCACGTCATCGGGCAGATCCAGCTTCCCGATGCGTGCCGGCGGAAGTTCCGACAACCGCTTCGCGAACGCCAGCACGTCGAGCGCTTCGCGCCGTCGCGCGCTGCGGCTGGGGCGTTCGTGGTCTGCCTCGTCGCTTGTGTCGTGAGTGGCCATGCGGGCCGAACCTTCTTGAACAGGAATCGAACGTGAACCCGGACATTGTGACAGCCGACGACAGCATCGCCGAACTCGATCGGCTGGCCGAGCTCGCCGAGGACGTGATCCGGAGGGCGTGCGCCGCAGGGGCATCACAGGCGGAGGTTTCCGCGAGCGTCGACACCGGCCTTTCGGTGAACGTGCGCCTCGGCGAGGTCGAAACCGTGGAACGCACCCGCGACCGCGGTTTCGGGCTCACGGTGTACTTCGGGCAGCGCAAGGGCAATGCGTCGACCGCCGACCTGAAACCCGCGTCGATCGATGCGACCATTGCGCAGGCCTGTGCGATCGCGCGCTACACCGAACCCGATCCCTGCGCGGGGTTGGCGGATGCCGATCGCATGGCCACCGGTTTCCCCGATCTCGACCTGTGGCATCCCTGGGACCTGGACATCGACCATGCGATCGAGATCGGCCGCGAGGTCGAGGCCGCAGGCCGTGCCGACGAGCGGATCACCAACTCGGAAGGCGCGAACGTGCAGCACGGCGGCGGGCTTGGCGTGTACGCGAACTCGCACGGGTTCGTGGGGCGCGAACGCGGCACCCACCATGCGGTTTCCTGTTCGCTGATCGCCGGTACGGGCGAGGCAATGCAGCGCGACGGCTGGTACGAGTACGTTCGCGATCCCGCGCTGCTTCCGGAATTCGCCCGCATCGGCAGGACCGCAGCCGAGCGTGCGGTGGCGCGGCTGGATGCGCGCAGGGTTTCCACCCGGGAGTGCCCGGTGCTGTTCGCACCCGAAGTCGCGCGCTCGCTGCTGGGACATCTCATCGGCGCCGTGAGCGGCGGATCGCTGTATCGGCGCGCGAGTTTCCTGCTCGACCACGCCGGCAAGCCCGTCCTCCCGGCATTCGTCGATCTCCTGGAGGAGCCGTTGCTGCCCGGCGGTCACGCGTCCACGGCATTCGATTCCGAAGGGGTCGCCACGCGCGCATCCGCGCTGGTCGAAGGCGGGGTGCTGCAGCGCTACGTGCTGGGCAGCTATTCGGCGCGCAAGCTCGGCCTGCAGACCACCGGCAACGCCGGCGGCGTGCACAACCTGGTGGTCCCTCCCGGCTCGGTCGACGGCGCCCGGCAGGACTTCGCCGGACTGCTCGAGCGGATGGGCCGCGGCCTGGTGGTGACCGAGCTGCTGGGGCAGGGTGTCTCGATCGTGACAGGGGACTATTCGCGCGGCGCGGCGGGCTTCTGGGTGGAAAACGGCAGGATCTCCCACCCGGTGCAGGAAATCACGGTCGCCGGCAACCTGCGCGACATGTTCATGGGCTTGCAGGCGATCGGGACCGACGTCGATCCGCGCTCCTCGATCCTCGCCGGCTCGATCCTGATCGGGAAGATGACCGTCGCG
This sequence comes from Rhodanobacteraceae bacterium, assembly GCA_035700365.1. Taxonomy (GTDB): domain Bacteria; phylum Pseudomonadota; class Gammaproteobacteria; order Xanthomonadales; family Rhodanobacteraceae; genus 66-474. The sequence continues at coordinate 1,322 of DASSOQ010000124.1, read as the reverse complement.
GGCGAGTGAATTCGCGCCGTTTTCGACAGGCGCTTTCGTTGGACTCGCTGACACCCCGTGCGTGCCGCAAACGAGCTGCCGGGCCCCGCCCGGGCGGCGGGCGCCGCAGCGCTTGACACCCCGCGTGGGGTGGTGGAAAGTCTGGCTGCGGTTCATCAACCGCCCACCACTGCATAGAGGGGAGCAATCCGATGAGCGTTCCGCCGGAATCCGCAGTACCCAACCCGCCCGTAGCGGGCGGCAGCGCCGAAGACCGAAACCTTGCGATGCTGACGCATTTGTCCGGCATCATCTTCGGATTCATCGTGCCGTTGATCGTGTGGCTGGTGAACAAGGAAAACGCGGCGAAGAGCTATCTGACGACGGAAGCGAAGGAAGCGCTGAATTTCCAGCTCACGATCCTTATCGGCTACGTGATTTGCTGGTTCCTCACGATGACGATCTTCCTGGCCATCATCGGCGGGCCGCTTTGGCTCATCCTTTGGATCGTGAACCTGGTGTTCTGCATCGTTGCCGCGATGGCCGTCAACAGCAAGGGAAGCTATCGCTATCCGTTCGCGTTGCGGCTGATCAAGTAACGGCGAACGCAGCCCCCGGGGCGCGCCGCGAGGTGCGCTCCGGTCGAGGTGTTGCGGTTGGTTCCAGGCATGGTGCCGCGGATCCCGCGGCCAGCATGGCCCGATCAACGTTCCTCGGGCGGCGCAAAAGGCTGCGCGGATTCCGGGTGCGCCGGGTCGAGCAGCAGCTTGACGCGGGCCTCGGCCTGTTCCAGTGCGGCCTGGCAGTTGCGATACAACGCAATGCCGCGCTCGAAGGAGCGCAACGACTCGTCGAGGTTCAACTCCCCGCCCTCCATCTTGGCCACCACCCGTTCGAGTTCGTCCAGCGATTGCTCGAATTGCGCAACGGCGTTGGCTTCTTCAGACGGCGGGGCCGGTCGGGCAGGGGGCCTGGGCATCCACGCACGGTAACGCACGGCCTGCGGCGAATCAATCGATCCACGCGGCGGCGCTTGCAAGTTTCGACGCGGTCGATGAAAATTGCGCGTTCACTGCGCGGAATGCGGGCTTCGGGCTTGCCGCGCCGGGCGTGGCAGCGCGGACATCGTTCGCCGCACCCGAAGCCGGCGGGCGGTGCCGCCCTGCAGTCGCTCAGGCGACTGTGGTTCAAGAATTTTTCAATGGTGGACGTAGCTCAGCTGGTTAGAGTCCCGGATTGTGATTCCGGTTGTCGTGGGTTCGAGTCCCATCGTCCACCCCAATTTTGTACAATGCGGAGTTCGCGGGCCGTTAGCTCAGTTGGTAGAGCAGGAGACTCTTAAT